>NZ_JAFNNL010000003.1:0-470320 GCF_026536805.1 Gilliamella sp. B3482 | reverse complement strand
CCCAAAATTTAATGCCAAATGTGCAGTTAACAGCCATAAAGCTAGAACTTGT
Source organism: Gilliamella sp. B3482 (assembly GCF_026536805.1). NCBI lineage: Bacteria > Pseudomonadati > Pseudomonadota > Gammaproteobacteria > Orbales > Orbaceae > Gilliamella > Gilliamella sp. B3482. The sequence continues at coordinate 470,268 of NZ_JAFNNL010000003.1, read as the reverse complement.
TAGAAAAGCATTAGATAAACCAATTATTATCACCTCTGGATATCGCTGTCCTGCATTAAATGCAAGAGTAGGCGGAGTCTCAACAAGCGCTCATACTAAGGGCTTAGCGGTTGATTTTCGTTCATCATATGGTACCCCTAAAGAAATATGTCAAAGATTGATTGATGCTGGTGTTCAATTCGACAAACTTATCCAAGAGCATAATCAATGGGTACACATAGGTTTTAGTCCTACAAATAATCGTCAAATAGTATTCACTGCTGTTAAGCAGGGCGGTAAAACTATTTATAAGAGCGGTTTGCTATGAGTAAAGAAAAGTTATTAAGCATAGCATTACTTATTGTCGGTTTTGTTTTCTCTATTTATTTTGGCTACAACAATTATCAGGAAAAAAAGCGGTTAAAAGAAGCCAATGCCGAGCTAACTAATCAAATTAACCAGCTAGAGCAAACCATATCTAGAAACAACCAAATCATCGCAGATAACGAATTATCAAAACGTGAACTAGAAAATCAATCACTAGAACGGCAGGAGCAAATTAATGAGCAACTCAAAGATAATGATTGCGCTAAGCAGTTTGTGCCTATGCCTGTTTCTGCAAGCTTGTACAACCGAGCGAAAGGCATACGTGAATCGACCGATACCACCCAATCTATTAAGTGACTGCTTACCAAATTTACCACCTAATCCCATGACTTTTGGTGATAGCTTTCGATATAACGAGCATTTATTAAATGTCATTGAGAAGTGTAATGCAGATAAAAGGGCAATAAGGGAGATTAGCAATGCAAAATAAAAATGGTTGGGATGGACTTTAATTTTGGAGAGTTGGAATAGTGGCAATATTTAAACGCGTTTCAAAAGAATACATTCAAATGAATTATACCCATTATGCATTAGCATATGGTATTTACCCGATTTATATTGGTAAATTAGAGCATGAATCACCAACGGTTGAGGTAAGGAATTGGTTTCCAGTGTGGGGATTAACATTACTCGATTATATAGTTCAGTCTTCATTATCATTCTTTGGCAAAGAAAATATATTCATGTTTAAAATAACCAGTGAAATAAAAAAAAGAAAATTTAAAGAAACACATCAAAAACAAGAATAAATAACTATTCACTTTTACTGCATAAAGTATAAAAATTTACGAACAGTTATAAAAAATAACCGCATATTTAATCAAACCGCTTAATTGCGGTTTTTTATGTTTAAATGGATCTAATAATGAACTTTAAATCACTCTTAATTCAAATCAGCCCTATTACCATTTTAATAGTTAGTGTTCTAACTCAGAATGAACAATTATTAAATATTTATATTGCTCTTATTTGGTTGATAAGTATGTTTTCTTTAATTGTGTTGCCTTGTCTGGTATGGGCTTTGATTGATGATACGCGCAAAACACCCTCTCAAACGCTTGAAAAAATCAAAACAGCATTAATAAAAAATAAGTTTAACAAATCAATTAGTTTGCTAATAAATGTAGCATCGTTGGTTTTAATTGCATATTCAGGTTGGATTGTTACAGCGATATTCTATGCTACATCAATACTATTATCTAATTTGTTATTAAAATTAATAAATGAAATTATTAACAATCATTAAATTTTATCTAGTAATCTGAGGTATTTTGCTCGCAATTCTAAATATGCTATAGCCCATTTCGGTATCTCTCTATTATTCCAATTGCTAATTTGCCGAGTTGATATACCGGTGATTCTCGATAGTTCAGCTCGTGTTAGTTGGGCATCTTTTAATAAATTGTTCAAAAAAAGTTTATTATCATCTTGCATACTAGAAATAATTACTATATATTGTGGGTGTTAATTCTTATTTTATATTGGGAGAGTATAAATGGCAACTCCTTTATCAGGGATAGAGACAATTAGAGAGGTTAGAAAAAGTCAAAATAAAACTTTGTTGGCATTTTCAACTGGTAAAGATGCTATTGCCGCATGGCTTGCTATTCGCGAACATTTTGATAAGGTGGTCCCGTATTATTTATATTTAGTGCCAGAACTTGAGTTTGTTGAAGAATCGCTTTCATATTATGAAAAGTTTTTTGGCGTGAAAATCACTAGATTACCCCACCCATCATTGCATCGTTGGTTAAATAATTTTGTATTTCAAGCTCCACAAAATTGTCTATGTATAGAGCAAGCTAGATTGCCTAATTTTGATTATGTCCATGTTCAGCAAGCAATGGTAAAAATGCATGAATTGCCAAAAGATACATTAGTAGCCGATGGTGTCCGTGCAGCAGACAGTCCGATGCGACGAGTGGCAATAAAAACTCATGGCACAATAAGTTACAAGCAATTTAAATATCACCCTATTTGGGATTGGCGTAAGAAAGATTTAATTGACTGCTTCAATAAGCATAATATTAAGTTACCCGTTGATTATAAAATATTCGGCAGATCATTCGATGGCTTAGACCTAAGGTTCTTAATGCCACTCAAAAAGCATTTACCGAATGACTACAAAAAAATACTTGAGTGGTTCCCATTGGCGGAACTAGAGGTATTTAGATATGAGAGGTCACTAAATGGCTAGGTTAACGCCCGAAGAAAAAGCCGCTTTAAAAGAGCAAGCAAGGATAAAGGCTAGGGACTTAAAAGCTGACAGGGCTAATAAAAAACTAAAAACACCCAAGCTTTATAATATCCCTCAGCAAACTGGTAACCCAGAGATTGACTCAAAAGCAGATTTAGATGAAGTGCAGGCATCATTTAGAGAGCGCATTAAAACCGAAAATAGTAGATTCCAAAACACAACTGATAGTGAATATTGGTTTGCTATGTGCTTTCAGTCAAGAGAGCAAAAAGACGCTTTTTTAAGAGCAATGGATTTATTCTTGATTGGTGATAAATACCTTGATGGTGTTGAAGTCGCAAAACAATTAGGAATAGATATACCAGAGGCTAATATCAAATATTTGCCTGACGGTAAGGTAGATAAAGACTTTGCTAAATTCGTAGCTTAAGTTATTTTTATTAATTACAACCGCCTTGATTGGCGGTTTTTTCGTTTATGGAGGTTCATATTATGCGTGGCTTTTATGATTATGATTCAAAAGTAGGTCGTAGAGCAGAAAAATCAGCTAAAGCTAGATTATCAGGCTCTTAGTAATGGGTAGTGTTGTATACAGAGCTAAAGGGTTTAAAGTTCCTAGTAGTAAGGATTACTTTGTCCCAATTCCTCGTGGTTTAGCTCCTAACAATTCAAAGCCTGTTAGATATAGCCGACGCTCACAACCAGCATCACATGCTAGAGCGTCAGCATCTTAATTCAAGCCCTTAATGGGCTTTTAAAAAACAAACCCCATGAAAGAGGATTTTTATGTCGTTATGCGGGGCAAAAACCCGCAATGGCGGGATATGTAAAAGAAGTCCATTAGCTGGCAAAACTAGATGTAGGCTACATGGGGGAGCGAGCAAAAATGGTGGCGCTCCCAAAAATAATAAAAATGCTGTCAAGGCTGGAAACATATACTCTCAGTATTTCACAGATGAAGAAAAACTGTTATCAGCAGAGCTTGAGCTGGGTTCGTTAGATGATGAACTTAGATTAACTAAAATCCGCTTAATGAGAGCATTAAAAGCTGAAGCAGAACAGCAAGAGCAAATAGAGCAACTTGAACTTGAGGCTTATTCAGAATCTCCAACATTACTTGGAGGAATTCCAGATTACGAAGAATTAGTTACAGTAAAACAATTTAGGCGCAGAGATTACGGGGCAATCATCGACAGATTAACAGCGAGAATCGAGTCACTGGAAACAAGAAGGGCTTCACTTGTTCAGATGTCACTAGATGCAGAAAGGAAGAAACTTGAAAACAAAGAGCTTTCGGACACGCTTGCAAGCATTGCTAAAGATGAGCCTATAACTGAAATGGAGGTGATAATTGCTAGGTCGGAAAATACAGGTGACAATGACGGAGCCTCAGGTTGAATTTTTTAATCTTGCTTGTAAATACCCAGCGTTTGTTGGCGGGTTTGGTACTGGTAAAACAGAAACGCTTGCCATCTCAGCTTTTCGTGATGCAAGAACTTCAAGCGATGCGCTAATAGCTTTATATGAGCCAACCTATGACCTCATCAGATTAATTTTAGCTCCACGAATGGAGGATAAACTCAGTGAGTATGGTGTTAGGTATAAATATAATAAATCTGAAAACATTATTTACACATCTTCAAGCGGTATTGGTGATTTCGTATTAAGAACTTTAGATAATCCTGCTCGCATTATCGGTTATGAATCATACAGGGCGCATGTTGATGAAATAGATACGCTCAAAAAACTGAAGGCGCAAGAAGCGTGGGTTAAAATAATTGCTCGTAACAGACAAAAGCCAAGAGGGATTTTAAACCCATTTAACAGAGTTAGCGCATACACTACTCCAGAGGGTTTTAACTTCGTTTATGAAAAATGGAAAAAAAGCCCAGAGGATGGCTATGAAATGGTTCAAGCTTCTACCTTGTCTAATCCATTTTTACCCAGTGATTATGTCGATTCATTAGAAAAATCATATCCACCACAACTTATTAATGCTTATATCGATGGTCAATTCGTAAACCTTAAAACAGGGACGATTTATCATCAATTTAACCGCAAATTAAATCACTCCGATGAGGAAATGACGGATAAAGATACCCTTTACATCGGAATGGACTTTAACGTGGGTAAAATGGCAGGTATTGTTCATATCAAACGGAATGGACAGCCTATCGCAGTCGATGAGCTTATTAATATTTATGATACCCCTGCAATCATCAACGCAATCAAAGAGCGGTACTGGAAGTATAGCGGTGGCGACTACATCAAAAGCCGTGAAATCTATATTTATCCTGATGCTTCGGGTGATTCAAGAAAAACGGTTAAAGCCAGCAAAACCGATATTGCACAACTAAGAGAGGCTGGATTTACAGTTATTGTTAACGCTTCAAACCCGCCAGTTAAAGACCGCATAAACTCAATGAATGCAATGTTTTTAAATGCAGAGGGTGAAAGGCGTTATCTCGTGAATACAAATAAGTGCAAGCGTTATACAGAATGCCTTGAAGAGCAAGCGTGGGCTGATAATGGTGAACCCGATAAAGGTTCAGACAACGATCACCCTAATGATGCCGCGGGATATTTTATTATTAAAGATTATCCAATTGTTAAACCAAGTGGAAAAGTAACCCAACTAAGGATTTAAAATTATGTCAGATATTTCAACTCCTAACCTCGATTATAATGACATGATAGAGGCATGGGACATTAACGATGCGTTAATGGGGGGAACGTTACACATGAGAACGTTAGGACAATCATTTTTACCGCAGTGGGTTAATGAAGATAACGATTCATACAAAAAGCGTTTACAAACAGCCACTTTATTGCCTGCGTACGAGGAAACAATCAAACAAAATATAGGGCGCGTATTTGCTTCACCAATTAAATTAAGTGATACCGTGCCTAACAAGATAGCCGAGTTTCTGAAAGACATTGACTTAGAGGGCACTTGCTTAGATGTTTGGGCGCAACAGTTTTTTAGTTTAGCTATGCAATATGGTATAGCTCACGCTTTGGTTGATTATCCGCGAATTAATAAAGAAATTAAGACTAAAGCTGATGAGAATGAAATAGGAGCGCGTCCGTATGTTGTTATGCTTAATCCTCGTCAAATAATTGGATGGAAATCTAAAAATGTTGGCGGGAAAGTTATTTTAACCGAACTCAGAATCAAAGAAACTATTGTTGCGGATAAAGATGACTATAGCCAAACAAAAGTGGAACAAATACGCCATCTCGAAATAGGCAGAGTAACAATTTGGCAGAAAGACAAGGATAAAGACACATGGTTGATTGCAGACCAGTGGGAAACATCATCCAATAAAATATCATTAGTCACGTTATACACGAAAAAAATTGGATTTATGAAAGGCACTCCGCCACTGCTTAATCTTGCTTTGTTGAACATCAAACACTGGCAAAGTCAAAGCGAACAAGACAATATCCTGCATGTCGCACGGGTGCCAATCCTTACTGCCTTCGGGCTTGAAGATGGAGCAGAATTAACCATTGGAAGCTCATGCGCAACAAAATTCAGTGACAGAGGTACGCAAGGGCTTGAGTATGTCGAACACTCTGGTAGTTCAGTTAACGCTGGGAAGGAATCGCTCGTTGATTTGGTTGAACAAATGCGCTTAGCAGGCGCTAAATTACTTCGAGACCAAAACACATCTACGAAATCAATTGATCAAACTCAAGAAGAGAAGATGCAGTCTAATTCGCCGTTATTCACAATGGCGTCATCTCTTGAAGATTCACTAGATAACATTTTGGATGTGATGGCTGAGTGGGTTGGCTTAAAAACTGGTGGTAACGTTGATGTAGTCACTGAAGTTGAGTTGGCAAGAAAAACTATTGACGCAAGCGGGGCGTTAGCTGTTCAGGCGCTGAGACAATCGGGCGATATTCGATATGTTGACGCTGTAGTTGCTTATCAACGATTGGGGCTTATCGACCCAGATATAGAACCAGAAGATGTCATTCAAGAGTTGAAAGATTCAGACCCTCAATTTGTCGGGTGATTTATGACAATCAATAACAAGCTTCGTGATGAAGCCATATATCATCGCATTAATCTTGTCGGTTATGAAAATAATCTAATCAAAGAATCACTAAAACTTCTTAATATTGTCGATAAAGAGCTTAGCGCTCAACTTTATATTGCCTTAGATGATTTATCAGCAAGCGATTTTAAAATATCACGACTTGAAATAATGCTTAATAGTGTCAAGTCTCTAAGCTCATTTTCTGATTACCTATTTGGTGAATTAGGTGCATTTTGTGAGTATGAAAGCAATTATCAATATTCACTTTTTGAATCGTTATTACCTGATATTGTTGCTTCTAAATATCCGTTAATGCAGGTTGCGCCTAATCAATTATTTTCAGCGGTAAAATCTAAACCATTTCAAGGGCGTTTATTATCTGAATGGGTTAGCAACATTGAAGATGACAGACTTAAACGCGTTACAAATGCTGTGCGAACTGGATATGCAACAGGTGAAACAACCGAACAAATTATTAAAAGAGTTAGGGGCACAAAAAAGAACAGGTATAAAGATGGTGTTTTAGAAATTAGCAAAAGAAATGCATCATCATTAATTCATTCTGCTATAGCCCACACTGCCGCCACTTCTCGTGATGAATTCAGTAAAGCCAATAATGAGTTAATCAAAGGTAAGCAGTGGCTGTCTACTCTTGATACTAGTACCACTCCAATGTGCATTATTCGTGATTTAAAGCGGTATACGCTCGATAATCAACCGATTGGGCATAATATTCCCTACGGCGATGGACCCGGTAAATTACATTTTTGCTGTCGATCTGTTGAGACGTTTATCCTTAAAAGCTACAGAGAGTTGGGGATTGATATTGATGAAGTGCCGACTGGCACAAGAGCATCAATGGATGGTCAGGTTCCAGCTAAAACTTCTTATTTAGAATGGCTACAGTCACAACCTAAAGAGAGGCAAGAACAAGTATTGGGGGTTGAAAGAGCAAGATTATTACGAGAGGGAGTTATTGAGGCTGAGAAGTTTTTTACTCGTGATGGTCATGTGTTAACGCTCAAAGAATTAAAAGCCCAAGAACAAATTAACTAATTTTTATTACAAGGTCGCTATATGCGACCTTTTTATTTTCTGCTGCCAAGCGGATGCAAAGCAGTGTAACGGTTGGAAAACCACTAAATAGTCGGAAGACGGAGAACTTATGAAATTAAAAACAATTGATGTTAATGGTACAACTTATGCGGTTATTGAGAACGGTAATCCAGTCTACGTGCATGATGACGGTAAAGAGATTCCGTTCGATGCAGTCGCATCACTCAACAAAATTTCATCTTTAAATAGCGAAGCGAAGGCGCACCGTGAAGCTAAAGAAAAATTTGAAACAGAGTTGAAGAAGTTTGCAAACATCACTGATCCTGAAAAGGCGATCGAGGCATTGGGAATTGTTACCAAGTTAGATCAAAAAAAATTAATTGATGCTGGCGAGGTGGATAAGGTTAAGGCGGAAATCACTAAGGTTTATCAAACGCAAATCGAACAAGCGGAATCTAAGAATAGAGAGCTTCAGTCACAACTTTATAACGAAATGATAGGCGGGCGATTCAATAGCTCCAAATTCATTAAGGATAAAGTTGCCATCCCCGCTGATTTTGTGCAGTCACGATTTGGAACATCTTTCAAAATTGAGGATGGCAAGGTCGTTGCATATGATCAATCTGGGAATAAAATTTATTCGCGCTCTAAACCGGGCGAGATAGCTGAATTTGATGAAGCGTTAGAGTTCTTGATTGATAACTACCCTCAAAAAGACCACATCCTAAAAGCTTCGGGAAATCAAGGTGGTGGTGCTTCACAAACACAACACCAAATGGGTCAAAAAACAATTAAACGATCGGCTTTCGACGCTTTAAGTCCTTTGGATAGACAAGCGACATTGAGAGACGGCGTCACTATTACTGATTAATGGAGAATTATATAAATGGCTAACACTTTAACAGGTCTTATCCCTACACTTTACACCGCGCTTGATACGGTATCCCGTGAACAAGTTGGTTTTATTCCTGCTGTTGCTCGCAATGCAAAAGCCGACCAAGCTGCAAAAGGGCAAACAGTTTCAGCGCCCGTTACTTCTGCTGCAAGTTTGGTTGATATTGCGCCTGCGGCAACGGCTCCGAACGACGGCGATCAAGCGATTGGTGCCGTTGATGTTGTTATTACAAAATCAAAAATGGCTCCAATCAAATGGAATGGCGAGGAACAACTTGCGGTTGGTCCTACAGGTCAATATAACACCATTTTAGCCGATCAGTTTGCACAAGGTTTTCGTGCGTTGTGCAATGAAGTTGAGTCGGATTTGGGTGGGTTGTTTTATGGTGCTTCACGAGCAACAGGCGTAGCAGGCGTTACACCATTTGGAATTAAAGAGGATTTAACCGATTTTGCAAATGCTCGTAAAATTCTTGAAGAGAACGGGGCTCCAACATCAAGTTTGCAAATGGTATTAGGATCTGATGCGGTCGCTAATGTTCGTGGCAAGCAATCGGTATTATTTAAAGTAAATGAAGCAGGTTCCGAATCTCTACTTCGTGAAGGCGTTATCGGACGAGTTGAGGGCTTTAATCTTCATACATCCGCAGGGGTTAAGCGTGTTGCTTCAAGTGGCGCTACGGGGTACTTAGTTAATGGTGAGAAAAAAGAGGGTGATCGCATTATCACAATCGATACAGGTACAGGTGTATTCAAAGCCGGTGATATTGTGACATTCGCTGGTGATATGAATAAATACGTTGTAGCCGCTGCAACAGCAACTACCATTACTATTGCCGAACCTGGTTTGCGTCAAGATTTAGCTGACAACACGGCGATTACCGTTGGCGGTAATTACGTTGCCAACATGGCGTTTGATCGCAATGCGATTTTATTAGCTTGTCGTACTCCTGCAATGCCAGAAGGAGGTGATACAGCCGATGATGTGATTAATATCACTGATCCTGTTTCAGGTATCACCTTCCAAGTTGCCTTATATCGTCAATATCGTCAAGTTCGTTACGAAATTGGTCTCGCATGGGGCGTGAAGGAAGTAGCTCCTCGTCATGCGGCGATTATTTTGGGTTAATAACAGGGGCTTTACGCCCCATTTAGGAGAAACAAATGGCTAAAAAACCTGTAGTTAATAATAAAAAAGAAAAAAAAGTTGATTTAGAAGGGCAACAAGAACTTAACCCATCAAACCCAGATGAGTTAAAAGAAAATGATGAATCACAAATTGAAAGTGAAATGGAAAAGCAGAAGCAAGAGCAAGAGGCTAAGGATGCACAAGAAAAGGCAGATGCAGAAGCGAAAGCCGAACAGGAGCGTTTAGAGCAGATACGTATCGAAAACGAGCTAAAACAACAAGAATTAGCTAAACAAAAAGCTGAGCAAGATCGTCTTGAAAAAGAACGCCGACAAGCAGAAGAAGCTTCGCGCAAAGAAAAGGAAAAACAGAAAAAAACTGTCACAATGTTAAATCCTGACTCTGAACCTAAAGAAGCCGAAGTTCACCCTGATATGATTAAGTGTTGGGAGCAAGAGGGATGGAAAGTTAAATAGGTGAAAATATGCTTAATACTGATATTAACTCAATTGAGTTTAACAGTTACGCATCTGTCGATGATTGTAGGAATTTTGCAATAAATAGAGGGTTATCTCTACCAGATGAAGATGAAAAGATTATTATCTTGCTTAACAAGGCTATGGATTATTTGGAGACTATTAATTGGAAAGGGAAACCCTCTAATGAAAGTCAACCATTATCATGGCCACGTAAAGATATTGTCAAAGATTCTCGCAAAATTCCATGTGACGCAATACCCCAACAAATCATTGATGCACAATGCTACCTAGCAATTCATTCCAATGATATTGATTTGCTACCTGTTGTTAATGGTGGTAAAGAGGTATTAAGTGAGTCAATAGCGGGGGCTTTAAGTGTAACTTATGAATCTGGTGGTAAATATGATTTACCTAAAATCCCTTTCATCAACAGACTGTTAAATGGACTTTGTTACTCCAGCAATATCGTCAAAATATGCAGGGGGTAGTATGTCTTTTTATCTTCGCTCAAAAGAAACGGCAACAAGGCTTATTTCAAAATATGGTATGGAATATCTAGTCTTGAGAAAAGGTAAGGTTTCTATTGTAAATGGTAAAGAGGTTGTCACAGAAAATCAGACTTTCAGCGCAACAGGCATAAAAACCAATTATAACCCTATTGAGATTGACGGCACTGTCATTCAATCAGGCGATATTCAAATGGTTTTTTCTGCTAATGTCGAGCTAAAAATCAATGATATTGTAATTATTGACGGTGAAAAATATCTGATTAAACAGCCTAATCCTGTAAAACCTGCTGATGTTTTAATTTGTTACAAAGCTCAACTAAGGAAGGCATAGCATGTCAAATGGAAATGATTTTCTGCAATCGATCAATGCATTTGTTGATAAGGCTAAGGCTAACAATGAGCTTGTCGTTAAAAAGGGCTGTATTGAAATTCTGCAAGATATTATCAGAATGTCACCAGTAGGACAGCCTGAATTGTGGGCGATTAATCAAACCGCTGTAGCATATAACACTGCCGTTTCTGACTATAATTCATCTTTGCGAGATGATCCTGACAATCTAACTAGAAACGGAAGATTAAAAAAAGGTCTGAAAGTTCACGATTCAATGGATATCAAAAAAAGAGCAAATTATTCTGGTGGGCGGTTTCGTGGCAACTGGCAAGTTACCTTTAATGTCCCCGCATCTGGTGAATTGGATAGAATTGATCCGTCTGGAGTGGAAACATTAAAAGATGGTATCGAGCAAATTGGGCGGTATACTTACGGCGTTCAATCAATCTACTTTACTAACAACCTACCTTATAGCGTGAGATTAGAATTTGGACACTCTAAACAAGCGCCTAACGGCATTGTCAGGGTCGCCGCACTAAATGCTCAAGTTCATTTTGAAAACGCCACAAAAGGAGGTTAATAATTGATTTCGACAATTTCAGAATTGCTAGAATCGCATTTAGATATCATTGCCAACCAGCTAGGTTTACCAATCATTTATGAAAACATTGAAGCAACACCCAATGACGAAATATACTTGAAATCCAACATATTGCCAGCAATCACAACCAGCTTTGATTTGGGCGGTAATTCACGGATTTACAAAGGAGTTTATCAAGTTAGCGTAGTAGCTCCAATTAACACTGGTAAATCACACTCTCAGCAGATATCAGAAGCGATTATTACGCATTTCAAACTCAATACAGAGTTAACCAAGGGTAACTTTTCACTTTACATCAATTCAGTACCAAGCGTTTATCCTGCTATTACGGATAAAACCACGTACACAATACCTGTTAGCATGAATTATCGTGCTGACACATTAATTTAATCATATTTAGGAGTTTTATACTATGGCATTTGCTTTACCTAACGGTGCGCGTGTTTACGTGCAAAAATCAAAAGGTGACACTTTAACGTTTGACGTCATTACTAATACCAAAGAAGCTATTGTCACCTTGAAAACTAACCATGGGTTAGTGGTAGGTGATGAAGTTATGATTACATCAGGTTGGGCTAAACTTGATTATATCGTGGCTAGAATATCTCGTGTTAATGGAGCAGAAGTTACGCTAGGCAATATTAATACTGTCAATGTAAACATGTTCCCAGCGGGAGAAGGAGCGGGGACAGTCACTAAAATCACAGCTTGGGAGCGCTTACCTCAAATTAAAGAGGTTTCTACCGAAGGAGGCGATCAGCAATACGTCCAAATTCAATTTCTTGAAGATGACAAAGAAAAACAATTACCTACTATCAAATCAGCTAAAAGTAAAATATATACCGTCGGTCATGATAGTTCTTTACCTGTTTATTCTGTGCTACAAGAATTAGACCAATCAAATGATGCTGTAGCGATGAAGATGTATGTCCCTAAGGCTAAAGAAACCCGATATGACGCGGTAAGAATATCATTTGATCCAACCCCAGAGACAGCAATCAACGATATTGAAGTTGTAAAAGTTCATACGACTGTTGAATCACCAGCTATCACATTTTATAAAGATAAATAAGGATTAACATAATGGCAAAATTTAAATTAGTCGCAGACCCAACTTTCAAATGCAAAGTTTTAATCCCTCGTGCAGGACAGGAAGACGGAGAAATCGAGCTAACATTTAAACACTATATTAAAGATACGCTTATTGAGCTGGAAAATGAACTACAAAACAAGCCAGAGATTGATTTTGTGATGAAATTGGTATCGGGCTGGAACTTAAATGAGGAGTTTAATAAAGAAAATATGAATATCTTGTTAAATAACTACCCAGCAGCAATTCGAGCTATTATGTCTACATATTACAAAGAGATGTTAGGTCAACGCGAAAAAAACTAATTGACCTTGCCATTGCTTTATATACCCCTGAGCCGTCAAAGGATGAATTGGCGGCTTTTGGTTTATCAGAAGCGGACTACGAAGGAGAGTATGTAGAAATATGGCAAGATAATTTAGATGCTTTTAGATTATTCAAGGCAATGTGTACTCAATGGCGTACTAGCATGGCAGGAGTTACAGGGCTTGATTACAACTGTATCCCGTGGGTAATGAAAGTTAATAACATCCCTGAAAATGAACGCATTTTTAATGATCTGCAAATCATGGAAGGGGAAGCGCTGAAATTAATGAATAAATCAAAATAACCACCTAAGGGTGGTTTTTATTGCCTCAACCTTTTAAATAACATACTATTAACGAAAAATTAAGGAGAATGGTATGAAAAAATTAATATTAATGACTCTAGTTAGTATAGCTTTATTTGGCTGTGGTGAGAAAAAAGTCACTGAAGATATGCTTATTGGGGATTGGGGGTGTACATTTGCTAGATACAACGCAAAATGGGAAAATGGTCTTTTTCAGGACTTTGATGCTTCTCATGGAAAAGCGACAAATAAAACCCTAGTAAGGTTTTATACTAAAGATAATCAGCTTTGGGTAGAGAGTGAAAAAAAAGTTAATCCATTTAATCTAAATTATTTTAGCGGGGAATCATCGATATCTAAGTCAGCTTTTGGCATAACCACTAAAAACAATAATTCTATTGAATATATATCTTCTGATAAATTTAAAATAAAAACAATATATGAAAGCAGAGATGAAGTTGACGAAACTAACAACAATAAAGAGAAAACAGAATTGATATGCGAAAGAATAATGGAGTAAATTTTAATTATTTACGAAGATAAAAAATGCTTGAATGTTAATCTAAGCCTTAAACCAAAAATCAATTGAATATCGATCATATATATTAACGCATTGATTAATAGTATTATTATTTATACGCAATAAATGGTTAAGATATCAAATTATCATTAATCAATAAATTATTATTAGATAAAATCTAACCAAGATCACAACCCGCCTAGTTCGGGTTTCTTTTATTCTTTGTTAACAAATTTTGTCATATTATGAAGTCATTAGCGAAGAGTTAAAAATCTAAAAGTTCAGGCTTAATATGTAGTGCTTCAGCAATTTTAATCCGCGTTGTTTTTCTTAACTTTTGGCTTTTTTCATATTGAGAATATGCTGACTGGCTAATACCGATTCTATTTGCCACTTCAACTTGAGATAAATCCAAATATTCACGCCACGCTTGAGCTGGCGAATAGTTATTATCAAAAACCATGTTAACGACATCGCTTGGTACACCAGATTCAATGTCAATTGTCTTGGATTTAGATAACTCTAAATATTGATTGTATGGTAAAACCACAAATTGCGGTTGCCCTTGTTCGTTATTAATAAATTGTATATTAGTAAGTTCGGTCATCTCGTTTTTTCACCTCTTCAATAGAAACAATATGAATATAGCCATCAAAATTAAAAAACACTCGATAATTACCAACTCTTAACCTGTATTGATATTTATGGTCAGTCAATGCTTTTACATTAATACAATTTGGCATATCAGCTAAACCATCAATCTTATTACGAATTAGATTATTGTTAGGTATTTTCCGCAACTGCTTCAATGCCTTGATTTGATAGATAATTTTATTCATTTTGCTTTTCTAATCAATTTTAACATAAGTATTATATAAGATTTATAAGTATTTTTCAATATAAATATAAGATTTATTTTTTATCTCTCTCATTTGAGAAATTTTGATATCTGGAGAAATTTATGGCGGAAGAAATTACATCGCTGAAACTGAAAATTGATGTGCAAAGCGTCGAAGAGGCAAATAGAAAGCTGGACGACTTCAGCAGAAGCACTAAGAAAGTTGTATCTGCCACTGACGAATTAGCAGAAGCAAAAAAGCGAGTACCAAACATAACCGCTGAAGAGCTAAAAGACTTTAATAGAGTTTATCAAAACGCAGTTAAAGGAGCGAAAGCGGCTAGAGCTAGCGCCGAAGCGGAAAGAAAACTAATTTCAACCAGAAAGCAACTTTCGGAATTAAGCGATAAATTATATATTTCCTATAGGAATCAGATTGATAGCTTGAGAAATGTCAACACAGCTTCGAAAGAATTGGAGCGAGTGAGAAACAGTCTCAACAAAAGCTATAAAAACGGTCGAATTGATATAAATAATTATTCTCAATTGCTATCCGATATTTCAGTCAAACAAAAGGAAGTTACGACCGCTGAAACAATAGCAACTAAAGCAAAAGCAGACTTTCTTAATAAACTAAAAGAACAGCTCGCAACTCAAAACATGACAAAAGAGCAGTTGTTGAAATATCGAGCCGCTCAGCTTGGTGTTAGTTCGGCCGCTGATGTTTACATTAAAAAATTAAACCAAGTAAATACGTCAACCCGTACATTTAGTCAAAGCTCACGACTAGCAACAAATCAAGCCGCTAAGATGCAAATGCAACTTATGCGAGGTAATTTCTCAGGTATGAACTCGCTTGGTATGTCAATGATCATGAAGAATGGTATTGGCAATACTTTTAGTACGCTATTAACGTCTCTTAATCCCGTTAACATAGGCATTTCAGCGTTAGTTGGCTTCTTGGGAAGTATGATACCTAAGTTGTTTGAATCTGAAAGCGCTACCGATAAATTAGCGGCGGCTCAGGAGAGGTTAAATAAAGCACTAACTACAGATAAAAGCACTGGGCTAACCTTTTTATCTGACGAAATGACACAGCTTTTAAAGAAAAGCCCGTCATTAGTTAAGGCATTGCTAAAAAATACCGAAAAAGATGCCCAAACAACAATGTCAAGCGTCAAAACAAAGGTTCAAAATAGTTTTAAGGAGATGGAATCTTATTGGACAGAACATCGCATTATTCAGGCAACTAATGGGGAATCTCGTTTAGATTCTGTTTTACAGCGAATTCAGCAAATCAAAGAAAGTGGTCAAGATTTAAATGCAATGTTTAAATCGACAGACTTGGCAACTCTTCATGCAGTTAGTGGAATTGAAGGGAAAATTGAAGCTTATGCTGAATACTTTGGTATATCAAAAGAGCAGGCTCAAGATTTATTGGTTGAACTTTCAGATATTAAGGCTGAAACTGATTCAATCAAAACAGAAGAAAAAATCACTCAACTAATAGAAAAAGTTAGTCAACTATATCTAACGACAGGAAGTAACAATAATAAGTTCGAATCATTTATTAACGGACTAAAGGAAATAGCAAAAGAAGCTGATGACGCAACATTAAAATTAAAGTTTCTAAGGCTATTCGCTAATGACCCAACAGGTGGGGCAGACCCTAAAAAAAGCCCTTTCTATCAATACTCACAAATGATAATGACACGCAGTGAGCGCACAGAAGCTGAAATTGCGGAGATGAATAAAAAGGCTGATGAAGCCAACAAAATATATAAACCAGATGATGACAATTATGTAACTGATGAAAAGAGAAGAAAAGCTGAAGCTAAGATTAGAGCAAACAACGCAGAAAGAGGAAGCTCGGCAACCAACTTATTGCATACTTCACAACAGCAAGAAATCAGTCTTAAGAACCAATTACAAGCACTGCGGGAGCAAAGCTTATCTGTTAATACCATCACGGCAGAACGTAAAAAATACTTCGATTTACAAGCGCAAATTCAAGTCTTAGAAAGCACTGGTAATAAATCCAAACTATCAGCCCAAGAAAAATATGTTCTTGCTCATAAGGACGCCTTGCTTGCTCAATATGCTAAAAATGCTGCTTTAGGCGATGAAATTGCTCAATACGAAAAAGCAACTAAAGCGCTTCTTAAAATGCAAGAGTATGCGACCAATTTATCAGCTAAAGCAAAAGCTACTCAAGCTACGTTTGGTATGACTTCTAAGAACACCAATCGATACAATGAAATGTCAGAACTGGACGCTCAACGTGACATCGCTTTAAAGGGGACTACAAACCCGAATGAAATAGCAAAAGTCACCGAGGAGTATAACAAAGCCAAACAGGCATTACAGCAGAGTTGGCAGCAGGAAGACATCAATCAAGGCGATTGGATTACTGGCTTAAAAGTTGGTTTAGAAGAATATGCTGAATCCGCCAAAAATGTATTCAGTGCGTTTCGTGACTTCTCGCAACAGGCATTAAGCTCAGTTTCCAGCGCAATGACTGAATTTGTTACGACAGGCAAAATGAACTTCAAATCACTCACTAAATCAATTCTGACTAACATCATAGAAATTATTAACAAAATGTTAGTCGCGAAGGCTATTCAATCTGCAATGGGTTGGATGGGGGGTGGCGGAGGAGGTGGCGGAGCAGGTAAAGCCACTGGAGGGCTTCAGCAAGCCTATACAGGTGGTTACATGCGAGGCTACGCAACTGGCGGTAGTGTTGAGGAGCTTATTAGTCGCGTTGGTTTTACTGGACGAGGCAATAAGTATGAGCCTGCGGGCATTGTCCATAAAGGTGAATTCGTTTTTACTAAAGAAGCAACAAAGCGTATTGGCGTCAATAATCTTTATGAGCTTATGGAGAGCGCCCAAAAAGGTTATGCGGATGGAGGGTACGTGAATGCAAGACCTGCACCCATTGCCGTTATGCGTCAATCTAAATCATCAGGCGGGATAAACGTAACAACAAATGTTGCAGTAAACATGGCTTCAAATAACACTGAAACATCTAAAGAAAATTTAGATTCTGGACAAATTGAGGGGCAAATGACAGCAATTATTCAAAAGCAAGTTAATGAAACCATTCAGAAGCTTGTATCACCTGGTGGAGATGTCTATAACTTAATACGGTCTCGATAAGGAGTAAAAAATGACTGATGTATTCAAGTGGAAAACGATGGGCACTCCAATTGGCACCGACTCATTAAATGTTAATGAAGCGAGTTTTGGAGATGGTTATACTCAACTTTCTACGAACGGAATAAATAACGCTAGTGAGGCATGGGAGCTTACTTATACAGGGCAAATCGAACAGATTGGAGATGTGAGAAATTTTCTAAGGTCTCATGTTATCAACTCATTTAAATGGAAAAACCCTTACGGTGAGGAAAAATTATACCGAGTTGAGAACAAGTCTATAAAATCTGATTTCGTTGGCGGTAAAGTTGTTTCAATTTCATTTAGATTCATAGAATCCTACGCCCCATAAATTATATCAATTCATTTAATAAACCACCTTCGGGTGGTTTTTTCATTTATGGAGAAAATAAATGCCAATTACACAAGACCTGCAAACACTTGAGGGTAATGAGCTTATACAGCTTGTTGAACTTGACGGAACTAAGTTTGGGCTTGATGAAATATTCCGATTTCATGCGCATAACATTTCCGCAGAAGGGTGGGCGTCATTTGTCGCTGATAACTTACCATCAATTAAATGGCAAGGGAAAGAGTATCTACCCTATCCCTATGAACTAAAAGACATTGAGTTAAGCAGTGTCGGCTCTCAACCAACGCCGAAACTATCAGTTGGAAATATCGATAACAGAGTGACAAGACTATGTCTTGATTATGATGATTTAGTCCAAGCCAAAGTCAGAATTCATACAACGATGGCTAAATATCTTGACGCCTCAAACTGGGTAAATGGCAATCCAACCGCTGACCCAACTCAAGAACGCGTGCAATTATTTTTTATTAATAGCAAAAAACCAGAAACAAAAAAAATGGTTGAATTTGAACTGTGTTCACCTTTTGACATCCAAAATTTACAACTTCCTACACGGCAAATCACCACCGTTTGTACTTGGTGTATGCGTGGCTGGTACCGCAGCGGAACAGGCTGTGATTATGCGGGTAATAACTATTTCACTAAAGATGGCTTTGCAACCGATGACCCAGCCAAGGACGAGTGCGGTGGGCTTTTGAAGGACTGCAAGGCTCGCCATGGTAGCGACCCACTTCCTTTTGGTGGATTCCCTGCAGCAAATCTACAGGGCAAATAATATGCGACAAAAATTATTAGATTCAATTAAAAAACATGTTGAAAGTGAATACCCAAATGAGGCTTGCGGTTTCATTGTTGATACAGGTAAAACTCAAAAATACATTCCTTGTAAAAATATGTCCGATAATCCAACCGAACACTTTTTAATATCGCCTGATGAACAGTTGGACGCTGAAAAACAGGGGGAAATTATTATGGTCGTTCATTCCCACCCTGATACTCCCATACTAGTCCCTTCTGAATTTGACCGTATCCAGTGTGATCATTCAGGCATTGAATGGGGGATTATGTCTTATCCAGACGGTGATTTTTGCACTATTTCACCAAGAATCAATCGAGATTATACAGGGCGTCCATGGTTGATTGGCTACGCTGATTGCTGGGCTTTAATTATGGATTATCACAAGCGTGAACATGGAATTAATTTAAAAAATTATTCAGTTGATCGTGAGTGGTGGGAAAGTGGCAAAGAAAAACTATACGACGATAACTGGCAAGCTGAAGGATTTATTGAGGTCAGTTTAGAAGAAATGAAAACAGGGGACGTGATCATGATGCGAATTGGCGCATCAGTGACTAATCATGCCGCTATTTATGTAGGTGATAACCTCATTCTGCATCACTTATACGGTCAATTATCCTCACGCACTCCTTACGGTAAATATTTTCGAGATAGAACAGTTCGCATAGTAAGACATAAGGATTTATTTAATGCTCAGTAATATAACATTTAAAGGCGCTATGGCTAGACAATTTGGTAAAAATCACCAATACGATGTACAAAATATTAAAGAACTTTTACGGGCATTGTGTGCAACGAAAAAGGGTTTTGAAAAATATATGAATTCTGCGCACATGAAAGGCATTAAGTTTGCATTTTTCGTGGATGGTAAAAACATTGGTATTGATGAGTTCGATATTAATGCAAAAGGCAAAAACTACATGATCATGCCAGTGGCTCAAGGTTCTAAAAGCGGGGGGATGCTCCAAATTGTTATCGGTGCTATTGCGTTGGTTGCGGCATTTTTCACAGCAGGAGCATCACTAGCAGCATGGGGGGCAGCTATGGCTGCTACTACGGTTAGCGCAACATCCATTTTAACAGGGCTTGGCATCAGTATGATGCTTGGCGGAGTTGTTCAATTACTTACCCCGCAACCTAAATTCAACGCAGGAACATCGTCAAGCGCGGAAAACAAACCAAATTATGGGTTTGGTGGTCCCGTTAATACAGATGCAGTTGGTCACCCAGTCTCTGTACTATTGGGAGAACGAGAGATTGGCGGGGCAGTAATTAATGCGGGTGTTTATTCAGAAGATCAACAATAGGTGAATTATGCAATTAATAGAAGGTCAAAAGGGCGGTAGTAAGAAACAACACAAGCCATATGAACAACCTGATAATTTGCTTTCTACAGCTAAGCTTAAGGTTTTACTTGCGTTAAGCGAGGGCGAAATTCAAGGCGATTTAACACCTCAAAATATTTTTATTGATAACACGCCTTTGGCAAATCAAGACGGCTCTCAAAATTTTGATGGTGTAAAATGGGAGTTTCGTAACGGATCGCAAACTCAAGATTATATTCAAGGGATACCCGAAATTAGCAATGAACTAAGAGCTAATTATATTGTTAAAGAAAATAAACCTTGGGTTAGGTCTTTTTCTAACTTAGACCTCGATGCAGTACGGATTAAATTAAACTTACCTACGCAAGTGGAATATAAGGATAATGGCGATTCCGTCGGAACTGTAACCCATTATGCTATTGATTTATCAACCGATGGAAGCACTTTTGAAACAGTCGTAAATGGGAAATTTGATGGTAAAACCACATCTGAGTATCAAAGAGATCATCGCATTGATTTACCTAACGCGATAGACGGATGGACAATTCGTGTTAGACGATTAACACCCGATTCTAAGTCGAGCAAATTAATTAACGCCTTTGGGGTATCTTCTTATGCAGAAGTGATTGACAGTAAAATCCGTTATCCCAATACAGCATTACTTTATATAGAACTAGATGCAAGCCAATTTAATGGTTCAGTGCCTAAAATAAGCTGTTTCTTAAAGGGTAAAATTGTTCCTGTTCCCGACAATTACGATCCAGTATCGCGAACTTATTCTGGCACATGGACAGGCTCCTTTAAAATGGCATATACAAACAACCCAGCTTGGCTTGCTCACTATTTAATGCAAGATGAGATAGCGGGAATGGGGCTAAGAATTGATGCTACTATGATAGATAAATGGGCAATTTATCAACTAGCACAGTACTGTGACGAGATGGTGTCTGATGGACGAGGCGGTAAAGAGCCAAGGTTTGCCTGCAATGAATACATTCAAAGCCAAGAAGACGCTTATACAGTACTAAAAGACTTAATCGCCTCTTTTCGGGGTATCATCTATTGGGGTAACGATCAGATATGTTTAACCGCAGACATGCCTCAAGATGAGCCTGATTTCATCTATCACCCGTCAAATGTTATTGGCGACTTCACTTATTCAGGTGGCTCTTATAAAAATCGTTATACATCTTGCTTAGTTGCATATTCAAACCCTGATAACCACTTCAATGATGATGTTGAACCCGTGTGGGATTTAAACTTAATGCGTCGATACGATGTTAACGTCATGAAGTTAACCGCAATTGGGTGTACTTCTCAAGCCGAGGCGCAAAGGCGTGGGCGTTGGGCACTATTATCCAATGCAAAAGACGGTGTTGTCGCCTTTACTGTTGGCTTAGATGGTTATATCCCATTACCCGCTCGTATTATTGGGGTAGCCGACCCCGCTCGGTCAGGCAAAGAGAATGGGGGGCGCATTCATTCAGTTGCTGGGCGAAAAATAACATTAGATAGGGAGGTAGAATATGATGTTGGTGATCGCTTGGTTATCAATTTACCAGACGGTACCGCCCAAAGTAGAACTATAAAATCTATTAGCGACGATAAAAAAACTATTACAGTTACTTCGAATTATAAAATAGAGCCAGTTGCTGGCGCAGTTTGGTGCATAGATAGCGACAATATCGCTATTCAATATTTTAGAGTAACCTCTGTATCTTCTAATAGCAATGCTCAATTTACAATAACAGCAGTTCAACACGATCCTGAAAAATTCAAATATATTGATGAGGGTGTGAGAATTGAACCTAAACCAATAACTGTAACCCCTCCAAGCTCCGTTACTGCTCCAAAAAACATTATTGTTTCGGAGAGCAGTTATGTGTCTCAAGGGCTGTCTGTAGCATCGTTGAATGTAAACTGGGATTCAGTAGATGGCGCAACAAATTATGTCGCTCAATGGCGTAAAGACAATTCCGCTTGGATTAATGTTGGAAATACGAACGGCTCAAATTTCAGTGTTGAAGGTATTTACTCTGGCATTTATGAAGTTCGGGTGCGGGCTGTAAACGCAATTAACGCTTCATCTCCATGGGGATATTCTAAATCAACATATATAAAGGGAAAGATTGGCAAGCCTGATAAACCAATCGGATTTGAGGCGAGTGACAATGTTGTATTTGGAATAGATTTAAGATGGTCGCTTCCCAACAATAGCGGTGATGCCAGTCATACAGAAATTCAATATTCAATTAATGAAGATGAAAACAACGCGTTGCTACTAACAAATGTGACTTATCCTAGCTGTAATTATTCACAAACTGGATTAAAAATTGGTCAGATGTTTTTCTATCGCGCTCGAATTGTTGACAAAATTGGCAATGTTAGTGATTGGACAGAGTGGGTGCGAGGTATTTCTAGCACAAATACTAATGATTTGACCGACCATATTATGGACGAAATAAAAGAGACAGACGCATGGAATTCGCTTGTAGATTCGGTAGATAACACGGCTGTTAGTTCAATTGAGAATGCTAAATCAATTATCGAAAATGCGTTGGCAAATGATACTGAGACACGACGCCGTAGAATTGAAAATGGCAACTTGGCAGCAGAAATCAGCGAAACGAATTCTGTTTTATTAACTGAAAAAGAGGCGACGGCAATCGCTTTGAAGGAGCTTCGCTCTAACTATGGAAATGTTAGTAGTAATTTATCAGAACTAAAACAAACGACAGCAGAACAAAATGCTGCCACAGCTAAATCAATTGAAGCTATTAAAACTAAAGTTGGTGATGTTACAACATCTATTTCAGATGTTAGTGAAACGGTAAATAATCTCAATGGGAAAATCTCAGCTCATCGAACGATGAAAGTAGAAGTGGATGACAAAGGTCAACAGTATGTCGCTGGTATGACAATGGGGGTTGAAAATACTGAAACTGGTATGCAATCTAATGTTATTTTCTTACAAGATCGGTTTTCGATTATGAATGCGGCAAATGGGAATCCTCAACCAGTTTTTACGACACATGGGAATCAAGTTGTCATTAATGATGCAGTTATTGGTAATGGGACTATTACTGACGCAAAAATTGGTAATGTTATTCAGTCTGATAATTATAAGTATGGAGTGTCAGGTTGGCAATTGTTAAAAAATCCGGGGGTATTGAATGCAGTTAATGCCAATATTTCTGGGAAAATAATAGCGACATCGGGCGAACTTAACAATGTAGTCATTAATGATACTTGTAAAATAAATAAATTACGAGTCGATCAGTTAGAAGGGGATGTTTTAAGGACTGTTAATGTAGTTAGGGGCACTGAGATATATATACCTCCATGTGATTATGACAGAAGAATCACGTCAATGCCAATAATTATAACATCGTACGGTGGTTCAATTGATATAGCTGTTTATGTGAATGGCATTATATCTTTAAAATTAAGTGTGTGCGGGGTTTATTATAATGGTAGTAAAAAATATTTTCTTGATATAGAACAGGGTATTTTTGAACATACCCTGTTGCGTGGACAATCCATTCGTATCAAATATGCATTTATTAATGAAAAGAATACCCCGCCTGGTATCGGAGTTGACGGGGAACCAGGAATAAACACGTACCCCGGAAAGCTAACATTATTTTTGTCTAAAATTTAATTTAAAAAAACACATTAAAACTATGGTTTTTATAAAAATTTAAGGAAACATATGTCTTGGTACAAAGAAGGCTCTATCAATATTGAGCATAAAAGTAAAATAGTAACTGGCGTTAATACAAGGTGGGCAAACCCATTGATTGGTATTTGCGCTGGGCAAATGTTGATTTTACAGCTATCAAATGCAATAGAAATTTATGAGATTGCATCCATTCAATCTGATACGCAGTTAACATTAGCTAAGGAGTATTGCGGAGCAAATAAAGTAGGGGTTAAGTACGAAATCCCTACATCACCAAAAGTTTCTATTGAAGCACTAGCCTTAAGAATATCTGAGATGTTGAATTATTATCAAATTCAACTTGATTCTTGGCAAACGATATTGACGAGTGAAGATGAGGTTACTCTAACCGCTCCAGACGGTAATCAAGTTACAATAAAATCCCAATATGCAATTTCGAATGAACTTATTAAACTGTTAGAACAGAGTAAGGGCTACGCCGAACAATCAGAAAAAAATGCTGATATAGCTAAAAATGCAAGTTCGTCAGCGACCAATAGTGCCACAGCAGCAAAAAACAGTGCAGATAATGCGAAAAACTCAGCTGATTTAGCTAATCAGTCAGCAACAAATGCAAAAAATTCAGCCCAGCAATCAGCAGATAATGCTATTGCAACCAAATTTTCAGCAGATGCAGCTAAAACCTCTGAGCAATCTGCTAAAAAATCAGCAGATGACGCTAAAAATGCTGTTTCATCAATTGATACTTCAGTTTTCATAAAAAAATCTGGTGTAGATAATCAGTCTATTGATGGCTCATTAGATGTTAAAAATTTAACTGAAAATGGTCAGTGTGTTTACTCACCTAACAATAAACCAACGGCTGATGATATTGGTTCTATTCCTGCCATCAAAAAAGAGGTTAACGGAGCACCTATTTACATGGTAGGTAGCAGTATTGATGCTGCTTCAATTAGTGTAAACGGTAAATCAGTCATCACAGATGTTTCAGATATTCAATCTAAATTAACAGAGCTGAATAACAGAGCTCATGTTACTGAATCATATCAAAATGGCGACAGCTGGTATCGAGTTTATTCGGATGGGTTTATTGAGCAGTCTAGCGTTATTAATGTAACAACAGGGCGTATTAATGCAATTTGTGAAACTTTGGTTAACTTGATTAAACCGATGAGAACAAGAAATTATGGTGTTACGGTTGATAGAATTAACGCTGGTGGTTGGGCTAGAGTTGACTTTGCGTATGCTGAATTATATGAAGCATCATTTCGGCTCGCATCATTTTCTTCGTACACATGTCAATCCCTTGTTAGATGGACTGTAAGGGGGTACTAATCATGACATATACGAACGAAGAATACGCAGAAATGGCTATTAAAGCGAATGAAGAAGGCAAGGCTTTAAAAGAGGTAAAAGGAAAGCTAAAGCTGGTTGAACCTGCCCCTATTCATTTGTCTGACGAACAAATTGTCTCGCAAAATAAAGCTATGAAAATCTCACTAATCAACGAGGCTAACGAAAAAATAGCTATTTTACAGGATGTTATAGATTTAGACATGCTAGAGGCTGATGAAGAAGTGCAACTTAAAAAATGGAAAAAATATCGCATATTATTAACTCGTGTTGATACGTCAGATGTTAATGCCTTGTTTCCTGAAAAGCCCGTTTAGGGCTTAACTGGTAATTCAATATCTAATTTACTTGTATCAATAGATTTTAGTTGTATACGATACAATTTCCATTTTTTAAGTAGTTTTTTATCATCATCTGTTGCTATTTCAAGCTCTATTTTGTCATTCAAGATTTCTATCTCACTATTAGCATCAGATAACAAATTTGCTAATTTTGATTGGTTTAGTTTAATGATAAAAGCATTTTTCTGCTCTTCATCAAGTACCCATTTTTTACCATTCCATTTGCAAAAATCGAATGGTTCTAATAACGTAAAACCGCTTTTTATTGGACCTAGATAATCAATTTTAACAGTTTCTTTTGTTTCAATATTATACGCATTTTTTCCGCGGTTATCTTCAATGTGAATCCATTTCCCTCCCTTTTCGCACGGACAATAACCTTCTTTAAATGTAGGAGAAATTCGCAACGCATTATCAGGTGGTAATGTGTCATCGTTCGCTTCTAATTGATGTGTAAATGGTTTTAAATCGTTTGTGTTATCGTAATAATAATTAATCATTTTAAACTCCCAAATAAATTGCTGGCGTCATGCCGATATTTATAGATCTATTCTCATTTGCGGTTGGTGCTGCTAGCGACGCATCGAACGATACAGCTGTATGCCATCCGCTGGAGTTCCCGCCATATGCTGGGCTAGCAACGGCATCAACCCTAAACGCACCGCTCGCATCTAGTTTCGAGGCGAGAATATTACCGAATCGGGCGGTAATATTACGTATAGCATCATCCTCCCAGCTACCTACTTGCCGAGTAGTTCCATCCACAGCACGTATAAAACAGCCACGTCCATCTGGAGCAAATGCAGTTGGCACGTTAATATATTGTAGACCGTTAATAGTTTTAATCGTAATGCGATGATCGTTTTTATAATTAGCTGATAAACTATTTAATGCTTGTCCTTGTGGCGAACTAAGCAGATAATTATCTCCGTTCATAAAATACCAACCGAACGGCAACTCACTACGACGAAATGCCGAAAAATCCCATTTACCAATCCAGTCAGAACACACTAAATGGCTACCTACCATGTAAATAGGTTTAATTTATTCTCAGTTTTTTATATTCACGACCTCGACTATCATTATATTTATCAGTCATTTGCTGAGATTTATGACCCAATAATGTCATTGTATCAATTCGTTGTTCTCTATATAAACGTTCTGCTAGTGAGCGAATTTCATGGAAAGTGGTAGGTGTTCCCGTCCAATAATCACGATTAAAAACTCTATCGCGTAATCGTGAAAATTGACGCGTTATATCGTCTAATTTTATTTTTTCATTATTACGACTGACTAAAAAATCATTATCAGCTGATTCAATAATGTCTCGTAAACTAGTGCCAATTTTTTTACATTCCAGTTTTATCGGTAGCGCGATTTTTGCACCTGTTTTGTATTGATCAACTAATAAATAATTTCGTTTAACATTTGATTTTTTCATTTCAGCTATATCTGAACGACGTTGACCTGTGACTAATGCTAATGTCATAGCGTCATGCATTATTTTGTTTCCTGTTTTTTCCGCCTCACTCAATATTTTTTTGAACTCGCCTAACGTCATCCGTGAACGTTTGACCACAACTGTGGGGCATTTGATTGGTTCAGCTGGGTTTCTGTCATTCCAACCGTGAGCGTACGCCTCACGAAACACGTCTTTTAGCAGATGATACATGCATTTTGCGGATGGAGCCTTATCTTGGTCTGTATATATTTTAATTAATTTTGTGATATCAGGTGGAGTTATTTGTGTGAGAGGATTATCTCCAATTTGCTGACGAATAACTTTTATTAAATACGTTTTAATTTCGATCGTTTTTGGTTTTAAATTGCGTCCATCGAGAATTTTTATATATTCATCTAGCCAGTTATTTACTGTTTGAGGTTTTGTTGATTTGAATAGTCTAGATAGAAATAACATAGTGCATCCTAAAATTTATTATTTTGCACTAAAATTTGTAGACTTCGCTATATTATTTACAATTTGCTGTAGTTAACTAACTAAATAAATTGTCAAGCTGCAACTTAACATGCTCTACGGCATCTTGATACGATTCAAAAATTCCGACTTTGTTTAATCTACCGTTTTTATAAAAACACCACCAATCATTGTGTATATCGCATGACGGAAAAATCAAGTACGAATCATTGTCGCAATCGTAAATTGAATCGGTGTCTGGATCGGTTAGTATGTAAATTGTTTTTGTATAGTTTATTGTGATCATGTTATGAAAGATTAGTTAGTTTTATTCATCATAAACTAATATTTTTTTGGAGTGTGACTTGAAGTGAAATTGTGGGAAGTGGATCGCAAAAAATTAGTGTGCCGTATTTGTGCCGTAAACTTTGTTAAAAATAACAAAAAATAGTGAATAAATATACATATTTTAAATTGGCTAACCTCATAACTAATTGAATATTAATAAATTAAAAACACGTTAAATAATAATACATGTGACTCTTAATCAATTGGTCGCGGGTTCGATCCCCTCACAACCCACCATTCACCAGATTCATCCAATACTATTATCCCACATCTTGGAAAATAATTATTGATTTATTAAGGCGTTACATATACTATTTCTCTTCTATGAAGTTGAATCATAGATTTGTTATGATTCTTAATAGCACGTTATAATTATTTAAGTATAGAAATTCCAAATGTTTTCACTAACTACAGGCCAAGTAATTCTAATTCTGTTAATAGTTGCACCGTTTTATTTTTGGTATATCTATTTACCAATTCTTCTCATAGGTATTCTTTTGCTTTGTTTCAATAGAAAGAAGCGAGAAAATGAGACAAATAGGTTTTATTATAAAGTTGGTAAATTTTTAATTGGATTTATCATTGTTAGCTTAATTATTTCATTATTAAGCATTTTGTGTTTACTTAATAGCTGAATATTTTTTGAGATGATGTTGATAAGATAAGAGTATTGAATGCTAATTGAAGTGCGGTATTTAATCGAACTTGAACAATTTTTTCAATGTTTGAGATTGAATCGACTACCGAAATCTTTTAATAGGGTATTTTTTATTTTATCAAAAATAGTGAGCAATTGTCGTGCTGATTAACATATTTAATCGTTTAGCGTAATTTATAAAAAGTTCTGAATCAAATGTATAAATCAATGAAAATTGATAATGACTTTAAGGGACTCATCACTCGAAAAGTAATATACTAAAAAGTAATCGGTTTTCTTTTAACTTTTTACTTTATTATTGAGGAGTGGTATATTACATCAAGGTGTTGAGTGGATAATAAACGTTATATGTTTAATAAGTATTTTTTTAATAGCTCTTTTCTGATCCCTCATACCCCTGCATTTATTCTATTTTTTCCTGAATTGTGTGTTTACTGAGTTTGTATAGATCACACTAAGATTTATGGCGAGTCTTCATTTTTTATTTCAACTAACTTATGAGTCATAATATGAATTCATATCTATTACTTTTTATTGCGATTATTTGTGAAGTGATTGCAACTTCTTCATTAAAACTTTCTAACGGTTTTACGCATTTATTATATTCAATAATTACTATTGTTGGTTATAGCGCGTCATTTTATGTTCTTTCGTTGGCCTTAAAAACAATTCCTGTCGGTATTGCTTATGCGATTTGGTCGGGGATCGGGATTATTATTATCAGTTTGATAGCTTGGATTTTTATGAAGCAATCTTTAGATCTAGCAGCATTAATTGGTATGGGCTTTATTATATTTGGTGTGGTTATTATTAACCTATTTTCAAATGTTAGCGGGCATTAATATAAACATATTGCGTTGATAATAACTTAAATACTATTTGAACGTTATCTGACTGTAGTTAGCGTTTGAACATAAAAAAACCGGAGTTGTACTCCGGTTTGCGTTTTTCAAAAATATTTCTAAGCTAATTATAATAGCATGTTTCTCAACTTAGATTTCATTAGCGTGTTGTTTTAAGTAGCTAGCAACGCCATTTGGATTTGCTTGCATACCTTGTTTTCCTTTTGTCCATTGTGCAGGGCAAACTTCACCATGTTCTTCATGGAATTGGAAAGCATCAACAATACGTAGCATTTCATCAATGTTACGACCAATTGGTAAATCATTAATTGTTTCATGACGAACAACGCCTGATTTATCAATAAAAAATGATGCACGAAGAGCGACACCTGCTTCAGGATGTTCAACACCATAAGATTGCATAATGCTATGTTTTATATCGGCAACGATAGGGAATTTCACTTCTCCGATACCACCTTTATCTTGTGGTGTATTACGCCATGCATTATGAACATATTCTGAGTCCATTGAGACACCAATTACTTCAACACCACGTTTTTTGAACTCTTCTAAACGGTGATCGAATGCAATAATTTCTGATGGGCATACAAAAGTGAAGTCCATAGGCCAGAAAAATACTACGGCATATTTACCTTTAATATGCTCAGCTAAATTAAAATTATTTACAATTTCGCCAGTACCTAGTACTGCTGCTGAAGTAAAATCTGGTGCTTTACGAGTGACTAATGTCATAACATTTTTCCTTTTATTATAGATGCTTGATATGCGAATCATTATATCAATCTGAGCCGATACGCCAAGTTGTTATCAGCAATTGATTTCATAAGTTTAACCTATGGTAAGTAAATTATTATTCGGTTTTAGTTATCGTTTTATTGGGTTTTCCCTTATTTTTAATGTCTCGGTGACGTTGTTTTAGCTTTTTCTTTTTCGTCTCTTCTCGCTTTTTAACCACATTTTTTTGTTTAGCTTTTTGCGAAGGTTTCTTTTTTGTTACTGGTTTAGGTGCTTTGGTTTTTGGGCGTAGTTCATCAATTGTTCTTAATTTGATAGGCTCACGAATATAACGTTCAATTTTTTGTAATAACTCATTATCGTGCGCCTCAATCAACATAATTGCTGTACCTTTTTTCCCTGCTCTAGCGGTTCGACCAATTCGATGTAAATAGACATCAGCCGTTTTAGGTGCATCAAAATTTATAACATGGGTAATATCGTCAATATCTATCCCTCTAGCAGCAACATCAGTTGCTACCAGTACGTTGACCGTGTTGTTATTCATCCGTTTGATGGCTTCGTTACGTTTGGCTTGAACCATTTCTCCTTCTAAATAACAACTATGAATTCCAGCTTGATGCAGCAGTGAAACCAATTCATGTACGCGTTCACGTTTACGAACAAAGACGATAGTTTTTTTAACTTCTTCCTGCTTTAATAAGTGAGTTAACAACGCGACTTTATGTGTCAAATCATCAGCACGATAATAAAATTGTAAAATCTTCTTTCGTTCTTTTCGAGAAGGATCAGCATTGATTTCAACAGGTTCGTTAAGAATTCGATTAGCAAAACTATGTAATCCTTCACCTTCTAACGTTGCTGAAAATAGTAATGTTTGTTTACGCCAGCGCGTTTCAGCTGAAATGGTTTCAACGTCTTGAGCAAACCCCATATCTAACATGCGATCGGCTTCATCCAAAATTAGTATTTCTACTGCACGACAATCAAAGTTTTCTTCTTTAATGTATTGTAATAGACGTCCGGTTGTTGCAATGACTATATCCTGATTTTTGCTGAAAACTTCGGCATGATTCATATAAGCAACCCCACCTGTAATCGTGGCTATACTCAAGTGTGTTGACTTGGTTAGTAGTTTTGCCTGTTCAGCTATTTGCATAGCTAATTCTCGAGTGGGGGTTAAGATTAATATTCTTGGCGGTCCAGGTTTTCGACGTGGAAAATCAAGCAGATGTTGTACCGCTGGAATTAAAAATGCCAATGTTTTACCTGTTCCTGTGGGTGCTGATCCTAAAACATCTTTACCGTCTAGGGCTACAGGGATAGTTTGTGCTTGTATTGCTGTGGGTTCGTTAATGTTTTGCGCTTGCAGATTTTCAATTAAAATATCATCTAACTGTAAATCAGAGAAAGTTTGCGTTGTCATAGTGCTCTTCTAATCTATCATTTTGCCCCACATTATAACGGCAATCGCTATAACTACAATCTTTATCAGCAACCAATCATATCATATGAAAGTAAAAATTGTTTTAATTGCAGACGCTTTATTTGATAGGCAACTACTGGCGTATGAGCTTATCATAAGCTGGGGATTATGATAGAATTATGATTTTTAGAAATTATAAAATACTATTCACTCTTTATCAAAATTGATGGTCGAATTATAAATATGACAGAATCTTTTTCGAACGATAAATATAACCAGCAGTTACAAAATAAAATAATCAATTTAAAAACGATATTATCTGATTTTCAATTACCCGAGTTAGTGACTTATTCTTCACCTATTAGTCATTATCGAATGCGTGCTGAATTTAGAATTTGGCATAATGGTGATGAGCTTTATCATATAATGTATGATAAGAAGAAAAGAGTCAGAATAGATAGTTTTCCTATTGCTTCAAAACTGATTAACAAGGCAATGCAGTCGATTTTACCTTTAATTCAATATAACGATAATTTGCGTCATAAGCTTTTTCAAATTGATTATTTCTCTACACTTAGTGGGCAGTTATTAATAACACTTTTGTATCATAAAAAATTAGGTGACGAATGGATAATTGCTGCTGAGCGTTTAAAACAACAATTAGCTGAACTAGGGATTAATGCTAATCTGGTTGGTCGAGCAAGTAATCAAAAAATTGCCATTGATGCTGATTATGTTGATGAGGTTTTACCAATATTTGATAAGACTTTTAAATATCGACAAGTTGAAAACAGTTTTACTCAACCTAATGCGGCTATCAATATAAAAATGTTGGAATGGGCTGTTTCGATAACTAAAGAGTCGAAAGGTGATCTTCTAGAGTTTTATTGTGGTAACGGTAATTTCTCGATTGCATTGGCTCAAAATTTTAATAAAGTCTTAGCAACTGAGATTGCAAAAGCTTCCGTCTATTCAGCACAACATAATATCAAAATCAATAATATTGATAATTTAATTATTGTGAGATTATCTGCTGAGGAGTTTACTTCTGCCATTAGGAAAGAGAGGGATTTTAATCGATTAAATGGTATTAATTTAGAAGATTATCATTGTCAAACTGTGTTGGTAGATCCTCCTCGAGCGGGATTAGACGATAAAACGATTAATATCATTCAAAGTTATGATCGAATTGTCTATATTTCATGTAATCCTTATACTTTAAAAGATAATTTGCAACGACTTACTCAAACGCATTATATAGAACATTTTGCTATGTTTGACCAATTTCCTTATACTGATCATATTGAAACAGGTATTGTATTACGTAAAAAGGAATATCAATAATATTCAAAAACGGTTAATCTGGTTTAAATAAGATAAATTTTATGCCAAATTAACTGTTTTATTCCAATTATTTCATATTAAGTGGTTTAAAAAGCAAAAAAAAACCCTAGATAAACTAGGGCTGCATTAAATTGCAAGGAATGGATGAAAGGAAATAAAACAATGAAACAATACTGTCTAGCCTCATGAATCATTGTGGTGCTACTATAGCAAACCTAAACAGACGTTTTAATGACTGCAAAATTACAAAATAGTCACTGAAATGTCATGATGTCATTTGACTTCCTAATATATCCTATAACTGCATTATGCAATTTCGATAACCTGATAAAACATTAAGGAATATTCAATATGAAATTGTTAGTTGTTGAAGATGAACAAAAAACCGGTGAATATCTTCGTCAAGGTTTAGTTGAATCAGGATTTATTGTAGATCTTACTGATAACGGACTCGATGGTTATCATCGAGCAATGACTGAAGATTATGATCTGATTATTCTTGATGTAATGCTACCTGATATTGTGGGTTGGAAAATTGTACAGTCTTTGCGTGAAGCAGGGAAAGATACTCAAATTATTTTACTTACTGCAATGGGAAGTGTTGAAGATAAAGTGAAAGGACTCAATTTAGGCGCAGACGACTATTTAGTTAAACCTTTTTCTTTCGCTGAATTGTTAGCAAGAATTAAATCCTTATTAAGACGAAACGTTCCACAAGTCAATAATTATCAATTAAGCATTGCTGATTTAATTATGGACTTACCTAAACGAACAGTAACCCGAGGTGATAAAAGAATTGATTTAACGAATAAAGAATTTTTATTACTAGAATATTTTTTACGTTATCCCGGAGAAGTTTTACCAAGATCCCTTATTGCTTCACAAGTATGGGATATGAATTTTGACAGCGATACCAATGTAATTGATGTAGCAATTAGGCGATTGAGGAACAAAATCGATGCCGATTTTGAACCTAAATTAATTCATACAGTCCGTGGAATGGGATATAAATTAGATGTCTTGGATGAAGCAGAGTAACTTCATATCTTTTCGTATACCACTTATCGTATGCCTGCTAACCTGCGGGCTACTTTATTGTTTCAGTTATCTTATTGAACATACGTTTGAAAAAATTTCAATTCAGCAAAATGTTTCGGAATTGAATTCAGTTATTACCTCAATCGAACGAGAACTTACCTATTATTCACCCGATGAAAATCGAGATGAATTCTTTCAAAATCTACTACTCATCTTGACAGGTCATCATCATTTATTTGTTTATATCATTGATGATTCAGGAAAAATTGTGTATCGCACTCGTGGTCCTAATTTATCTATTGCTTTATCACAAGAAGATTTTGAACGATTGATTACCGAAAACAGTACGGCGATTTGGAATATCGATAAATCATCTTATCGTATCGGTGCTTCCAGAGTTCTACTGGATGAAGGGCGTCAATATACGACAATAGTTGCAGTAGCGCGCAATTTACAGCTTGAATTTATAAATCGATTGAGAAATGGATTAGGTTTACTAATTGCTATTTCTTGTGTGTTAGCATTGATTGGATCGTTAATTTCCATTTATTACACACAAAAACCAATTAATCGTTTAATTAAAAAAATTGAACGAATTAATATGAAAAGCTTAAATTATCGTATTTCAACAGCTTCGGTTCCTGTAAAATATGTGAGTTTGGTTAAGGCGTTTAATAATATGCTTCATCGAATGGAAGATGTCTTTGAACGACAACGCAATTTTACCGCAGATATTGCCCATGAAATGCGAACACCAATCACAAATCTAACGACACAAACGCAAATTGTTTTAAATAATGCGCGCTCTACAGAAGAGTACCGAGAAATTTTATATTCTAATTTAGAAGAGTATGAAAAAATGTCTCAGATGATATCGGATATGCTTTTTTTAGCACAAGCCGATAATCATCAGCTAGTACCTAATCTTATCGATATAGATTTACATTCGATGATTAGTTTAATGTGTGAATATTTTGAACCTTTGACTGATGAGAAAAATATTACTTTTGAACTTGAAGGTAATTGTTCTCATATTCAAGGCGATAAAATGATGTTAGGGCGGGCGATAAGTAATATCATCTCCAATGCGATTCGTTATACCCCTGAAAATCAAACAATTAAGATTAAATTGGGTCAACTCACGCAAAAACGAATTCAAATTATCATCTCTAACCCTGGTAAAAAGATTGAAAGTCGTCATTTACCTCATCTTTTTGACCGCTTTTATCGAGTTGATGAATCGCGTCATCGAAATAACAAAGATAGCTCAGGTACCGGAATTGGTTTGGCTATTGTAAAATCGATTATCGATACACATAAGGGTCATATTTATGTTGAATCAGATGATCTGTCTACACGTTTTATAATCAATCTTCCGACCGTTATTTAACATCATAATCACTTATTAAGAGATTAGCTGCAGCGTATGCGGCTTTTTCTCTTAGATCTTGAGGTACTAGTTGATTATCGACTACTTCATTAAGTACCATCATTACCGCACCTAACGCATCTTCAATATAACCTAAATCATTACTGCCAATTTGAGCATATCTTTCACGAATTAGCTCATGATATTTGTTCATATTATTATCTTCCTATTTATTGAAACTCAAATACAATTTAAATAAAAGCAGTTAACATTTGATAAACTTCATTGGATGTGATTGATTGCATCGTTTTATCTTTTGAAATGATGCTGTGTTGGTTTTTGCCATATCCTCCAATTAGGTTTGGATCGGTTTTTCCAAATAAAGTTATATTAGGACGATCTAGTGCCGCTGTTAAATGGCTTAATCCTGTATCTACTGACACTACAGCTTTTGAACCCGCAATAATCGTTGCGATTTCGTTAAGAGAAAGCTTTGGTAATACTTCAACGTGATTAAATCCTTGTGCTAAGCGTAAAGCCCGTTCTTGCTCATGAGGAGCGCCCCATGGTAGTTTAATCCTTAGTCCTGTTGGTTGAATTAATTTAATTAATTCTCGCCATGCTTCTTCTGTCCAGTGCTTTTCTTCACGAGTAGTAGCATGAAGGAATACTAAATATTTCTGGTTATCATCAGGTAATGCAGTTAAGAAATGACGAGCAATAGCATAATCACCGATTGAATCAGGTTGCAAATAATTAAGACTTTTAGCAAACAGCATCCGAACACGTTCTATGGCATGCATCTGTTTAGGGACATGATGTTTAACATCATAAAACCAACTAGCGATGGGTTCTTTGATGCTTTGTCGATCTAAGCCATGCTTAATACCTCGCGCTTTACGAGTAATTAAAAATGCGCTTTTTATTAAACCTTGAGCATCAATGATGCAATCATACTGTTGTCGTCTTAAATGTTCTATAAATTGGTGGCGTTCTTCACGAACCGTTTTAGCAAACCAGTTTTTTCGCCAACGTCTTATTGCAACTGGGATAACTTCATCTACAGCAAAATGCCAACTTGGAATCTGTGAAAAGTTTTCTTCAACTACCCAATCAAATGTAATATTTGGTAGATTGTTGGCGGCATCGGTTAAAGCCGGTAAAGTATGCAACACATCACCCATTGATGAAGTTTTAACAACCAATACACGCATAATTAATTACTCTTTTCACAGCGAACGATAAGTTTCATCAATGTTTCAAAAACATGATCGGGTTTTATATCAATTAGACTTTGATGATAACCTTGCTCACTATCACCTTTACGAACTCGGTGGTAGCCAGTAATGAGTCTAATGACTTCTGCTTTATTTGATAATGGGGGAGTAAAATCAGGGCTACTTGGTCCATAAAGTGCAACTAAAGGCTTATCAAGTGCAGCTGCAACATGCATTAAGCCTGAATCATTAGTGACAATTGCTTTACATGCCGCAATCAAGTTGATCGCTTGTTCTAATTTTGTTTGGCCAGCAAGATTAATACACTGATCACCATGCGCCATTTTGGCAATAATCTGTTCACCAACAGCTTTATCTTTTTCTGAACCAAAGATAATAATTTTAGCATGTTGTTTTACTATCAAATCAGCCAATGCAGCATAGTGATAATCAGGCCAACGTTTAGCAGGGCCAAATTCAGCGCCAGGACAAAATCCAATTAAAGGAACATCTGTAGGAATATTAAAGTTTAATAATGCTTGCTCAACCTCATCCTTTTCAACACTCAGTTTTGGCCATAAAATTGGTTGAGGAATATCTTTTGCTGAATGGATATCTTGTTTAGGGTAGGCAAGGGCGACATAACGTTCGACCATTAATGGAAAAGCTTTTTTATCAAGTATGCGCATATCATTTAATAAACCATAACGCATCTCACCCTTCCAGCCAGTGCGTTTAGGAATTTTAGCAAAGAAAGGAATCAGTGCTGATTTAAATGAGTTAGGTAAAATGATTGCTTGGTCGTATTGACGTAATTCTTTTCCTAGCTGGTAACGTTTAGTTAATGCAAACTCCCCATGATTAATTGGCATAGCAATTGATTGATTGACTTCAGGCATTTTATTCAATAAAGCACGGCACCAAGCAGGTGCCATTACATCAATTTCAATAGTTGGCTCTAGATGCTTTAAAGTGCGATATAAACTTTGGGACATCATCATGTCACCAACCCAAGATGGACCAATAATCAGGGTTTTCATTGTTGTTCCTCTTATTGCTCGTTTAACCATTTCATATATTCAGTTGTACCTTGTGCAACTGTTTTAAACTCAATTGGACATCCTGTTTTTCTAAATTTAGTCAAATCAGCTTGAGTAAAGCTTTGGTAACGTCCTTTCAGGTGATCTGGGAAAGGGATATAATCAATTTCACCTTTTTGATGATAATTTAAAACGGCATCAGCTACTGATTGGAAAGATTCAGCTCGTCCAGTTCCACAATTAAAGATGCCTGAAACATTATTTTTCCAGAACCATAAGTTTACCTCAACGACATCTCCAACATAAATAAAATCACGTCTAAAATTATCACTTCCAGTAAATAATTTAGGTTTTTCCCCTTTATTGATTTGTTCATTTAAATGAAACGCAACACTAGCCATGCTACCTTTATGGTTTTCCCGTGGACCATAAACATTAAAATAACGAAATCCACAAATTTGTGAGTTCGATTGTGGCAAGATTTCTCGAATATATTGATCGAATAAGAATTTTGAATAACCATAAACATTTAATGGTTTTTCATAGGAACGCTCTTCAATAAAATTATCACTTCGACCACCATAGGTGGCAGCTGAGGATGCATATAAAAAAGGAATATCAAAATCTAAACAATAATGGAGCAAATCCTTGGAATAATTATAATTATTTTCCATCATAAATTTGCCATCCCATTCTGTTGTGGATGAACAAGCACCTTGATGGAAAATAACTTCAATATCAAGATTTTCGCCAGATATTATTTCTGCTATAAATTCATCTTTATCCTTATAATCAGCAATATCTAAATCAGCTAAATTCGAAAATTTAGTACCATCAGTTAAATCATCTACAACTAAAATATCTTTGTGCCCTAGATCATTTAATCCTTTAACGATATTACTTCCAATAAACCCAGCACCGCCAGTAACAACAATCATAATCACAACCTTTAACTAGTAAAAATAATATAATAACGATTTATTGGCAAATTTTCGAGTATTCATTTCTACATCTTAGTTTTGTTGCTAATGAATTTATGATAAAAAATGATACGATTTAATGGTATATATCAGTTATGTGAATCATACCTATGAATTTTTCATTAACATCAAGTACCGGTAAAACTGTTATTGGTCTTGGCTTGTGTTGTTCCATTATATTTAAAGCATCTGATAAGGGACTACGCTATCTCAAAATCTTAATTTAATAATTTTGCAGTAACTAAAATATATCTAGCTAAGTTAATATAAGGTTCGCTTTGGCAGTATTGTTTTTCAATTTCTAATAACTGATCAAAATGAGTTTCTGCTTTTGACTTATTAGTTAAATAGTCATGAAAGACTCGGATTCCTGTTTTATTCGTAATCTCAAAACTTTGTTCAATTAGCCATTGATACACTTGATTTGGATCACGAGGATAATCAGGCGATAAGGTTTTCTTTTTGCGTTTAGCAAGTCCTGATTGAGTATATCCAAAGTTACCTAATGTCACCGTTTTAAATAATAGTCCATGATAGTTATAAAACATTAAAGATAAATACCCCTCTTTTTTTAGATGTCTTTTTAAAGATTGGATTATCTGTACAGGATCAGCTACCCACTCTAATACAGCATGGCAAATCACAAGATCAAAAGGTTGATCGATAAACTGATCAAGATTTTGAATTGAACAATGAATAAAGTTTAAGGTTAAATTTTCTTGTTGTGCTTGATGGCTAGCTAAATCCAGCATTTGTTTGGAAATATCACAAACAGTTATATTATGTCCTAATTTGGCAAGTCTACACGCTATTTGTCCTTGACCACCACCAGCGTCAAGGATGTTGATAGGTTTAGGATATTTGGCTAATATGTTTTCAAGTTCTTGCCAAACAATAGCTTCTCGGATTTTGCCTTTAGTTGTACCATAAATATTTTTGGCAAATTTATGGCTAATATCATCAAAATTACGATCGTTAACAGTCATATTTATTATTTAATTTAGTTACTTCTAAATTAATCTGAGCAATTTTTTCTGACATTTGTTGATAACATTGTTCCATCAAAGTTCTTGCATCTTCTTTACGTAAATTTTTTGTCTCAATAGGCGAGAGCATTTCGACAATCATATGACCATTATTGATGCGATTTAGCTTAATGTTATTTGTATCCGATACACAAATTGGCACAATAGGGACTCCAGCTGCAATAGCTGCTTTAAATGCGCCTGTTTTAAAGGGTAACAAACCTCGCCCTTTACTACGGGTTCCTTCAGGAAACATCCAAATTGATATACCACGTTTTTTTATTTCTTTAACGACCAAATTAATCGTATCACGAGCTTTTGATTTATTGTTACGGTCAATCAAAATATTTCCTGTAAGGTAATAAAGTTGACCAAAGAATGGAATCAAAGCAAGACTTTTTTTGCCTACCGTAACTGTTTTAGGCTGTACAATATCAGCAGCGACAACCATATCATAATTATTTTGGTGATTAGCAATAAATACACAGCTACCTAAATTTTCAATTTCTGGGTATTTACGAGTATCGACTTTTACTCCTAATATTGGTTTAAAGAAAAAGCTGAAAAGATGGGCAAATCGAGCCACATTTTTGGGGTTGCGAGGATTGAATAAGCAAAAAATAACGCCTAGTACACAAGTTAAAATACCAATAAATAACACGATGATTAAGCGAAAAAGAAAAACCATAATTTACCTCATAAGTTAACTTGGCGTATTATATACGTAATCTATAAGAATATACAGTTTGTTAAATATCGCTTTGAAGGATGTTTATGCACGAATCAACAATCATTTGGGATGAAAATCAAACCCCAATTTCTCGTTATTTTGATGATATCTATTTTAATACCAACGGCGCAATCGATGAAACACGTTATGTGTTCATTGAAGGAAATAGTTTATATGAGCGTTTTTTGCAACATCAGCGCGAAATCTTCACTATAGCAGAAACAGGTTTTGGTACAGGTCTAAGTTTTTTAATTGCTTGGCAGATATTCAAACAATTTAGAGAGAATAAACCTAATAGTCCTCTTAAAAGATTGGATTTTTTTAGTGTTGAAAAATATCCTTTATCTGAAAAAGAAATGTCAAAAGTTCATAGTAAAATAATCAACAGTAATGATTCTTTGAGTTTACTAGCCAAACAATTAAGAGATTCTTTAAACGAGTCTCAAAGTATTGTTTTAGATGATACTCATTTAGTTATTTGCTATGACGATATCACTCACTATCCAAAGTTTTTAAAACAACAAAATTGTTTGATTGATGTTTGGTTTTTTGATGGTTTTTCACCTGCAAAGAATCCTGAAATGTGGTCGGAATCGCTTTTTAAAAAGTGCTATGACTTAACGAATGAAGGAGGTTCTTTTGCTACTTTTACTGCGGCAGGATTTGTTCGACGTAATTTAATCAATGCAGGTTTTAATGTCAAAAAACATAAGGGATTTGGGGTTAAGCGAGAAATGCTTATTGGTAGTAAATCTTAATTTAGTTTGCCAATTTTGGCAAACTAAATTAGATGTTTGAAATTAATTAAATTCAAATTGATAAATAAGATCTAAAGTTTGTGCTAGACCAGAAGCAGCTTCCACGTATAAATTTGGTAAAAGTCTATATCGTAAGGTAAACGTTGCTAATGAGTCAAAAATACCTACACCGTATTTTAATTGTAGATTAGGTAAAATATAGCCGCTCACTACCACTTTTGAATTATTGCCTGCTCCTTGAGTATCTAAAGTTAGATTTTTAATTCCAAAAGCATTACCTATATCACCGATGAATTTTCCTGTTTTTGCTGTCCCAACACCGACTAAAAATGCCGTCATCATATCGTTGTCACTCTGATCGGAGCTATCAAGACCTTGGCCTCGAATTAAATAAGAAAGTGCTTCTTGTTGTGACATAGCTGGATCAGAAAATATTTCGATCTTAGGATCTTCTGTAGATCCTTTAACTCGGATTCCTGCTGTAATATTGCTATTATCCATTGAGTCAGGATTTCTTATTGCTTCTATATCTAAGATAGCTTGATCGGTTGGTCCTGAAAAAGTGACAACTCCTTTGTGGATAATTAAATCTTGTCCATAGGCATGGAATCGACCATTAGGAATAAGAATTTCACCATGTAAATCTAACCCTTTATTAGTCTGTGTTGCGATCAATTTCCCTTTTAATGATGCTTTTAATCCAAATGCATCGACCGTGACGTTATCACCAATATTGATTTCGATATGACTATTAATTTTCATACCAAAGTTTTGTGGTTGAATTTGTTTATAGTTCCTATCCAACATTACTTCATCAGGAGAAACATCAATACTTGAAGGCGGAAGTGAATCAACCGTAATTTTACCTTTTGGAATTGAAACTTTACCAAGTACCGTTAGTTCATCTTGCGTTGCCTCGATCTTAATGTCTGGAATGACAGACATAACAATCATTGGCGGTACAGTAACCTCCATAGCGGCACCATTTACAGTTATATTAGCTTGCCATTTTTCAAAGTTATTCCAACTAGCTTGGCCATTAATATTGATATTTCCAGATTTAGTAACTAATACACCTTTTAATGTTGATGATTTACCATTGAATTTAATATCAACCATAGCGGATTTTACATCAATTGGTAATTGATAAGTCTTAATATCACTATGTCTTAAATTGATGCCACCATTCAAGATTGGGTCCATTAATGAGCCAGAGAATTTGATATTACCATTGATAGCGCCTTTGGCATATTCATCTTTACTCAATAACGGATTCACAATCGCTAATGCCAAATTGTCAATATTCAATTGGCCACTTAACTCTTTTTTGGCGGTAGGATCTTTAATTAATAAATCACCAGTGATCTTTCCTAATTTATTTAAACTAAAACGCCAATCTAGCTTAGCTTGTTGCTCATTAAATTCTGCATTGATATTGAAGAAATCAAATGGAATCGGCAAAGCTTGATTAGTGATCATTTGTTTAACATAAACTTTATTACTAGTTATATTTGCTTTGATACTTGGAATTTTGCTTGAGTCATCAAATTTAATATTTGCCTTTCCATTTATGAAACCATCAATTTTAGTTTCACCATCATTTGGAATAGGTAACTTAGCCAGATCAATATCTTTTAATGTAATTGATGTTTCATTATTTGGCGCAATAGAAAATGATTTATCTAAACAGATACTTGAAATATTATCACGCCAACAATGAGCGCCAAT
The DNA here is from genome assembly GCF_026536805.1 of Gilliamella sp. B3482. Classification (NCBI taxonomy): domain Bacteria; kingdom Pseudomonadati; phylum Pseudomonadota; class Gammaproteobacteria; order Orbales; family Orbaceae; genus Gilliamella; species Gilliamella sp. B3482. Next base: position 427,393 of record NZ_JAFNNL010000003.1, on the reverse strand, counting down.
AGTTGGAATTTCTTTAGTGATATCATAAGAAAGACTGATCGGCTTGGTTAATTGCCAACGGCTCTTATCTCCTAATGTTATTAAACTACGCGGTATATTTCCAGTCCATATAGTATGTTCTTTATCAAGTTCACCTGCTAAAGAAGTTGTCATGGAAATAGGGCTTCCAACAAGGTTGATAGTTAAAGTGTGATGAGCTTCATTACCTGAAAGTTCTATGTTAGCTTTTTTGATACTTTCACTTGCAATATCGATATTTTGACCAACTAGATTCAATTGACCACTAAATTGATTGGTATATTGAACTTTGCCAGTTAGGTTTGCTTTGGCTATCGAAATAGATTCATAACTTAATGAGTTAATATTTAAATTTGTATTAATAACAGGGGAAGCGCTATTTCCTGTCATTTTAATATTACCTACAACAGCACCATTGAGATTATCAGCCAGTAATGATAAAGCACTTAAATTAAGTTGCGCATTCAAATTTCCCTTATCTGTAGAACCATTGATGTTAATTTGGTTTTTACCCCAAACCATTTCAAGGTTATTGGCTGATATAGAGTGGTTAGAATCGGCAAACAAATTACCATTAGCTGAAAAGTTTGCTTGTTTTATATTACCCTTTAACTGCATATCCGGTATATTTAATTGCCATGAGTCCTTATCGAATGCCCCTGTGGTTTTTAATTGTCCGGCTAAACGAATAGGGTAGGCAGGTAATTCTTTAGTAAGATCAACATCATCTAATTTTATATTAGTATCCCATTTTAAAGCTTTTTGCCAATCTAAATAACCTGTAATATTAATGCTACCTTGAGGTAATTTAATATTAGCATGATCAAAGGATGCTGATTGATTTGTGCCATTACCAACAACGTCGAAACTGGTACCAGGTAAACCTTCACCTTTAATATCGCCTTTGGCTAGCATATTATATTTTTCGGTATTTCCATCTAATGCGATATTAAAATTATCTAACTGATATTGTGGCTTACCTTCAATTGGCCATTGAATATGTTTACCATTGATTTTAGCCATTAATGGTAAATATTTCTCAATAAAGTTAATTTGCCCATCAATAGTAATTTGGTTCAATCCGTTAATATTGGTGTAAGTGGACAATTGACCTAATAATTTTCCTGAAAACTGTCCATTAAGATGATTACTTTCAGTATCCACTTTCACTAAAGCAAAAATAGGCCAATCATCGCCTAAGGTAATCTGCCCTGATACAAAAGCATGCCCATTGGCATATGGTGTTATAGCATCAGTTTCAACTTGTTTTACAATAATATGATTATTAATTGTATCCGTTTTAATACTAACCTGGTTGAAATGGTAATCTTGACCACCAATATGTAGCAACCAATTGTTACCGGTTAAACTAGTAACATCAAAATCTAATGGAATATTAACTTGTGGTAGTGACGTAATTAGAGGTTGGTTAAATATTTGGTTAATTTTTTGATTTAATGGTAAATCATCATTTGAAGTAGTAATTGATTTATTATCATCAGTATCGGCAAAGATAGCTGATAAATCCATAGCAACTGATGGATAAACATAAATTTTTTCATTCACCCATCTAGCTTTACCTGTAAAGTCTGACATGCCAAATTGCATATCATTGACTTTTACATTGACATTAGTGATATGGGTCTGCTTAAGATCAATTGGTAGTGGTGTACTAATTGTTTCTCGTTTTTCGGGAATAGGTTCATCTGGTGAACGATTGATTTTGTCAGTATCAATAATAACGCTTACACCATCAGCATCAAACTGTTTGACACAAATTTTGGTTTGAATCAAACATGAACCATTCAATTTGAATTTTGCATCTTTTACTTTAACATCAATGCCCGGAAGTTCCAATGACAGCCCTTGAAGGTGTAAATTATGAAAAGTGCCATCTATTTGTTCAATTTTTAATTCTGGTAAAAACTTATTAAGTACGTAAGTTGTTAGTTTTACTCCTAAACTGGTATAGATCATCAAAATAATAAAGGTGATGAGAAAAACAAAAATGGATAACACGACAATACTGCGTTTTTTCCACTTTTGGATTCGTTTTATTTTTTCAGCTTTTTTTACTCTATTTGGATTTTTTGCCATTTTATAATTCGCTTCCCAAACCAATATATAGATGTATTGAGCCTTTATCTTTTTTGTTTAGAGGTGTTGCTAAATCGAACTTAATTGGACCTACCGGTGAAGCCCATCGAACACCTAAGCCTGTACCTGTATAAAACTTAGCTTTATCGACTTTATCTATCGCTTCACCAGTGTCAATAAATGCCGCTCCCCACCAAGAACCAGTAACATTGTATTGATATTCAGCAGAACCGGTTATCAGTTTTGACGCGCCTTTTAATTTACCTTTTTTATCTTTAGGTGATATGGATTGGTAACTATACCCGCGGATGCTTCGGTCACCACCAGCAAAAAATCTGAAAGAGGGCGGAACTCGCTCAAAATTACTGGCTTGGATAATGCCGAAATTGCCTCTAGCAATGAATCGATGAGATTGTTTTATTGAACGAATCCAAGTTTGTTGTGTTTGAAAACGCACTAAATTGATATCAGATCCTAACGCATCAGCACCGCCTTCAATTGAAAAACGTTGAGAATCGCCCCACATAGGCAATAACTTACCATCATTACGAATACGCGAAATACTAATTGATGGATAATATAAGTTGGTTTTGTAACTATCATCACCTTGAGTGAAGTTGTCCCGCAACATATTTAAGCCTAATGCTGTTTGCCAACCCTCAAAGTTATCCCAATTACGAAGCACACCAAATGTATAAGATCGAGAATAAGTATCGTTATTATCGATTTTTTTATAACCACCTTGAATAGTGTAATATTGTTCAATCGGATTTTTTTTCAAAGGGATTTTATAGCTCATCGTAATAATTTGTTCAGGTGATGAGAGGGATAAACTACTTTGAAAACTCTGTCCTCGGCTATTAATCCAAGGTTTATTCCAACCAATTTTACCATGCACACCATTATCGGTTGAAAAGCCCAAACCTAAGTCCATTGCATTTCTTTTTCTAGGTGTTGTTGCAACTTCAATGGGTAATGCTTTATCTGCTGTAAGATGAGGGAAATCTGGTGTAACCACAACAGAATTAAACCAGTTAGTTGAACTAAGACGGCGATTTAATAAAGATAAATCTTCAGCAGAGTATTCATCACCTTCTTTAAACGGTACAATATTTTGAAGATAATCCTGACGGATTTTTGCATTAGGAAAATTGACTTTGCTAAATTTGTAACGCTTACCTGTATTAAAGTCTATATTCCAAAAAGCTTGATGATCAAATTGAGCTATCGCCAATTGATGAGTAGGCATATCTGCGTCAAAGTACCCTTTTTTTAACGATATACTTTGTAATCCTTTCTTGAAATTCTCATAAGAGCCATGGTTTAACACATCACCAATTTTAGGTAATTGTGTCGCCATTAATTCTTGAAAATCTTTATCTTGTTTCCCTTCACCATTCAGATTGATATTTAATTGTTTTATTCTGACAGGTTGTCCAGGAGTTATTTTTACCGATAATACTTTAGGATCGGTTTCATCATATTCAAAAGTAGGGGAATAATAACCTAAAGCACGTAGTGCTTTTTGAGTTTCACTCTCAAAATAACGTTTGAAATTTGGCGTATTATTAATCTTATCTGGCGTAATTAAAGAAAGGCGTGCGTCAACATTTTCTTCAAGCTCTCCAGACAATCCTTTAATGGATAACTTCATGTCTGCATAAGTTGATGCTGTCGTAACCATTAAAAGTAAGCATAATGAGCGAGAAAATCGTAACACATACACCTCGATAATGTTTAAGATTCAAGTAATTTCACATGTCCAATATAAGGTAAGTGGCGGTAATGTTGTGCATAATCGATACCATAACCAACCACAAACTCATCAGGGATGGAAAATCCAATATATTTAACAGGTACTGCTACTTCACGCCGAGATGGTTTGTCTAGTAATGTACAAATTTCAATACTACGCGGATGACGCAACTTAAGTATTGCCATCACTTTGCTAAGCGTATTACCTGTATCAATAATATCTTCGACAATTAACACATCTTTATCGCGAATATCTTCATCTAAATCTTTTAATATTTTAACATCTCTATTACTTACCACCGCATTGCCATAACTCGAAGCCGTCATAAAATCAACTTCATGCCCGACAGTAATAGCACGGCTTAAATCAGCCATAAAAATAAACGAACCTCTTAACAAACCAACTAATATAAGCTCGTTTTGACTTTGAGCATAATCTTGGCTAATTTGTTGCCCTAATTTACTTACTCGTGTTTGGATATCTTCAGCCGATATCATCGTTTCTAATGTGTGCTTTTTCATCAATAATGCTCAGTGTACTTTTAAAAAATCAGAACAGATTTTAACAATTTTCATAGGTAAAAAGAATTAATTTTTTATCAAATAATTAAGATATGATTAAAAGAATTTTCTTTTAAATATTAAATTAATCTTCAATTGTTTTGAGGATTGATTGTTTATTTTGCTTTTTTTGTTGGCGGCGCTTCTGAAAAAAAGCGCTTAACATTGAACTACACTCATCAGCCAATACGCCACCAATGATTTGAGCATAATGATTAATTCCTGTTCGGGAAAGAATATCAATGTAAGAACCTGCCGCACCAGTTTTAAAATCACTTGCTCCATAGACCACACGCTTGATGCGACTATGAATGATTGCCCCCGCACACATAATACAAGGTTCAAGGGTGACATATAAAGTTGTATTTACTAATCGGTAATTCTTTTTATACTGACCGGCTTGTTCTATTGCCATAATTTCCGCATGAGCAGTTGGATTATGATTAATTATTGATTGGTTATAACCTTCACCAATGATTTGGTTATGTTCATCAACAATAACCGCTCCAACAGGAATTTCGCCTAGTGATTCTGCGTGTTTTGCTAATTCTAATGCTCGTCGCATCCAAATTTCATCTAACATACTCAATATTATAGATTGTTTAAATTAAGCACATCGCGCATATCATAAAGTCCTTCAGGTTGCTCAGCAAGCCATAATGCAGCACGGACTGCACCATTGGCGAACGTCATTCGGCTTGAGGCTTTATGGCTAATTTCGACTCTTTCGCCAATATCGGCAAAAATAGCCGTATGCTCACCAACAATATCACCAGCACGAATAGTTGCAAATCCAATAGCGCCTTTTGGTCTTTCACCGGTATGTCCTTCTCGGCAATAAACTGCGCGGTCGTTTAAATCGCAGCCTAAAGTATCAGCAATTGCTTCGCCCATAGCTAGTGCGGTGCCAGAAGGTGCATCAACTTTGTGACGATGATGTGCTTCTATAATTTCGATATCAGTATAACTACCCATAATTTTAGTCGCTTTTTCAAGTAACTTGAGCACTAAATTCACGCCAACGCTGAAATTTGCAGCAAATACAATAGCAATTTGCTTAGCTGCTGTTGCAATCGCTTTTTTGCCTGCTTCATCAAATCCTGTTGTACCGATAATCATCATTTTTTTATTGTCTGTACAAAAAGCTAAATGAGCCAGTGTGCCTTCAGGACGAGTAAAATCGATTAATACATCAAATTGGTCTTTTGCCTGTAGTAGATTATCAGTCACTTTAATTCCACAGGCCCCAATTCCGGCAAGTTCACCAGCATCGCTACCGATCAATGATGATCCTTCTCTTTCAAATGCTGCACCTAATGTAACCCCTTCTATTTGTGACACAGATTGAATAAGCTGTCGCCCCATTTTTCCACCAGCGCCAGCAATAGCGATACGAATCATACTTGTAGCCATATAACTTTCCTTAACTTTTTTATCAGATATTTATAACAAATTATTATAGCGGAAAACTTTCAACTTATATACTTAAACAAAATGATATACATTTCATGCTTTATTGAGACTACGTTGAAACTAAATAGTAATAACGGATGCCATAAGACGGCACTTTTAACCATATTTTTAAGAGGATTGATTTGAAGGGGGCATTTTTGCCTATTATTGATGATTTACACTTTAGTCAAAAAGCGTTGTTTTACATTATAGATAATACTTTCTTAGTATATCCACTTTTTATTGCGAAATATTGAGAGATCAAATAAAGCAATTGATTTGCGATTGAACTTGATAATAGGGACGCGAATGCGCCCATATAAACTTATAGTACTTTTAATAATTCTACATCGAAAATTAATGCACTATAAGGAGGAATTGAAGCGCCAGCCCCTTGCGAACCATAGGCTAACTCTTGAGGAATATATAAACGCCATTTTGAACCTTCTGGCATTAATTGTAATGCTTCAACCCAACCGCGAATCACACCATTGACAGGGAATTCAGCTGGCTGTCCTCTTTCAACTGAGCTATCGAATACCGTACCATCAATTAACTGCCCAGTATAATGGACTCGAACACGGTCAGTTGCTTTAGGGAATGCACCATCACCTTGTTTAATAATTTCGTATTGTAAACCAGATTCAGTCGATTTGATGCCATCTTTTTTTAGATTCTCAGCTAAAAAGTCTTTACCTGCTTGGGCAATTTTTTCAGCTTGTTTAGCTTTTTCTTTAGCTGCTTCTTCATGAACATGACGAAGGGCATCATGCAATTCTTGTAAAGGTAAAGCCGGTTGATTACCGCTTAGCACATCTTCCATAGCAAGTTTCAATGCATTTAACTCTAAATTATGTAAGCCAGATTCTTTTAGCTGTTGGCCAATTTGAAGTCCAATTGCATAACTTGCTTTTTGCTCAATTGTATCTAATTTCATTTTTTACCTGTCATTTGTTGAGAATAGTTTTTTATTATAGAGCATTAACATTCGAGATAAAAAGTAAAATATTAACAGTTGTTAATTATCATCAATATAAGCAAACATTTTATATCCTATTACCTAAAGTTTTTTTTATTTTATCTAGCGCTTAGTCAAAATATCAGCGATAATAAGCGACATTATATATTTGAATGGATTAATTTAGATGTCGTTTTTCAAACTTATTCCGCTTGCAATTGTGACTAGTATATCGATAACTGGTTGTTCACTTGTTGACCGTTTAGTTTATAGACCTGATATAAATCAAGGTAATTATATCTCTCCAGAAGCGATTGAATTATTACAAGTTGGTCAATCCAAAGATCAGGTCGTATTTATTATGGGCTCGCCAATGTTAACTTCAGCCTTTGGTGGTAATGTTTGGTACTATGTTTTCCGCCAACAACCTCAACATGGAAAATTAAGCCAAATTAATTATGCTATTTACTTTAATGAGATGGGTATAGTTACTGATATTAAAACTTCGTCTTTAGAAGGTTCTTTATCTTTAGAAGAGATGAACCAACAGGGTATTTCAGACCCAATTAATATAAAATCTGATGATGATCAACCGAATAGTTCACGTCCGCCACAAGCCCCTGAAGAGTAATAATCGGAATAAAATTTTCAAAAAAACCTCGTCATTCTGCGAGGTTTTTATTTATTTAATTCGATCAATTATTACTGTGGAAATTATTAGTGATTAGCTATAGAAGCAATGATTGAAAAGATGATTAAAAGGTAGATAAAGAAAAGAATAACTGCACATATAATTCCAATTAATACATATTTCCAATACCCATGTAAATTTCTGATAGCTTCAGTAAAGTCTTCTCCTCTACCGAGGGCTGCTGCTAGACTAAATGCACTACCGGATTGAAAAAGTTTAACTCCGTTGATTATTACTGGAATACCAACAATAGCTGTAATTATACCTAAACAGCTAATTGCACCTATAACAATATTGACTACGCCAAAGATTTGTTGCATAGTCCCAATAAATCTCAATTGGCTTTTTAACAATTCTGTTGATTTAATTAAAATAGTATCTGTATTATCTGTTAACATTTCCATTCCTATCACTACCAATTATTATATTTAAAAAAATGCAAGTAAGAATAACACGTTCTTTACCTATGTCGAAGTAAATTTGTTTAAGAATTGTACATGGTTAACTTTTATATTAATCACATCATTCTAAGGTAAACCCCTGAAATAACGATAAGACTAGCTCTAACGTGCATTTGAGTAAGACAATTAAATGGGAAATTAGTACCACTGGGAATGATATTAAAAAAGACTTCACACATCTTAAAATTAGCTGCTCAATGCCTGATTAAGGCTAAAGTGTATTACAATGAAGGTTTAAAGAATGTAGATGAAGTTGTTCCAAGTATAATAATATTTTAATATAACCAACAAAGACAGTTTTAAACACCGGTATATCAATGAAATCAACCTTAAATAAATTTTCTATAGCTCCAATGCTGGATTGGACTGACAAACATTGTCGATATTTTCATCGAATATTAACTAAACAAACATTACTTTATACCGAAATGGTAACCACTGGCGCAATTTTATATGGTAAAGGAGACTATCTCGCTTTTAATGAACAGGAACAGCCAGTAAGTTTACAATTAGGTGGAAGTGATCCTATAGCACTGGCTAAATGCGCCAAGTTGGCAGAGGAACGAGGATATAATGAAATTAACCTTAATGTAGGTTGCCCATCAGATCGCGTTCAAAATGGTATGTTTGGTGCTTGTTTAATGGGAAAAGCTGATTTAGTCGCAAATTGTATTGATGCCATGCAAAAAGAGGTAAATATACCTGTCACGGTAAAAACACGCATAGGTATTGATAACCAAGATAGTTATTCATTTTTATGTGAATTTATTGAAAAAGTGATGCCATATACCGATACATTTATTGTTCATGCTCGCAAAGCATGGCTTTCGGGGCTAAGCCCAAAAGAGAATCGAGAAGTACCACCACTTGATTATGAGCGAGTTTACCAGCTAAAGCGTGACTATCCGCAGTTAACTATTGCCATAAATGGTGGGATTAAAACCATTGAAGAAATCAAACATCATCTAAACTATGTTGATGGTGTCATGGTTGGGCGAGAAGCTTACCAAAATCCACTGCTATTAACTCAGATTGATCAGCAAATTTTTGGAGATGATACGCCAATTATCGATCCTATTGTCGCAATACAAACTCTTTATCCATATATTGAAACACAACTTAGTCAAGGCGGACAACTCAATCACATTATGCGACACACCTTAGGAATATTTAATGGTAGAAAAGGTGCAAAACAGTGGCGACGTTACCTTAGCGAAAATGCGCATAAACCAGGAGCGGGAATTGAAGTTGTTGAACACGCATTAACTTTCATTCAATAAAGAATTTTGTCTAGCTTAATTGGTCATGCGTCTGATTGCGCATGATTGATAAATCAGTATATACTAACGAACAATTTTACTTAGGGCTTTTCTTCTGTGCGTTTAAATCCAAGTCAACAACAAGCTGTGGAATATGTTTCGGGGCCATGCCTTGTATTGGCTGGTGCGGGTTCGGGCAAAACTCGGGTAATCATTAATAAAATAGCTTATCTAATTCGAGTCAAAGAGTATTTACCTCGTCATATCGTTGCCGTGACTTTTACTAATAAAGCCGCACGAGAAATGAAAGAACGTATTGCTCAATCGCTAAGTAAGCAAGAGGCAAGAGGTCTGAAAATTTCAACTTTTCATACTTTAGGCTTAGATATTGTTCGACGAGAACATAAACACCTTGGTATAAAATCTAATTTTTCATTATTTGACGACCACGACCAAATTGCTCTACTCAAAGAACTAACACAACAATGGTTCGATGGAGACAAAGATCTCATCAACCAATTACGCTCTACCATCTCAAATTGGAAGAATGATATCGTTGATTCGACAGTAGCAATGGCTAGAGCACAAACCAACAAAGAAAAATTATTTGCTCACTGCTATCAACTTTACGAAAAACAACTTAAGTCTTGCAGTATATTAGATTTCGATGATCTAATCTTACTACCTACATTGTTACTAAAAACAAATGAAGAAGTTAGAGAAAAATGGCAAAACCGTATCCGCTACCTGCTTATTGATGAATATCAAGATACTAATACCAGCCAATATGAATTTATCAAATTATTAGTAGGTAGCCGAGCTAAATTTACGGTTGTTGGTGATGATGATCAGTCGATTTACTCATGGCGGGGGGCTCGTCCTAAAAATTTAATTTTACTAAAACAAGACTTTCCTAAGTTAGAAGTGATTAAATTAGAACAAAATTACCGATCATCAGGAAGAATTCTAAAAGTTGCTAACATCTTAATTGAAAACAATCCGCATATCTTTGAAAAAAAATTATTTTCAGAACTCAGTTATGGTGAACATTTAAAAGTGATCTCCGCCGACAATGAAGAACACGAAGCGGAAAAAGTTGTTAATGACTTAATTGGTCATCGTTTTGCTAATAATAGCCAATACGGTGAATATGCTATTTTATATCGCGGAAATCACCAGTCTCGCTTAATTGAAAAAATGCTAATGCAGTATCGAATACCTTACCGAATTTCTGGTGGAACATCTTTCTTTGCTCGCATTGAAATTAAAGACTTAATGGCATACCTTCGCCTATTAACCAACCCTGATGATGATAATGCTTTTATCCGCATTATTAATACACCAAAACGAGAAATAGGGCCGGCAACTATCCAAAAACTGGGTGAATGGGCAAATCAACGTGGTGTAAGCTTATATCATGCAAGTCATGATATGGGGCTAACCGAATTATTATCAGGCAAAAGGATGGAAACCCTACATGCTTTTATCCATTGGTTTGATTCTCTGATAGAAAAATCACATTCCGAACCAATGGCCGCGATTCATGAATTATTACATGGGATTCACTACGAAAGTTGGATCTATGAAACGTCTACCTCACCAACAGCCGGGCAGATGCGAATGCGTAATGTTGAACAGTTAGTTAGCTGGCTGAATGAAATGTTACAGGGTGATGAAATAGACGAAGCATTAACGCTAGAACAAGCAGTAGCAAGATTTACGTTACGTGATATGTTAGAGCGAAATGAAACTGAAGAAGAGTTAGATCAAGTACAGTTAATGACATTACATGCTTCAAAAGGCCTCGAATTTCCTTATGTTTATTTAGTTGGTATGTCTGAAGGGGTATTACCTCATCAAACAAGTATTGATGAAGACAATATTGAAGAAGAGAGACGACTTGCTTATGTAGGCATAACTCGAGCTCAAAAAGAGCTAACCTTTTCATTCAGCCGGCAGAGAAAACAATTTGGTGAAACAGTTTATGTTGAACCAAGTCGCTTTTTACTCGAACTTCCACAAGACGATTTAGCTTGGCAAGATCAGCGTAATGAATTATCACCAGAAAAGAAAATGCAACAAGGCCAAAGCCGGTTAGCGATGCTAAAAGCGCAAATAGCTAGCGCAAAATAAATTATTTATATATCAAAAACAATTAACTACAGCTCAAATTACTAAACACATTTATCGACATAACTGAAAAAAAGTTGAGGAACGAGGTTTTTGAGATCGAATAAATGTATATTTTTTCATTTTTCTGATTATTAGTATTGAATTTATTGCTGATAACGTCAAAATTGACGATATTTTGTCTATATAGATTGATAATCAATTAAAAAGCATTGACGGATCAAAATAGCTTTATATAATACTCAGCGTTTAATCACTAAATCCAATCGATGTCTCCTTAGCTCAGCTGGATAGAGCAACGGCCTTCTAAGCCGTAGGTCACAGGTTCGAATCCTGTAGGGGACGCCATTAAAGCTATATATAATCAAAGAGTTTTAAGTTTAATCCTTAATATCTTTACATACTCTATCACACTATTTAAAGTGTTTATGTCATAACAATTTTAATAATTAATAATTGCATTAATTAAATTAAATCAATATCATAAAATGAATGTTATAAACGGTATTGATAATTCTATAATATTCGTTTATCCATATTATCATTTTCAAAATTATTAGAATTTATAAGCGAGTATTAATTGAGTATTAAAAAAATTCGAAACATTATCTTAAGTATTATTGTTTCAGTTGTTTGCTATTTTTTTGTTAACCAGTTTGATCTATTTAATAAAAGGTCTATTAGTGGCCAACTCTTTAAGATTTCTCAGTCACTGAATGAACGCACTCCAATTCGCCTAGATCAATTTACTATGTTGACCACATCTTATGCTGAAAACAATACATTAACTTATAGATATATTGTTGAAAAAATTAATTTTAATGAGATAGATAAAAGTGAATTTGATAAATTCCGTGATTTTCTGTTTTCTCAAATAAAAAATGATGGTTGTACTAATGATCAAATAAAACAATTATTAAAAAAAGGCGCAATTTTTCAATATTTATACTCCACCGAGGAGAATAAATATTTGTTTATGATTACCTTAAAAGAAAGTGATTGTTCAGGCGTAAAGCCTATTGATACAACAAAATAAAAAAGAATCTAATATGAAAGTCTGTCATCTATAAAATCGTCGTTCTGAATTTGCCTGGTTAGTAATTTTGGTTCGATTTTTTTACGCTTTTTATTAACCCTATTTAATATTTAAATATTGCAAATTTAATTCCTTAACGACAGAATTATTAGCATAATATTTAGGAGCTTTAACTTTTTTATATGGGATAATTAATCTTTATTAAATTTCTTAATATGATTGATTATTATATTCAAAGCGAGCTTGCGAATAACAGATGTCAACAATAAATTGGTTATAAATATCATCATCAATACTTTTACTTTCCAGTTTGATTTTGAGTAGTTCGATGATTTGCCAATCATTTTCATTACTGAAGTTTTTAATTAGTTCTTCGGCTCGACTTTCAATCCATTCTTCCTTGGCATCTTGCATTTCAATATTGTCTAACATATTGCAGTAAGCGCTTTCGTAACCATTTTCAACCAATTTATGTAACTGCATAACTCACCTCGTAGCAATTTGTAGCATCCAGTAGAACAAGCCAAATAATCCACCTAAAATCACAAAGTATGTGCAAAAGAGGGCAAACTTTATTTCGCTGTCTGTTAACTCATAATCCTTATGAAATCTATCTTTGATTTTCATATTCACAAAATCTTTATCAGTCATAATCACCTCGACAAAAGACCTCGCTTGGAGGGCAAATAGGATTTAGCATTGCGCCGTCTTTCCGAGCTGTCAGTATTCATAAACTCGCTAGTAAAATTTTGTGAATAACGTATTTGGTTGTATAGTGTGTTTTATTTATACACGAGAAACAGATATGAATATATTTAAGAGATTAGTTAAAGGCGAATTAAGCCTAGCAGTAACTTTTTGGGTGTTCGGTGTTTTATTTAGTGTGATTTTAATTGTAATTTACATTGCAACTACTTTTATACTCGACACATATCATGTTTCAACATTGTTCAGAATTAGCGTAATCTCATTTATTTATTCAATTAATTTTTTAAATTCGATTATGGTTCTCATTGGTATATTTAATCTATTAAAAAATAGTGGAGTTACGTATTGGAGAGTGATAGCTTTTGTTGTCTGGTTATGCGCTACTGTATATTCAGTGTATGATGATAGTAGCGACATATTACATTTAGTTACGCAGTAGTCTGAAACCCTTTATACCGGTATTTATTAAAATTTAAATGCACACTAAAGCGCTATTAATCTAAGCAGGCAATTACAATAAGTTCCCTAATTATTAGGTCACCACTTGAGGAGAAGTGGCCACCATTAATTCTTTTCAAACTAGATATCTCTCACTGAAAGGCATTTAGTTTGATTGTATACCGCCTGTATTGAGTTACCGCCACAGTCCCGACGCATAGTTTAAAGTCGCGCCGTTCGACTATCAAATCAAAACCGCTGTACTTTCATATGCCCCAGCTAGCTACTTGAATCTCGTTAACTAGTTAAATAACTCGTAGTCTTGTTTAACTTTGTTGTTAAGTTGATTGGTTTTGATGTGATAATGATAACTTAGGTTATTAATTATGTCAATAATAAAAGTTATCAACTTTAAAATAAAGTTATCAAAGGTTGTTGGGTGAGGGGATCTTGATAGGTTAATGCTAGTCTTAGGTATGAAAAAACCGCCGAAGCGGTTATTGTTATATCTTTATTATCAATCCAATATAGACGATTGCCACCAAACACGGCCTAAAATAGTTATTTCATCTTGAGGCACTATTTCATCATCATAGCCAATGTTATAACTTTTGATTTTTATTTGATTGCCAGGCACTTTTTCTAAAATTTTTATTCTTAATAATCCATCGTGATTGATTGCATAGATTTTGCCATCTCTAACATATGTATCAGCTTGATCGATTGCTACTGTAGAACCATCTCTAAATACAGGTTCCATACTGTCTCCATAGACAGTTAGACATACAGTGCATTCTTTATCAATGCCATATTTCCGCATAGTGGATTTGGATAAGCGTAATTTATATCCGTTATAATCCTCAATATCATCAGTGAAACCATCACCAGCTGCTAGCCGTACATCCTTATAAAATGGCACTTCAATCTCATCATCATCTAGCGGTGTTTTACTATCCCAATCTTCGATAGATCCTAATACTGTCGCATTAGATTTATTTTTGTTTACTTTGGCTTTACCAACACCTTTTGTTAGCCATATAGGATCAACGTTTAATGCGTTAGCGATTTCTAATATTTTTCGTGATGTACTGGATTTTCCTGAAAGCAATTTTTGAATAGCTGGTTGGCTAATTTTTACTTTTTCGGCTAGTTGATGCTGAGACATCCCAGATTCTTTTAATGCCAAATTTAATCTATCTGTAAATGTAGTCATGCTTTTTTCTCGGGGTTGTTAATTTTTTAATTATATAACTCAAGTTATCACTCATCAAATAACAATAGTTATTGATTTATTCAATAACTTTGGTTATTATTGATAATAAATATTATCGTTAAGTTTAAGAATAATAATTGAGACTGCTGCAAAAGCTATCCATATTTTAGGAAGTTAAGGGAGATAAAAAATCACTATTAGATTACACAAAAGGGGGGATGGACACATTAAAAACTAAAGTCAATGCGTTCGAAACCTTACAACACTTGCAAGTGATAAAACAATCAATTCAGCACAAACATAAAATTTATCCGATTGTTAGATTAAAGGCATGTACCCACGATTTAATAAATTACCAAATAGTGACTGAAATTATTTATAAAAATGATAGCAATTTTGCTGAATATTTTTGAGGTAAAACAATGAATATAGTTGAAATATTGAAATTGAAAGGAAGACCAAATGCCTATTATCCAAAAATGGCTAAGCCGTTAGGTGGTGTTAATGCAGCTGTTTTATTTTCTCAATTATTTTATTGGCAAGATAAAGCTATATCTGATTTAGGGGTGTATAAAACGCGCGATGAACTAGAGGAAGAAACTGGTTTATCTCACAACGAACAAAGAACTGCTATAAAAAAATTACAAGATAAGGGCGTTTTGATAATTACTGAAAAGCGATTAGAACATAAAACTTTTTACAAAATTGACAATAAAAAGGTCAATGAAGTTTTAGCTAATTTCGCCAAATCTATTAATCATTTACCGCGAAATGAAGAAAGTAATCACCCCGAAGTAGACATCGTAGATTCCGGGGGGACTACAAAGTCGAGTTCGTTATTTCAAGAGATTACAACAAAGACTATTACAGAGAATACTACAAATATTATTGCGGATAAACCTCAACCCCAAAAACAAGAGTTGCCTAATGATTTTAAACCCAACGATCATCATCGAAACATAGCACTAAATGAAAATGTCAATTTGGATACTGAATTTATTAAGTTTAAAGATTATTGCTTGGCTAATGGGAAAAAATATATTGATTGGAACGCTGCATTTAATAATTGGCTACGTAATGCGGGGAACTATAAAAAATCGAATCACTCTCAATCAAGATTTATGACTCTTGCAGAACGTAATCGAGCTGTCTTAGAGAGTATGAGGAGTTGATTATGGCAAAAATCTCAGATGGTTTTTTAGCAATTATTGGTGGACTTCTTGAACTCTACGGACAGCAAGCGAGTACAACTAAAATCAATATTTATTGGTCAACACTTAGTCAATACCCAATTGATTCATTGCGCAGAGCAGCCAATGTATGGGTGCGTAAAAGTGAATTTATGCCGAAGCCTGCTGATTTAATTAATTTAATGGGTGGTCCTAATAACCATTTATCACCCGATGAGGCATGGGCAATAGCAATACTTGCTAGTGATGAAACTAATACTTTGGTTTGGACTAAGGAAATAGCAAAGGCATGGGCACAAGCTGAACTTGTTTATCGTAATGGCGACAAAATTGGAGCAAGAAGAACTTTTATCGAAGCTTATGGACGTTTAGTTAACTCATCAATGATGAATGGCAAAAATGTAGAGGTGTTTGTATCACTTGGTAGCGATAAAACAAAACGTGATGATGCAATTAATCGTGCTGTTTTCATTGGTTTATTAACACCAGAAAAAGCTAATTGCTATTTGCCAAAACCAGAAAACACGATCGCAATGCTTGAGTTTAAAGATGATCAGGTTTCTGCAAAGAGTATGGAGCATATCGCTAACATTAAAGAGATGTTAAAAAAAAACAGAACTTGTATTAAAGCTAATTAGCCTTTGTTAATAGCGACTCTATTAGATGTTCAACAAAATAGTAATAGGTTGTGTATTAGGATTAACAACAAATGTAGCAAAAAATAAATATAAATCTGTAAAGCAAGTCAATAAAAGAAATATTCTGAACAAAGTAAGCAAATCGAAGGGATTAATACTGAAATGAATTACAAAACAACGGCAAAAGTGAACGAAGATTGGCAAAGTAGGGAGAGAGTAATGAGAGAAACTAAAGATATTTTAACTGCCTGGAAAAATACGCGTATATTGAAAAGAATTGGAACTGAATATCCTTCAAAATCGACTGTTTTTTTGGGAGCACCAACAGATGTTGATTATCGCCAATATTTAACAGAAGATGAAGCTGAAATTGTTGATAATGCGGTACTGATTTTAAAAAATGACAATTATTCTCAATGGATTGTATTGACCGCATATTATCTGCGAGGTGTTTCGTGTAACTCGCAGGCAAAAGCAATTGGGAAGCGTCCACACGATATCATTAATTTATTGAATCAAGCCGAGATGTTTATAAGAGGAAATATTTATCAATATTTTAAAAAAGTTGCTTAACCGCTTGACTTTGCGCAAATGCGCATATATAATAAGGTAAAAATGCGGTTTAGAACGCATATAGTTAAACCCAGCTAATTAGTTGGGTTTTTTTATATCTATATTATTCTGTTTTTTCTAGAAAAATAATAATCAACACGCTAGCTACTAGCTTAATTCTTTTTTTTGCCAACCTCATTTGATGAAATACTCAATGTGATTTTATTTCTGTTGTAGCTATTTCAATTTATTTTTGTTTACTATTTTTTTTATATCAATATTTTGACTATTTGCTCATCACTGAATCGATAGCAATGCTAGACTCACCCATAACTCACATTCAGCTAGTATGCTGCCACTCATAATTAATAAGAAGATTTAAATATGCCGATAAAAGACCCTAACAACGTCAATTGGACTGTTGTTGTGTATTTATTTTTTGTTACTTTGCTTGGTTCTCTATCAAGTTATTGCTATCAGTTCCTAAATGGAAATAAATTTAATATTGGGGTGCTGTTTGCGCAAATATTTATATCGATATTTGCTGGAACGCTTGTTGTATTAGCCGCAAGTTATTTTAATTGGGACTTTGAGTTAGCAGGAGGTATAGCTGGCTTAGCTGGATGGTCAGGTGCAGCGTTAATCAAGGCATTAGAAGAACAATTAATAAGAAAAGCCAAAGGAGATGATTAATGAAATTAACTGAACATTTCACGCTAGAAGAATTTACACGCTCATTAACTGCTAGTCGTTTAAAAATTGATAATTCAGTACCCCAAAATTTGATGCCAAATGTGCAGTTAACAGCCATAAAGCTAGAACTTGTTAGAAAAGCATTAGATAAACCCATTATTATCACCTCTGGATATCGCTGTCCTGCATTAAATGCAAGAGTAGGAGGAGTATCAACAAGCGCTCATACTAAGGGTTTAGCAGTTGATTTTCGTTCATCATATGGTACCCCTAAAGAAATATGTCAAAGATTGATTGATGCTGGTGTTCAATTCGACAAACTTATCCAAGAGCATAATCAATGGGTACACATAGGATTTAGTCCTAACAATAACAGGCAAATAGTATTAACAGCCGTTAAGCAAGGTGGTAAAACTATTTATAGGAGCGGTTTACTATGAATAATGAAAAGATATTGAGCATATCATTAATCATTATCACTTTTGCTATTTATTTCTGTTATAACAATTTTGAAGAGAAAAAACGATTAAAAAACGCTAATGCTGAGCTAACTAATCAAATTAACCAGCTAGAGCAAACCATATCTAGAAACAACCAAATCATCGCAGATAACGAATTATCAAAACGTGAACTAGAAAATCAATCACTGAAACGGCAGGAGCAAATTAATGAGCAACTCAAAGATAATGATTGTGCTAAGCAGTTTGTGCCTATGTCTGTTTCTGCAAGCTTGTTCAACCGAGCGAAAGGTATACGTGAATCGACCTATACCAGCCAATCTATTAAGTGACTGTTTACCAAATTTACCACCTAATCCCATGACTTTTGGTGATAGCCTCCGATATAACGAGCATTTATTAAATGTCATTGAGAAGTGTAATGCAGATAAAAGGGCTATTAAACAAGTTACTGATGAATAAATAGCGCTTTACTTGAGTATTACGGCGATAAAATTAAAACTTACTCAGCTAATTTATATAACTATCTTCTATTAGCTCAAAAAAGTAAGTATATACGTGGATCTAACTTCAAAAATGCCCATTGGATCAAACTAACAAATAATTAAAGAAACGATGTGGAGATGTTAGCTGATAAGTTATTGTTGAATTATCGGTGGCTCAAGTTTGTTGTCTCATAAGGCTAAATAGTAATGTGGTAAAGGCTGGTGCGATTTTGCCAATGGTACTTCAAGTGCAAACTTTATGATTGAAGAATTAAATAAACAATCACCATATAGCAAATAAAAGCATTTTAAAAACACCTTAAATTATGTAGGTTAAACAATGAAATTATCTCATGTCGTCCATACATTACGCCATTTTTGCCTAAGTTTTGAAGGGCGAGTTAGTTGGATTGCTAAATTCTCATCTATTAAAGATACGACATTTTCAGAACTACCAGCTGCTTACGTTGTTCCACTAGATGATAAAGCGCAGAACAATAAGTCAAAAACAGATTATTGGCAAAATGTAATAGAGGGTTTTGGAGTTATTGTTGTATTAAAGTTGATAGGAGAGCAAGGGAAACAAGAAGTATATGATCTTGTTGAGAATATCAAAGTTGATCTTTGGCAAGTTTTACTTGGTCTTGAACTAACTCCATCTCATTATCCAATTCAATATGATGGTGGGAAATTACTCGATTTAGATAAAGATAGAATTTGTTATCAATTTAATTTCAGTTCGGTGCGTGAAATTGGATTTGAAGATACTCGGCAATATTTTGATTTAAAAGTTGCTGATAATCCAATCCCCATTCCTGATTGGCAATTTGATCCAAATAATCCCGGTATTACCAAACCTCCATTATATAACCCGTTAAATATCGGCAATTTTGATACCATTTCGGGCACAGCTAATGAACAAGACTCAGGAGTAACAATAAGTTTTTTAAATAACAATATCTATGAGGATAATAATGATAATTAAACCAGTCAATAATAAACAGGTATATGACCCCAATAATGGGGATTATTTACCAGTAGACGGTCGTAATGTTGAGTATAACCAGTACTGGGCTAGACGATTGACAAATAATGATGTTGAAGAAGTTACAAACATCAAAGTGAAACAAGAAAAAAAGGTAGCTAAAAATGACAATTAGTTTTAACAATTTTCCTAGCAATATAAAGGTTCCTTTATTTTATGCGGAAGTAGATTCATCTGCGGCCAATACTATTCAAGATAACGGTGCTTCACTAATTATTGCTTATCCGTTAGCTGATAGTAGCATTGAACGTAATAAGTTAATTATTATGCCATCTGCAGATCAGGCTAAAAAACTTGCAGGGCGAGGCAGTCAATTATCAAGAATGGTAGAATCCTATCGTAATATTGATAATTTTGGCGAGCTTTTTGTTATCGCGGTAGATGAACCTACAGCTGGATCGAATGCGACTGGTACTATTCAAATATCAGGTACTGCAGAAGAAACAGGAACATTAAGTCTCTATATCGGTAATAGTAAAATTCAATCACAAGTAACCGTCTCTGATAGTGCAGAAACCGTAGCAAATGGATTGCATAATGCGATTAATACTCACCTTGATTTACCTGTCACCGCAGTCTTAAATAATAGCACAATTACGCTAACAGCTAAAAATAAAGGGTTGAGTGGCAATGATATTCCTCTATGTTTTAACTATTATGGTACAGTCGGAGGAGAAGATACTCCTTATGGTTTAAATATTGTTATCAATCAAATGAGCGGAGGAACAGGTACCCCTAATTTAACCCCCGTTATTGCAGCTATGGGTGACAAATTACTTGATTTTATAGCATTCCCATTTAATGACCTATCGTCTTTAGCTACATTTAATCATGAGATGGATGACACTACAGGACGTTGGAGCTATGCGCGCCAATTGTATGGACATGCTTATACCGCTAAAAAAGGTAATTTGACAGAATTAGTCGAATTTGGTGATAAATTGAATTATCAACATATTACCGTTGCAGGCTATGAATCAAGGGTTCAAACAGGACTTGATGAATTAATTGCAATGCGCACTGCTCGTAATGCTGTTTTTATTCGTAATGATCCTGCACGTCCAACTCAATCTGGAATGTTAAATGGTGCATTACCAGCTTCTGATAGTAATCAGTTTACACTAACTGAGCAACAATCATTGCTAAGTCACGGTATTGCTACGGCATATGTTTCAAGTGGTAATTTATTAATTCAACGAGATATCACTACATATCAACGTAACAGTTATGGTATTGCTGATAATAGCTATCTCGATAGTGAAACATTGCATACGCTTGCATATGTGTTACGTAAATTACGCAGTGTGATTACATCGAAATATCCACGACATAAACTAGCAAACGATGGTACTCGATTTGGTACTGGGCAGGCAATTATTACACCGGCAGTTGCTAAAGCTGAAATTAACGCAACTTATCGTCAACTAGAATTAATGGGATTAGTTGAAAATTTTGATGTGTTTAAGAAGAACTTAATTGTTGAGCGAAATATCAATGATCCTAACCGATTGGATGTATTATTTCCACCCGATCTCGTTAATCAATTACGTGTTTTTGCTGTGTTAGCACAGTTTAGATTGCAATATCCAGAGGAGAAAAAATAATGACACAACGACGTATTTCAGGAACAACTTACATCAAAGTTGATTCTTTTCAATTGTCATTAACCGGCGGCATAGAAGTCCCAATGAATACTAACGTTAAAGAAAGTATTTTAGGGTTAGATAATAGTGTTCATTATAAAGAAACATTTCGTGCTCCCTACATTAAAGGAACATTTAAAGTGCCAGGTGATTTTCCTATAGACATGTTAGTTTCAAGTGATTCAATGACAGTTACAGCAGAACTAGCCAACGGAAAAGTTTATGTACTGTCAAACGCATGGATTGAAGGTGAAGTAAATCACAACGCAGAAGAAGGTACAGCAGAATTGGAATTTCATGGTCAAGAAGGATTTTATCAATAATGAAAGAAATCAAATTATCACAGCCTATTATGGCTCATGGCAACGAATTACATGTACTTGAACTTAACGAACCAACTGTTAAGGATATTAAAAAATTAGGCTTTCCATTTGATAGTAATATGATTGGGGATCCTAAAAAAATTGCTGAGTATATCGTTACACTAGGTAACGTTACACCCAGCTCCGTCGAACAACTTACACCTTACGATTTTTTAATGATTACCGGTGAAATCATGATGTTCTTAGGCCCAAAGGCGAAGGAAGTGACTACCGTGGAGGGAGAAGTGACACCGGAATAATCACAATCGAATATCTTGTAAACCTTTGTTTTGATATAGCCAAGTACTGGCAATTGTCACCATTTCACATCTTAGAAGAACGTTCACTATCGGAAGTATTTGAATTAGTCGAACAAGCAAACCGCATAGAAAGCAGTAGGAAATCATAATGGCAGACTTTGACTCAAAAAAATTAGTGATAGGTGTTGATAAACTGTCACCAAATTTAAATAAAATGAATAATAAATTCAAAGAATTTCGCGAAAACTTAAGTAAATCAGATTTTGGGAAACTTACTTTAAAGAATGCTGTTACTGATCTTCCTTTTTCTTCGATGTTTGTCAAAGGAATGATGGATGCCATGGCATTTGAAGAAAAAATGGAAAATATTAGAGAAGTTATTAACTTTGATACGCCAGAACAATTTAAAGAAATGGGGCAAGATATTCGCGAAATGTCATTACGTTTACCAATTGCGTCTAAAGATATTGCTTCTATTGTTGCACAGGGAAGTCGTGCAAATATTCTAAGGGATGAATTAATACAGTTTGCTCAAGATGCCATAAAAATGGGGATCGCGTTTGAGACATCTGCTGAGGAAGCTGGTAGTACAATGGCTACATGGCGAACGTCTTTAAAATTGACACAAAAAGAGGTAGTTAGCTTATCAGATAAAATCAATCTATTAAGCAATACACAAAATGTAAACGCAAAAGATATTTCTGAAGTTGTTTCACGAATTGGTACTCTTGCAGCACAATCTGGTGTTGGTGCTGATAAATTAGCGGCATTAAGTTCAACCATTATTGCAACAGGTACAAATACAGAACAGGCAGCAACTGGCCTTAAAAACTTTATGCTGACGTTAACATCAGGTAAGGCAGCTACAGCAGAACAACAAAAAGTATTACAACGATTGGGATTCACATCAACACGAATAGCCAAAGGCATGCAAAAAGATGCCGAAGGAACGATTATGAAGGTGCTTGAATCTTTGGGAAATATGTCAGCAGATAAACGCGCAACAGCGCTAACTATGTTATTCGGTAAGGAAAGTGTTGAATCTATATCTCCATTACTTAGCAATATGGACTTGTTAAAAACTAACTTTAACCGAGTTGGTGATGCAGCACAATATGCTGGTTCGATGCAAAAAAAATATGATTCGAGTTCAAATACAACGGCTAATAAATTACAGCTTTTTAACAATGCGTTAACTAATATTAGTTTATCGATAAATGATGCCTTATTACCTGCATTTACAGAGCTTTTAAATGAATTACAGCCGCTAGTGGTTGAATTTGGTCATTTTATTCAAGAAAATCCTGAACTGGTAAAAATGGTTGCAATGGCAGTTATTGGGTTAATTGGTCTTCGTATTGCATGTGCGGGTGTAAATATTATTGTTGGCGCAGTTTCTAACACGCTTACAATAGCAACTGGTATAACAAAGGGATACATCTGGTTCACAAAGGCATTAGCTATAGCTAAACTGAAATTAAAAAAAGCATTTGATTTTGCAAGAATAGGATTAATAGGATTTAACACTGCTTTGAAAGCTAATCCAATTGGATTTGCTATGAGCGCTATAGCATTAGGAGCTGGTTTAATTATTGAATATTGGGATGAAATAGTTCAATTCTTTAAATGGCTCTGGGGAATTATTGAACCTCACGTTATGCCATTTATTAATAATTTTATTGAAAGATTCAAAGATGGAGCCGCATTGATTGTAAATGGATGGAGAATTGTTAGTCAATTCTTTAGCAATTTATGGTCAACAATTGAACCTTATGTTATGAAGATTATTAATTTCTTTGTTGAAGGTTTAAAAGCTGGGGCTTCTTTCATTGTTAATGCTTGGAGTACTGTCAGTAAGTTCTTTAGTGGGCTATGGGAATTTATCAAACCTTTTGTGATGCCTATTATTGACGCCTTTATAGCGGGATTCAAAGCAGGTGGTGAAATAATTGTAAAGGCATGGGAAGCTGTCAGTAAATTTTTCAGTGGTTTATGGGAAACTATAAAGCCATGTTTGATGCCTATTTTTGATGTATTCATAACCCCATTTGAAGCAGCAGGTGATTTGATTCCTAAAATGTGGGATAGTGTCAAAAACTTCTTCAAAGAGTTATGGAATAACGTTAAGTCTGGCATTGAACCGTTACTGAATGTGTGGAAATTTCTTTTCGGTGATGATAAAAAAAATATAAAGGTTAATATTGATACATCGAGCTTACCTCAAGAAGTAACAAAGCTGATGGATAATTATCCTTATTATCAAACACCTCAAATGCCAATTAATAAATTTTCAAATACAGTTGGTAATGGCGAACTTGTTGTTAAGTTTGAAAATGCACCTGAAGGTACAATAGTAAAAGAAACTAAACAGGCATCAGGTTTTAATATGAAAACAGATGTTGGCTGGAATCCGTATGCGAATTTAGGGAGAGGTTGATGATAAATCTAAGTTGGTTGAATGATTTGCTTCCAGCAAGTTTTCGTGGTGTACGGTTTCAAGTTAGTAGCACATCATCTGAATTTGGACGGCGTAATCAAACCCATGAATATCCATTTAGAGATGTACCGTATACTGAAGATATGGGGCGTTCAGCACGTAAAAATAAAATAGAAGCTTTTTTAATTGGGGATGACTATCAAGAACAAACTGAAAAATTAGTTAATGCCATTGAGCAAGAAGGCTCAGGAATGTTAATTCATCCATTTCTTGGTGAACTTAATGTTAATATAGAAGGGCAAATAACAGTAAATAATTCAGTTGAAAACGGTCGAATGAGTGTAATTTCATTTTCATTTGTCGAAGCTGGTGAGTTAATATTCCCCGATTCTTCAGTAGCTACTGATGATATTGTAGAAGAAAATGCAGATAATGTAGATCAAGCACTATTAGATGCATTTGAAGATTTTGACTTAATCGATGTGCCTGATTTTGTACAGTACAGTATTCTTGATAATACCATGTCAATTTTAAATGACATAGCCGATGCTTTTAATGCAATAACCCCGTATATTAATGATGCAGTTAAAATCCTAAATGGTAATTTATCGCCTATCCTTGGAACGGGGGGACCATCAATCGTTAATTCAATTAAAAAGGTGTGGCATAGTGCGACAAAATTTTCCAATTCTATAAACGGGTTAATAGCAAGAGTAAAGGTGTTTAATGGTATATCATTTATAAAGAGCATTTTCCCTGGGGCAATTTGGTCAACTGATAGCAAATCTACCCAAAAAAGAAAGAAAAATCAAAACTTGATTAATACTGCTATTCGAGTTACCGCACTTACAGAAGTATCACGAATAATTGCATCGTTACCTAAACAAGTTGAAGATAAAAGAAAACAAGCTTTTGCTCCTGTGGCGTTAGAGTCAACAAAAGGTAAAAAAGAGAATTATTTTGATCAAGAACATACGTTACCAACTAGTCATTTAATTACTAATATAACAAGCACACATGTATCAACACCATCAACAGTTGAAAAACATAATACCATTTCATTTGATGATTTGTTGGATATCAAGGAGTCCATCAATAAGTCATTTGATAAAGAATTATCGCGAACGGAGTATGATGGATTATACATTGCGTTAGCAAAATTAAAGGCCGCAGTAAATCAAGATATCAATGCTCGCCTAATCAAAATAGAAAAAACAATTGTCTATATCCCTAATGAGGTGTTGCCTGATTTAGTTTTAGCTCACTATCTCTATAACAATGCTTCACGTTGTGAGGATATCTCGATTCGCAACAGTATTTTTCATCCTGGATTCGTTCCAGTTAAAGAACTAAGAGTACCCAAACCATGAATAACGTTTTATTAAAGGTTAATGGCAAATATTTCGGAGGATGGACTGAAATTAGTATCTCGGCAGGTATTGAACGACTGGCAAGAGATTTTAATGTCACTATTACCCGTCAATGGCCTTCATCAGGAGAAAATTTAGAAACTAAAATAGCTGTTAAAAACGGTGATCTTGTTGAGGTGTTTATTGATGATGATGTTGTTTTAACTGGCTATATTGAATCGTTGCCGATTCGATATGATGCAGGATCGTTATCTATGGGCATCGTTGGTAGGAGTAAAACTGCTGATTGCGTTGATTGTAGTGCAGTACCTAAACAATATAGTAATAGTTCAACATTACAAGTGATACAAGATTTAGTTGAGCCATTCAAACTAAATGTATCTAACCAAAGTACTGATGCAGGTTCTCTAAGCATTCAGGCAGATCAGGGCGATACTGTTTTCGATGTTATTAGCAAAATAATGGGATTGAAACAGATTATCGTATTTGATGATGAACAAGGACAACTAGTTATTGGTGATATTGGTTCAGATGAGGCAAAAACTGCATTAATCCTTGGTGTTAATATTCTCTCAGGAGATGCTGAAAAAAGCATTAAAGATCGCTATTCAGATTATTTTGTTTCTGGACAGAGCATTGGTGATGATAAAAACTTTGGAAAAGCAACGCTTTCTTCAGTCAGCTCTTCATCTAAGGATGAAGAAATTCTTCGCTATCGCCCTCTAATTATTAAACAGTCAGGGGATTCAAATAATGGTACGTGCCAAGAACGCTGTGAAATGGAAAAAACGTTAAGAGCGAGTAAAACCCGAGAAGCGACTTATACCATTCAAGGCTGGCGACAAGGTGATGGGTCATTGTGGAAACCTAATCAAATGGTAGTTGTTGATGATCCTCTATTGGGTTTTGATAGCGAAAAACTGGTTATTGCCGAAGTTAAATATAGTTTAAGTAGCCGTGGAACACTATGTGAATTGAAGGTTGGTCCAGTCGAGGCATATTTACCTGAGAAAAAGATAAAAAATAGTTAAAACAAATGCTTGTGAGGTGTTTTAATGCGAAAAGTTTTAAATAAAATAATGAATTTGGTTTCACGTGGTTATATAACATCTAGTAACAGTGCAAGTAAATGCCAAACATTGCAAATAAAAATGTCTGGTGGTGAGCAGAAAAGCGATATAGAACAAATAGAGTCTTATGGTTTTACTTCAAGGCCATTAGATGGAGCTGAAGCCGTTGCATTTTTTTTAGACGGTGATAAGTCTCATGGTGTAATATTAGTAGCAGGGGATCGTCGTTATCGAATTAAGTCGCTTAAGCAGGGTGAAGTAGCCATTTATACAGATGAAGGTGATTACATTATTTTTAATCGTAATAATGAAATTAATGTAAAAACTAAAAAATTTATTGTGAATGCTGATGATGCAATAGAACTAAATACCAAAAACTTAGTTGTTAAAGCATCATTTGGGACAAATTTTGCTACACCGTTATTAAAATCTACAGGTGAAATTGAAGACCAAACCAGCACTATTTCAGATATTAGAACCATTTATAATGCGCACACTCATAATGAAACAAACTCCATTACGCAGGTTCCTAATCAACGATTAGAGTAATTAACACTTCACTATATAAACCGTCTAATGACGGTTTTTTTATGAGTAAAAAAAATGATATTGACAGTAAATGGCAAAAATACCAATCCAACTGATATTCAAAATAAGCTATATCGTGCGCTAATAATTTCCCTATTCACTTGGCGCAGAAAAAATACCAGTGATGATTCAGATCATCCATATGGCTGGTGGGGTGACTCATATCCTAGTATCGCTAACGACAAAATCGGATCACGCCTTTATTTATTAGCCCGTTCAAAATTAAATAACCAAACAGCTAACTTTGCAAAAATTTATATAAAAGAAGCTGTGCAATGGATGATTGATGATGGGCTGGCATCACGTATCGATGTTTCTGTTAAGCGAATCGATTTAACTGTTTTAGTTGCTACAATTAATATCTTTAAAAAAGATGGAAGTAATGAAGAATATAGGTTTGATAACCTTTGGAGTAAAATCAATGGCTAGTGAATTTTCAAGACCGACTTTACCAGATTTAATCACAACTATTCGCAATGATTTGTATGCACGTTTAGCTGTTGATGATGAATTAATATCGTTACGACGGAATGATCCTGAGGTTTATGGGCGTGTTATCGCTGGGGCGACTCACATATTATTGGGTTATATAGAAAACATGGCCAAAAATATTTTACCGGATCAAGCTGATGAAAATTGGCTAATTCGGCATGGAAATATGAAGCGTTGCTATAGAAAACAACCTACATCTGCGGTTGGCTATATTAGGTTTGATGAAGTATCAGACGGCATTATTATCAGAAAAGATCAAAAGGTTAGACGCCAAGTTGATCAGTGCATGTATACAGTTACACAGACAACAACATCTGCAAATAATATCTTAAGAGTGCCTGTAATTTGTGATGAACTTGGAAAAAAAGGGAACTGTGATGATGGCACAAGCATGTCACTGATTTCACCGGTTACAGAGCTATCATCAACATGTTACGCTGATTCTATTAAAAGCGGTTCAGATGTTGAAGATATAGAAACATTCAGAAAACGAGTTATAGATAGGTGGTATTACACCCCTCAATGTGGAGCAGATCAGGATTATGTACAATGGGCTAAAGAAGTATCAGGAGTTACAAGGGCTTGGTGTTATCGTCATTGGGCCGGCACTGGTAGCGTAGGTTTGATGGTTGCAAATAGCGATCCTGTTAATCCTATTTTAGACAATACCACAATTCAAAATATCAAAAAGCACATTGAACCTCTAGCACCAGTTGCTGGCTCTAGGTTAATCGTTTTTTCACCTCTCCCTAAGCCCATTGATTTTAAAATTATAGTAACCCCAGACAACCCAGAAATTCGTTATCAAATAGAAGCAGAGTTAAAAGAATTTCTTCTACGCGAAGGAAGACCACAATCAACACTATTTAGATCTCGTATAAGTGAAGTAATCAGTGCTTCATTTGGTGAATATTCGCATGAATTAATGTACCCAAATAAAAATATTTTTATAGAAAAAAATGAAGTTGCAGTATTGGGGAATATTGAATGGATATAGAAAAACAATATCAAAGTATGGTTAGTCATTTATTACCATACGGCCCAGCATGGGATAAAGAAGAGCCAATACTTTTATCATTAGCATTAACATTATCAAAAACACATCATCGAGTTGATGACCTAATGCGAGAAATTGATCCGCGAACTACAACAGAACTTATTGACAGATATGAGAAAGTTTGTGGTTTACCTGATAGTTGTTATTCAGAGTTATTTCAAACGTTAACAACTCGTCGAAATCGTTTAGATTCTAAATTAAATCTGACTGGAGCAATCAATAAAGATTTTTATCTAAATATATTAGCTATCAACGGTTATCCAGATGCAACTATCACTAACTATAACAATGATGTTTTTACATGTGAATCATCATGCGAAGATTATTTGTATGATGAAGAATGGCGTTTTTACTGGATTATTAACATTCCCCACAATTATAAAATAACAGAAATGACATGTGAGGATCATTGTGATTCATATTTAAGGGAATGGAGTGACAAACAGATCGAATGCATAATTGACAAATTATGCCCATCACATACCTATGTAATTTTTAAATACGGAGTAATCAATGCATAGAATTGACACACCAACAGCCCAAAAAGATAAATTTGGGCAAGGAAAAAATGGGTTTACTAGGGGAAATCCACAAACTGGTACACCAGCAACACAACTTGATTATTTGTATTGTGATTCGATTCAAGAGGAAATTGCTAATGCCATTGAATCAGCAGGTTTCGTGCTTGATAAAACAAAACATGATCAACTTGCCACAGCTATTAAAGAGTTTGTCAGTAAAGGTAGTGTAAAGCTTAACTCATCAACTAACAGCGAATCAGAAACCGAAGCGGCTACACCTCTGGCTGTTAAAAAAGCTAATGATAATGCGGCGAAGGCAAATACCAATGCTAACAATGCACATTATAGAATCGGCGATATTTCTGATAAATTTGAGTTGTGCTCAAATGAATCCCGGGTACATTCTCACGATAAACGATTTTATTTGTTTGTACGTGATGATGGTGTTGTTGCAATGTATAATAGGGTGAGCAATAAGGCAGCGTGGGGATTTAATTCTGAGGGATCGCTATGTGAGGGTTACGTACCTGCTGAACGAGTAACAAATCTGGATTTGTTCGTTCGAGATAAAATGCTACCGGCAGGAATTCCGCAACCTTGGCCTAGTGATCATATACCAAATGGATGGTTTTTATGTAATGGTGCACAGTTTGATGTTAATCAATTTCCCAAATTGGCTGGTGTTTATCCAAGGGGAACATTACCAGATTTACGAGGTGTATTTATTAGGGGGAAAGATAACGGGCGTGGATTAGATCCAAATCGTAACATACTTAGTTTCCAGAGTGACGCAATTAGAAATATTTGGGGAGATGTAGGTCCTATATCAGAAACATTCGGGCAAAATGGAGGGACAGGTACTGGAGCATTTAGAGCTTATAGTAGACATGCCTCAGGGACACCTACAAAGGTTGATGTAGGGGACGCAGGTGGAATTAATTTTGATGCGTCTCGTGTGGTACCAGTTTCTCACGACAATCATCCGAGTAATGTTGCATTTAATTATATTGTTAGAGCCGAATAACAGGAGAAAATAATGAAATATCAATTACAACCAGAAACAGCTATTTTAAATAATAGTGGAATAACAACACATCCAGGTTGGAGGATGGTTTTTAATGTTAATTCTCAAACGAATGAATATCAAGGATCAACCTATCAATTTTTGCCTGCCGGTGTTGGATTGCCTGCTCAGTCATATTTAGATGCGCCAAAAGAAGTAGACGATGATCATGCTATTGTACGACAAGATGATAAATGGATATACCCAACTGATTATCGTGGTAAAAGAATCTATTCAATAGAAACTGGTGCTGAATCAACAGTAACTTTTATAGGTGATATACCAGACGATTTTACATTGTTAAAACCAAATTCAGATTTTGATTCATGGAATGGTAAAAAGTGGGTGTTAGATAAAGACAAACAACATCAATACGAGATAGCGATTGCTCAATCACAACAATTGCAATTACTAAACGGAGCAAATAGCGCCATAAGTAATTTGCAGGATGCTGTTGATGCTGATATAGCTACAGAACAACAAAGAGAAATGTTAAAAAAATGGAAAAAATATCGTTTTGAATTAAATCAGATAGATGTTAATACCGCACCTGATATCGACTGGCCTGAAAAACCTGAATAACCTGAATAACTAAACACTATCAATCTTCAACTTCACATACTCTACCGCATCTTGATACGATTCAAAAATTCCGACTTTGTTTAATCTATCGTTCTTATAAAAACACCACCAGTCATTGTAAATGTCGAGAGATGGAAAAATCAAATACGAATCATTTTTACAATCGTAAATTGAATCGTTATCAGGGTAGGTTAGTATGTAAATTGTTTTGAGTAGTTTATTGTGATCATGTTATTAATGTTTAGTTAGTTTTATTCATCATAAACCAATATTTTGGGAAGTGTGAATTGAAATGAGAAGTTGGGAAGTGGATCGCAAAAAGTGTTAGAATAATCGAAACATATAAAACTTATCTTTAAATATCATGTTAAGATATCCCTACGGTATTTAAAAGGTACATTATTTTGAATTTTACTGTAAAAAATTTGGCTTTAATACTACAGGTTATTTTGAAATAGTAACTCAACTATATCAATTACAAATCACTGTGAGTGATAATGCCGATGAACTTATTATTCATAATCTTTCCCAATTAGAAACTACCCCATATTTTATCCCAGATTGGGCAAATAACTTCCCCAATAAACCAGTTATGCAATGTTGGGGTGTTAAAATGAAAAAGGATATTCTGATTTAATTTGTCTGGGCTTGATGAATTAATACCCAGTATCGTTTTGTCTTCTTAAGCTTCTGAAATAAAAGTCGGATTAGTCATTTATGGTAAATAACTCGAAAAGGTTAAAAATAGAAAAAACATTAATTAATGGAGTTAATTAAATGATTTATTTAAATGGATTAAGTTTTTTTATATTGTCACTATTTATCTTTTGGTGGGTTTATTTATTAGTTTTCGTAATTGGTCTAATAATTTTATGCTTAGCTAAAACCAAAATTATGCGAAGATTAGGTATTTTGTTGATAATCACACCAATAGGTTGTTATATTTTTGCCTATTTATTATACGTTTTTTTATCATTAATGTGGATTTGACCTATTTTAATTACCTTTTTTCCTAAATAATAAAAAAGCGGAAGTCTATTTCCGCCTTTTTTATTAACAATAAAATATAATTAAAATTCGCTATTTACCTTTTGTATTTCTTTTCTCTTTTTTCGGTTTTTTATTTGATGATAACTGCAAAGCCTGTACACTTTGCACTAAGTCAGCCAATTGCGTAACAATTTGGTTTCCGGTATCACTTTCATCACCACCTAGTGTTTTATTGCGTATAAAATCAGCTTTGATTTGTTGCCAACGTTTAGTTTGTGTATCAGTTAATACGCCACGAATTTCAGCGAGTTTAAGAAGATTTTCTTCTGCACCATTAGTTAATAGTTGAGCTTCACCCAAATAGTGATCGTTGATGATTTGATTAAGTTCATCATCATTCATAACAGAAGAAACCTTCTCAGCAAGTTTATTCATGTTTCGATAACTACCTTGAAGTTTGAAAGGTGGTTCTGTACGGTATTTATCTGATTGAGCAGCACTAACGATGTATTGTTGGTTAACTTTGAATACCACTTCTCTAATTTTCAATAGGTGACTAAGTACTGCAACAATTTCACTAATTTCTGCTTGGCTGTAAGCGTAACTTAATTCATTGCTATTAAGTGGCTTGCCTTGTGCATGGTCAATGAGTTGATAAAGATCATTTAAGTCACGTAACGCAAGTGGTGCTAGAATTGGATTTGAAGTTAAGCAGTTTTCAATATAACTTGAAGCAAAAACTTCATCCATACCACCAAGAACTTCACCTAAATTATAAATATCTGCACGGTTAGCCAACATATCTGGTATTTTGAATACTTCTCCTGATTCAGTATACGGGTTACCTGACATAATAACGCAGAATTTTTTACCTCGGAGATCATAGGTCTTAGTTTTTTCTTTCCAAACACCTTCGATTCGGCGTGAACCATCACAAAGGGAGATGAATTTTTGTAAGAATTCCGGATTGGTGTGCTGTATATCATCAATATAAAGCATGACGTTATTTCCCATTTCAAGCGCTAGATTAAGTTTTACTAGCTCTTGTTTGGCAGTTGCATTCGGTGCTTGATTTGGATCGAAAGATAACACACTATGGCCTAAAGCCGGTCCGTTAATCTTCATAAAGATTAATCCAAGACGATTAGCAACATATTCCATTAATGTCGTTTTACCATAACCCGGTGGAGATATAAGCAGTAATAACCCCATTAAATCGGTACGTCTAGTTTCACCAACCGTTCCCATTTGTTTAGCTAAGTTATCACCAATGATAGGTAAGTAAACTTGATTAATGAGTTTGTTTCGCACAAACGAACTTAATGGTTTAGCCTTAAATTCCTCCAGATGTAGAAGATCACGTTGTTCATCGAGTACTTCCTGACGAAGACTTTGATAATGCTGAAACTCCGGAATAATAATTCTGGACTGTTTACGCATGCGACTAAAGAAATCATCAAGATTAATATTCAACACTCCCTGAATTATACTTGGATGATCGCCAAGTAAATCGTTGACGGAAATATCAAGCTCAAGCTCGCTAATTCCCAGCGTAATGCTACTTTCTTTATCTAAGATACACAATACTAAAGCTTCAGCAATATAGTCTGATAGTTTTTGATATTGGGGTAGGGTACAAAGACCTTTAAACCAACTTTCGATTAGAATCCAGCGATCGGCAAGTCGTTTTTGAAGATTGCTTTGTGATTGGTTAAAATCACCCCACATATGAGATTCCTCGAGGCGGGCTTTTAAACCTTCAAATAGATAGTGGCCATATTTACTTAACGTAAATTCTTGTGGTGTTTCGGCTAATATATAGCTTAAATATTCAGTTGCTTGTTTTACATGATACTGTTCATGTTGAATAGGGTACTTTTCTAAAAATTGGGTTAATTCAAAAGACATCTCTGTTTGAAGATTTCTTATACCTTCATCATGACCAAATAACGCTTGTATATCTTTACAAGTTTTGGCTCGCTCTGGCCATAATTTGGCGATATCACTCTTTTGATTATGATGCCAAAAAAGGATAGCTAAGCTTCGGGCTAAAGGGTTATAGCGTAATAGACCGGCTGCTTCACCTAGCGGGATCAGTTTGGCTAATATTTTTAATGCATCGTGATCGTGAATCCCTTTTTCATAGCCCTCACGATATCGCATTGACGCATAATCTCTTACTGTTTTAGCTAATACCTCAGGTTGGTTTAATTGATTTTTTAAATCGTCATAACTTAAATCATGCTCTTTT
This sequence comes from Gilliamella sp. B3482, assembly GCF_026536805.1. NCBI lineage: Bacteria > Pseudomonadati > Pseudomonadota > Gammaproteobacteria > Orbales > Orbaceae > Gilliamella > Gilliamella sp. B3482. The sequence continues at coordinate 392,869 of NZ_JAFNNL010000003.1, read as the reverse complement.
TTAAGCGCTGAATTAATTATTGAATATGCTAAATATTCACCACGGTAAACACTAGGCGATTCGGATTCTAATGAAATTGACCAGAAAGGTTTATAACTTTCTAATTTAGGGTGATTAATTCTTTCCTGATAATCAGTACCCGTTAATTGTAAATAAAGGTGATCTTCTTTTGGTACAATGGTTAAATCAAGTTCTTGGGTGTTGACACTAAACTTATGTCTTGGCCCCAGTTTGATTACATTACCGCCAGATTCAAATATTTCTGATTTATCTCGTAAGGCACGTATTGATTGATCTCTGGCACTTTGGAAACGAGATTCAATATCATCTGCTTTGACATTATCAAAAAGTGCTCTTAATTTTTCGACAATTTCACGAATTTTTAAAGCTAAAGCGTCGGCAACAAAAAAAGCATTTAACTCATTTTGATCAGAAAATTTAGCCGTTCTTCTTGGTATACTGTCTAAAATTCGATTGGCAGCCGTAAGTAACGCTTCTGTTCGTCTTGTTCTATCTTCAAGTAGTGATTGTTTGTGAGTTTCAAATGATTCTAATATCTCTTCCCGTTTAGCCAGAATATCATTAAGGAACTCTTCACTTTCACTAAATTGATTCTCAAGCTCTTCAAGTTGAACTAGAAGACGAGATAGCTCATCATCACATTTTTCAGGTGTTGTTGCCATACTCAAGGCATTGGCGATACTTTGGCCAAATAATTTAAATTGAGCACCAAATTGAGCGACCATTTCAACATTAGCTAAATTTTTTCGTTTTTGTTGGATTTTAGCTTTTGTTTGGTTAAGTTTTGCATAGACTTCAGCTATTGATTCTATGATTTTAGTTTGTAATGTGACGTCATCAAATTTTAGGGTTGCTATCAATTGTGAAAGCATATCTAAATCAGTTGACATAGTTTCTGTTATTTCAACAGATTCAAGTAATTTTGCAGCAGTATCTGCTTTGGTAATTTGCTGTTCAATATCGTCAATTTTTATATTGAATGGCTCTAATGCTTTATCACTTCCTAAAAACTCAGCAGTAGCTAATGAAACCTCAGCTTGTCTAGCTTTTAGTTTATTTTCCATTTCATCGATTTGGTCTAAATCAATGTATCGGTAAGTTCTTAATGTGACTAAACTGCCTAGTTGTAATTTTATTGCATTTAATGCATCAACAAATTCTTGTGTTTCTTGCCAGCTATCAGGGTAAAGCTTGGTTAATAAATCTTGTTGATTAGAAATTGCCTCACGCATAGCGCTTTCGGATTGACGTCGAATGCTTTCGACTTTTTCATACTCATCTATAACTAATTCACTCGTTTGTGAAATATTACGAAGAATAGGGGAGAATGATAGGTGTTTCTCGTCATTGAGCCAAAAGTAATTATCAAAGAGCCGTTTTGTATCTTCACTTAGTTTGCTATAGAGTTGTGAAGAGACTGCCTGGTTATCGATTTCGCGCGAGATAAAATACAGATCTGAAATTCCGCGAACAAGTTCAGCATTACCTATTTTTCCGAGGAAGCTATTATTTGTCGGTTGTTGTGCTGCATATTCATCACTATAAAAAGGAGTTTGCCAAATTTGCATTGGATGAACTCTAGTTGGCTCATCACTTTCTCCTTCAAAAACGACCATTCGACCATCTTCAAAAACGGCGTAGCCATGACCTAAAATTGGGTTATCTAGTTTGCGTTCAATCATATTATAATTGAACAGTGCTAGTCGCCCATTGCTTGGGTCATAGAAAATGTATAAAACATCTTCACCATTTGGTGAACGGCGAATTCGTCTGAAACGCATACCTGACATTGATTGGTCAAAAGTTTTATAATCTCCATTTTGTAAGTAGTATCCCCCAGGAAATATAATTCCATGATCTTCTGGAAGTTGAATACATGATTGACCAATAAAATCTATACGATGGACTTGCTGGGTTAGCGAGTTATAAACTAAATAGCGCCAATTGTCTTCGCGGTAAGGGAGAATTTTCAATAGGATTAATGAACCAACTTTTGCATATTCTATTTTAGCATCATTAATTGATTGATTTTTATCAACAACCTCTTCTCGATAAATTCCTAAACCATCATTAGTATTATTTTCACACTTTATTGTTAAGTCACCACCAATGGTTTCAACAAATACTGTATCAAGAACATTGATATGAGGAAATCGTCCGTTAACAATATCTTCACGTGTTGTTTCGATCCATTCAAAATCGTAGGCAGGTGGTAGTGCGATATCTCGCTCACCTCGATTATCTATATACTCGATTGTTTTTTTATCGCTAGATATAGACCATCGAAATACACGAATATCACTAATTCGTTCTCCAATTTGAAAACTAGCAAGAAGTTTTCCATCACGTTCAACAAGCTGAAGTAACTGGGCATTTTTATAATAAGTATAAAGCTCATTAAAGTCTTGTATAAATCGATCTATATTTAAGAATGTATTTGAGAGATCAACCGGATCAGCTTCATAATTGTTATCACGTTCTACTAATTGATAAAGTGAAAATACATCTTCTATCTTGGTTTCTTTTTTTAATCCTAAATAGACGTTATAACCAAACAACAACCAATCACCAAAGCGAACAATATCCCGTGCTACACAGTTATTTTCCGTTCTAATACGAATACGGCTAATGATGGTCATGTCACTTTTACCAAACTCAGATAGCCTTTCCTGATTTAGAGCTTCTGTCTTTTGATTAAGTTCTTGTCCTAAAGAGGTTAAACGTTTACGAAGAATTTCATAAGCTCCGCCTTCCGCGACTGCTTTATCAGTTGATGTTTGTTGCTGATCTTGGGTTTCTGACATGTTTTACTCGTTGAAGATAATACTGAAATACCTAATGTTTTAGGTAGGAAATGAATCCTACCTAAAACTGATTACATTATAGATAAATGGCTATTCTAATAGTAACCTATTCATTTTCATTATTGGATGACAAAAATTGTTTTGCTAACGCTTTTAAATCAGTGTTTTGCAAAGTCTCTTTTATGTTTATGTTTTTGTCTCCCGATAAGCGAGATAGTACTGATTGTAATGCAGATTGTAGTACAGGGCTCTGATTAACAGTTCCTTCTATTGCTTTACCTACACTAATTGCTTTAGAGAAGCTATTAAAGAAGTTATCATTACCGCCTACAATTTCAATATTGGCTTTACTGAATGCTGCAGCAAGCACGTCAGCTTGTTCTCTAGCAATTTCTTTGTTAGCAGCAATAGCAGCCATGGCTTGTTCGAAACCTTTTTCAAGCGCTAAACGGAATTCCTCATGATTTTTCGATTGTTCATTCATCGTACCCATTGCTTGGAACTTATCTACTAAACCATTTGCCTCAGCAGTTAATTTTTCGCGAATTACTAACGCTTCTGCAAGACCTTGTTCTTTTGTTGCTGATGCTTTTGCGAATCCAATACGTTCATCACCACGAGCTTGAGCAGAAAGTTTTTCCTCAAGTACTTTAGCTTCAGTTAAACCTTGTTTTTCTACTGCAATTGCTTTGGCTTCAATAACTTTAGCTTCTGCTAAGCCTTTTTCTTGATTACCTTTCGCTTCAGCTAATAATGTTTCAGCTGTAATATTTGCTTTGACTAAACCTTCTTTTTCTTCTGCTTCTGCTCTTGCTTTACGTACTTTAGCTTCGGCAAGGCCTATTGCCGCTTCTTCGGCTTCTATACCCTGAGCTAATTGTTTTTTAGCTTCAGCTTGTTTAGCTGCAGCTTCTAATTCAGCTTGAGCCATCGTGCTGATTTCAATTGCGCGATGTTTAGATGATTGTTCATCTGCCTCAGCTTGTTTTACTTGTTTAACTAGCTCTTGTTCAGCTCTAGCTTCAGCTTCAATAATTGTTGTTTGTTTTTCACGATCTGCTCTTGAAACTTCACGAACTTCTTTAATGTTTTCCTCTTCAACTGCAACTGTTTTTTCAACTGCTACACGTTCACGAATAACATTAGCAATCTGTTTCTTTTCCTCTTCTACAACTTTGTCTTTCTCTATTCGTTGTAGTTCAACTTCACGTTCACGAGCAACAATTTCAAGTGAACGAGCTCGGATTACACGTTCTTCTTCAATTGCAATAGCTCTTAGGCGGTTATTCTGTGCAACTTCTACTTCACGTAAACGATTCTCTTCTCTTACTTCAATTTCTTGTTGGGTTTGAATTCTAGCTTGTTCAGCTTTCAAACGTTCTTCTTCTTGAACTTTTAATGTTTCAGCGGCTTCTCTAGCTCGAATAGTTTCAATTTCACGTTTTTGTCTAGCTTCAGCGTCAGCTTGTTGACGTTCTAATTCAAGTTTAGCTTCGATAGTTTCAGTATCTTTTTTCTTAAGAGCTAACTCTAGATCGCGTTCTCGCTTATTGGTTTCATCTTTATGTACAGCAGTTATAGCTGTAATTTTATTAATACCTTCAGCATCAAAAATATTATCTGGGTCGAGTGATTTAATTGGAGTTTGTTCTAAATAATCGATAGCAACATCTTCAAGGGCATAACCGTTAAGGTCTTTACCTATTACATCAATGATACGTTCACGGAAATTCATTCGATCTTCAAATAGCTTTGCAAGTTCAAATTGTTTACCTACGGTTTTCAATGCTTCTGAAAATTTAGCACTAAATAATGTGCTTACCGCTTGTTGGTCTGATGCACGATCTACACCGATTGATTTGGCAACTTTAAGAACATCTTCTGTTGTTTCATTAACGCGTAAATAAAAGGCTACGCAGATGTCAGCCCTAAGGTTGTCTTGGCAAATTAAACCATCTTTACCTCTTCGTTCTACGTCAAAAGTGATCAAGGAAATTTTCATGAACTCTTTTTTGTAGATGATTGGATATACCAATGCACCAGTAAAATGAACTTTAGGTTTTGACGTCATGTCATTAACAATAAGCGCCGTACCTTGAGGAACCTTTATGTAAAATGCCTTAAATAATAGGAAGAATCCGACAATTACAAGGAATATACTTCCAACTATTACCAAAAAAAACATTATAGTATCACTGCTTAAAGACATATTTTTCTATTCTCCAAATTAACTTCTATTAGCCATTAAAATCTTTTAGGCTAATTATTTCATAACAATTTGTTGTTTCATCATACTGAAGGATTACGGCTTTATCACCGCGCTTGAATTGATAAGATTCATCACATCTTACCTCTAAAATAAGGCCCGCTCCTCCATCTTCACAGGTAGCTTGTCCTTTTGTTCTGGTTACGGTACTTGAGCGTATTTCGATAACTTGCCCTAATAATGATTTATGATTGTGGTTAATTAACAACTTTCTGAATAAAGGACGAAGCGGTTTAATAAAAAAAGCAGTTAAATAGACTGATAAAATAAATGAGATAATTAAAAGAGCTATCCCTGCTAAATAATAAAGAAATACAAAATTATACAAAGGTAGGATTAATAGACGAAAGGCAAAATAACAAATTGACCATCCAATTAAAGAGATCAATGTGATGATGAGAGTCATTGGTACTTCATTGAAGCCAAATTTCATTAATAAACCACCTAATCCAGTAGATGGAACATCACTATAAACATCATTGACACTGATATCAAAATCTAAACAGTCAACGCTTAATAGTCCTAATGCTGCAACAAACCAATATAAGATACAGATTGTTAACAATGCACTAAAGATAATTACGGGAAAAGAAAAAAATATTCCCCAAAACAGTTCCATTATATTCCCTTCATCTATCCAAACTAGTTTTAACTAATTAATTATTTTATAATTGTTTTTGCTATTCTAACTTAAAAATATCAAAACGCGAAAACTTTAATTCGATTGTTTTTCTTTTAATCTAGCTAAAATTGAAGCTGCATTATTATTGCCAGCTTTAATACCGGCCGCTTCTAATTTACTATCAAGCGAATCAGGATTTTCAGTTGCTGCTAATTCTTTTTTTGCTTCAAAAGTGGCAGCAGCTTTTTCTTGACGTTTTTTGATTCTATCTAATGAATCGAGTGCAGTATGCAATTTAGCTGTTGAACCACCGTAACGCTGTGCTACTGCAGATTGTGCTTTTTGGACACTTTCAGTAGCTTTAACTATATCAACTTGTTGTTTTAAATTACGAATATTGATTTCAGATTGTGAAATAGTTTGTCGTAAATTTTTAACACTTTCAGCAAAATAGTTAGCTTGCTTTTTGTTATTTTCATATTGATTTTCGAGTACCGAAAGTTTTTCCGCTACTTCCAAAGCTAACTTTTCATTGTTATTTTCAAGTGCTTTAATAGCATATGCTTCATATTCAGTAATTTGAGCTTTTGTTGATTCAACTTGTTTCTCTGCTAATTTTTGTTCTGCTAGAATATTAGCTAATGATTCTTTAGCTTGTCTTAATTCTTCATCAGCATCTCTAATTTCTTGGTCTAATATACGTAACGCTTGAGAATCAATTATTGATTCGCCAACTTCATTTATTCCACCACGTAATGCTGTTACTAATTTTTTGAAGATAACCATATTTAACTCCTTCTACAACTTTTCGCTTTAACTATTCAATATTAAAGAAATGCTCATAAGCTTCAGTCGCTTTGATCACATTGTCTGATAACATTTCGAGTTCATAAATAATATCGTTTAAGGTTGAGGATGAACTAAGTGCACCATACATAATGTAATTGATTTCTCCATCTCCTGTTTTTTCAATTGCTATAGTTGATAAAGCAAATAGTTTTCTAGCAGACAGAATTTCTTCATTAAATGATGAAGGATTTTTGATTAGTGAAACAGGCCAAAGTAGTGCTTCTACAATAATTTGCTGATTTGAAACGCTTAAAAAAAGTGGTAAATCACCATAGTCATGCATAATGATATGTAAACAAGCATCGACACCATCAATTATTTCAATATTTGCAGAACCTTGTTTGATTAAATCAGTTTGATTTAATTCTTGGAAAAGGTCATTAATTTTCCAGATTTCTTTATTTTTCATTTCATTGTTTTCCTTCACATGGTACAAAAAAGATTTATTTTCAACAGCTGGTTGACGAAATTTTTTTTCGATTTCAAGTAACTCAGCAGTATTTTCAGGCAAAATCCAAACTTCTTTTTTTATCAACCCCTGTTCTCTTAAACGTTGTCGGTATTGTTGTTGATAAAATGCTGAGCTTTTAGCTTCTTTGGTTTTTTTCATAAATTTTGGTTATTCTTTAATTTTTTATACAACTTATATTAGCATAATTTTATCACATGTAAATATTACATGTGATATTTTTTATCAATTTATTGATGCTAATTTACTTTAATTTTAATAAAAAACTAAACACCTTTAGGGAGCTTTTATAGAAGGCTATAGAATAAATAACCCGCATGATGCGGGTTATTTATTTGAAAAAATGATATATCATTCTAGAAATCAACATCTAAACCTAATTGGAATGTTCTGCCTGGAGCAGTAAACATGTTTAGATATTTATGATCTGATGTGCTGTATAATTTATTATTACTTAGATAATCCCAATATTTTTGATCGGTAAGATTATAAACTCCACCATTCAATTTAACATTCTTAGTAATATTAATATAACCAGTTAAATCAATAATGCCATGACCGGCGATTCTAAAATAGTCATCTTTAGAATTAGGAAGTGGTCTACCATCATTACCATAAGATTCTCTAGATGTCGCTTCGGCTTTTTTACCTTTTTGGAATGTTGCTGTAACAGCCACACCATAAAATTTATTCGGATCATCCCACGCTAAACCGACAACACTTTTCATTGGTGCTATTGAATCCATTTCAATATATTTATCACCTAAATAGCTTGATTTTGATTTGCCTTGGTTATAACCAATTGCAAATTTAGCGCTTAAGCCATTAGCAGATTCTACCCATTTGCCGATATTGAATTCACTGCTCAATTCAGCACCATAGATGTATGCCTTATCACGATTTTCTGCTTGATAAACAATTCGGTTACCTGTTCCGACAAAGTTCTTTCTATAACGTGTATAAGCGATGAAATTTTTATATTTATTATAAAAAGCTGAAGATGTTAAAGTTACACCTGAAACAGGATGTCCTTTCAAACCTAATTCAAAATTGTCACTGGTTTCAGTATTAAGATTTGAATCACCAACAAGTACATACATATTGCTATGCGCTAAATAAGATCCATATAATTGGTTCTGATTTGGCATTTGTGCGGAACGTTTGTATTGTAAATAAGCAGTGAAGTCAGGATTAATATCATACATAAATGACATAGAAGGTAAAACTTGGAAATCACTATTACTACTGTATTGTTTACCTAACTGACTACCATTGATGTTTGTTACAGCCATATTTTCTAAATTACGAGGTTTAGTATTTTGGTAAATAACTCTAACACCAGGTACTAGATAGAAATTATTACTATCTTTAATATTAAAACTAATTCTGTCTTCGAGGAATCCCCCTAATTGATAACTTCGACTATCTGCTTGGGGTTTAGTGTAATCTCCGTCTGGAAATATTCTACCATTTTGAGATTGGGCTGAAGTAAAGAATGGTGATTCATCTTCACTCCATTTACCATTTAAACCAGCGCTAATTTTCTGATTTTCATAGTTTTTAACTAAAGTAGTAATAAAATTATAAGTTTTTGTATTGTAATTTGTTTGAGTATTAAAATTACCTTTAGTTGTATGTCTAATATCGGTACTATCATAGACATTGGTTCGTTGATAATTTAATTGAGTAGTTAAACTATCAATCCAGCTTATAGCAGTTGGTTTCCATTGATCTTTAATAGCAAGATTAAAGCGATTGTTTTTGCTTCTTTGATGATCAAGTGACTCAACTTTTTTACCGTATTTATCCCAAGTATCATAATGAGAATTTTTGGTTTTATTATTGTAATCAACTGTTGCATTAATTAAATGTTCTTCTGTCATTTGCCAGCCAAAACCAGCTAAAATCGAGTTAGAGTGCCAGTTTTCTGGATAACTACTTATTGAGTCTCCATTATTACGTGTTTGCTGGCCATCGCGTCGACTTAAAACCAAAATACCATTTAGATAATCATCACCACCAGCCATAGTTAAGCCCTGGTGGAAACTTCTATCTGAACTATCATAGTTATTTTGATAACCAAAGTAGGTCGTTTTACCCGGATAGAGGTAATAACTTGCCGATTTAGTTTGGAATGAAACTGAGCCACCTAGAGCATTATTTGCATTACTAACCGATGTCGCTCCTGATTGAATATCAACTTTATTGTACATATAGGTATCAATATAATCTCGGCCAATACCGTAAGATCCAAACCCAGCTCGTCCAACAGAGTTAACCCGACCCTGAGCTATTGGTAAAGGCATACCATCAATATCGATTGACACGCGGTTAGCATCTAAACCACGAATATTGTATCCAGTAAACCCACCACGGTCCCAACTACTTTTACCACTACCTGAACCTGAAATACTTCCTGGGGCAGAAATTAGAGGTTGATAACGCATTATAGTACCAAAATTAGTACCTCCATCACGGCGAATATCTTGCTCAGAAATTTCAGTATTCATTCCCGGATTTTTTGTTGCTTCATGAGCTGTTACAGTAATAGTATCAATGTCTTTTTCATCATTATGTTTATCAGTAGCGAAAGTAGGTAGTGCTAATGTTAAACCTATTGCTAATGAACTTGTCTTTTTTAAATATTTAAAATTCACATTTTTATCCTTTCAAACTTAATATGTTTAATGCGCGCATTTTTTGCTTCAATTAATAAAAATATTATTAAAATAGTTTATTCAGGGTAAAAGCTTTGGAATAGCAATTTTGCTGCTTCATCAACTCTTGGCCCGATTCCAAATAAGTAACTATCATCTATAACCGTAATACGATTATTTTTAAATGCACTTGTTTCAGTAATACCTGGAATAGTATTGACTTTGTCTAAACCACCTAATTGATCAATCGAATATTTATTTAAAATGATAACTTCAGGATTGATAGCTATAATTGATTCTGCAGTGTAACTTTTGAAGCTATTATGCGATGCCAAATTTTCACCACCAGCGATAGTAATTAATGCATCAATTGTAGTATTTTTACCTGCTACAGAATTGGAACCACTCATACTCATTAGGGATAAAACTTTTGTTTTTTGTGGGTGAGTTGCGATTTTGGCTTGAATGTCGGCAAGATTGGTTTTAATTCTATTGATTAATTTTTCGCCTTCTTCTTGTTTATTTAATTTAGATGCAATTTTATTGATATTTTCGTATAACAGTTCAATTGTACCAGGTACACGCCTTAATGCTAATACATCTACTTTTGACTCAGACACTTTTTCGATAACATTATCAGGTTCTACATCATTTAATGTTATAAACAAGGTTGGTCTAAGCGATAAAACACCTTCAATATTTAATAATTTCCAATAACCGATTTGTGGCAATTGTTTAACTTTCTCAGGATAACTGCTTGTTTTATCAACACCTACGACATCATCTCCAGCACCTAGTGCGAATACAATTTCAGTAAGAGATCCTCCAGCAATAACAATTCTTTCATTTGCTGAACTATAATTGAGAAGACTGTTGATACTAAATATTAGTAAAAATAGGCTAATCCTTTTTATAAAATTTTTCTTCATGATTTAATTTACCTACCATGGTTTTCAATTTTGGAAGAATAATATAGTGAAAATGATAACCATTATCAACATAAAATATTGGGGGATTTAATAGCAAAGCATTAGAAACTGATCAAGCATAAATGATAAATTAAAATTTATTTAAATAAATAATAATGTTATAACAAATTATTACAAAAATAATATATTGATATTTTGGGGGATATGAAAATTAGAATGATATCTTGTAGGGAAATTTTGGTACTTTTTATTTCTGTTTCAGTTTATTTAACTTAAATATAATTTTACTCATATTTTCATAGAGTAATTCTATTTTACCAGCTTCACATTTTGCACTTAATCATCAAGTTTTGATTGATTAAATAACTTAAGAAAATTATCGATTATGCTAAATATTATAAGGAATTAAGAAATAAAATTGATTTAAAATTACCGAAATATCAATAAAAGATAAGCGTTTATTTGGGGAAACAATAATGTTATCCATAGTAATTTCATCTTTAGCAAAATATGTAAATACAATTTGTATAAAGGTTCCACGAGTTACTAATCAATACAATAAATCGATCAGCATTATTAAAAAAAAGGTTTTTATTTGCTAATTTTTTATGAAAATACTAGCGTTTAGTTTGAAAACTGAGCATAAATTTTAAAAAATAATCAGATTTGAATAGATAAATAAGAAAATAATTAAAAAAATATTGATAAATGATAATAATTATTATTTAATTCACCGAGATTATTTTTATGAATGGATGTTATGAAATCATTTGATGTAAGTGCGTTTTACGCTTCAAACTCAGTTTTACCTTTTAAAGATCGTTGGGCAGTAATGCCTTTACAAGCAAGTTTACCAGTATCACCTCAAGAATTGGAACAACAATGGAGTATTGTTCAAAATTCAGATCTATCTGGACGAAAACGTCTAATTTATATACATATTCCTTTTTGTGATATTCATTGTCAATTTTGTGGGTTTTATCAAAATCCTTTGCGTAAATTTGATACCAACACTTATATTGATTACTTATTACAAGAGATATCCCTAGAAATTAGCAATAAAGCGATGCAGTCTGCGCCAATACATGCTATTTATTTTGGAGGTGGAACACCTTCAGCTTTAGCTGCAGGACAATTAGCTCGTGTAATAAATTATCTAAAAAAACATGCTCCTCTAGCACCTGACTGCGAAATTACTGTAGAAGGGCGAATTTCTGATTTCGATGAGGATAAAATTGATAGTTACATTGAGGCTGGGGCAAACCGTTTTTCGATAGGTATTCAGACCTTTAATACTGAAATTAGACAGCGATTAGGACGCCAGTCTTCTGAAAAAGAAATTATTAAAAGTTTTGAACGTATTGCTGCACGAGATAGTGTTGCTTTAGTTTGTGACCTTATGTTTGGATTACCTAATCAAACTCCAGTTACTTGGCAAAGAGATTTAGAAATTGCTGATCAATTGCCTCTCGACGGGGTTGATCTTTACTCCTTAAATCTTTTACCAACAACTCCATTAGCTAAAGGTGTTGAAAATAAAAGAATAGAGATTCCAACAGTAACTGATAAGTGCGATTTTTATCATCAAGGAGCTAAATATTTAGATAGACAGGGTTGGACTCATTTAACCAATGCTCATTGGGCAAAAACGAGTCGCGAACGGAATTTATACAATTTTTTAATCAAACAAGGCTCACACTTTTTTGGATTTGGTTCTTGTGCTGGTGGAAAGCTAGACGGGCAATCATATATGATCCATCGTGATTTAAATCAATATTATGCCTTATTAGATCAAGGTAAAAAGCCCCTAATGATGTTAACCGGTAAACCATTACTCGGTGACTGGCTGCATAAATTACAAGCAGGTATAGAAAAAGGGCGTGTTGATCTAACGCAACTTACCAATCAAGCTGAATTATTTGATCCATTAATCAAGCAATGGCATGAAGTAGGATTACTACAAAATGAAGATCGTTGTTTACGATTGACTTTATCGGGACGTTTTTGGTCAAGTAATATTGTACAAGCTTTGCAACAGCTTTTACTACAGCTTAATAATCCTGAGCATATCGAATTACAAAACAAGATGGCACAAGCTAGACAAGCCATGCAACAAGGTAATGGTATGCCTAAATCTCACCCACATATGCAAAACATCCAAGTAAAAACAGAAAATTAAAGGAAATTACTATGGCAGATAAACAAACCCTTTTAAATAGTCTTGCAACTTATATGCAATCTAACCCTGAAGAATTACTAGAGAAAATTGCCCAAGATCATAAAGTCACTATGACGCAAGTGATCCAAGCAATACCTGATGCAAAAATCGTAGATGGAAGTAACTTTGATACAATTTGGGAAGAAGTAACAACTTGGGGTGACGTATTGTTTTTAGTTCATACTGGTGACATTATTGCTGAAATTTCAGGTGAATTGCCTCCTGGAACTCATAGCCAAAAATACTTTAACTTACGCCATCAAAAAGGGTTAAGTGGTCACATAAAAGCAGAACATTGCCAATATATTGCATTTATTGAAAGAAAATTTATGAAAATGTCGACTGCTTCTATTATATTCCTTAATCATTTAGGTCAATCAATGTTTAAAATTTTTGTTGGGCGTGATGAAAAACATCAATTAAAAGCAGAACAACTTGAAAAATTTAGAGCTTTAGCAAAAAAAATCAATTAATTTTAAGAAACAATAAAATGAAAACAGTAATTATTTTTGGTGTAAGTTCAAAGCTAGGAACTGGTTATCAAGTATCTCAATTAATCAAACAATGCCACCCTGAGTGGCGTTGTATTGTATTAGTTCGTGATGCCGATTTTGCAAAACAATTATCTGAACAAGGTATTGAAACTCATGTTGGCGATGCAACTGACGTTGAATTAGTAAAACAGATATGTCAACAAAACGGTAGTGACGCGACAGTAATTTCAACTTTAGGTGGAGAAACGGGTAATTACATTGCTCAGCGCATTATCATTGATTGCGCAGAACAGGTTGGAATTAAACAAATGATATTAGTGACCTCGCTTGGTTGTGGTGATTCATGGTCAACATTATCCTTACGAGCTAAGCAAGCATTTGGTAATGCAGTTCGAGAAAAATCACTAGCTGAAGTTTGGTTACAAACCAGTTCATTAAATTATGTGATCTTAAGGCCAGGTGGTTTACGAGATGGAGAAATAACAAATAATGGTGAATGTTATTTCGCTAAAGAAGTTCATGGTTTTGTATATCGCAAAGAATTAGCCAAAATCATCATCGATAAAATAGCTAATCAACAATTTGATAATCGTGCATATAGTGTGGTTGACCCAAGCTTAACGGTTAGTTATTAGTATTAAATATATGAGGGTAGTCGGTGCGAAAATCTAGTCAACAAATATTGTTAGTGGGATTATTTGCTTTACTTTTAATTTTAATTGTCTATTCGGCAAACTCAGGAGCATTAAAACTTTCTTTTAATCAATTAATGAGTATGTCATTCAATGATCCTTTATGGAATATTTGGTTCAATATTCGATTACCTAGAATTATACTCGCAGTAGTAGTTGGTATGGCATTAGCTAGTGCTGGCGCTGTTATGCAAGGATTATTCAGAAACCCTTTAGCTGATCCTGGTTTATTAGGTATTAGTAGTGGTGCAAGCCTAATGGTAGGTATAACGATATTATTTCCTGCCGTTTTTCCTCCGATTATGATGCTTTACGGAAAAATGATTGCTGCATTTGCTGGTAGTTTATCTATCTGTATTCTTATATACCTCTATAGTCTTAATGAACAATGTAATTTAGCTAAAATGATTTTGTTAGGGGTCGCAATTAATGCCATCATTGGCTCAATATTGGGAGGACTCAGTTACATTAGTGATGAATCACAATTACGTCAACTTTCGTTATGGTCAATGGGACATTTAGGAAAAGGCTCTTGGGACTTGGTCATTGTATCCATTTCTTTAATTTTACCTACGTTATTATGTGTTATTAAACTTGCTCATCATCTCAACATATTACAGCTGGGGGATGAAGATGCTCATTATTTAGGTATCAATGTTGAACGCACTAAACGCTATCTATTATTACTTAGTGCTGTACTGATTGGTACTTCTGTTGCAGTGAGTGGCATTATTGCTTTTGTTGGATTAGTTGTACCTCACATGATTCGTTTACAAGTCGGTGCAAACCATAAATGGCTAATACCTGGCTCTGCATTAGGTGGTGCTTGTTTACTTTTATTAGCTGATACTTTAGCTAGAACATTAGTTGCTCCAACTGAAATTCCTGTCGGTCTTTTAACCAGCCTAATTGGTGGTCCGTATTTTCTTTGGCTTATTCTGAGACATAAATAACTGATGGAGATTTATTGTGTTAACCGCTAAAAATTTAACATTTGGTTATGGTCGTCGAATGATAATTAATGATGTATCTTTATCAATAAATTCAGGCGAAATTGTAATTATCATTGGTCCTAATGGCGCAGGTAAGTCCACTTTATTGCGTTTACTAACAGGTTATCAAAAACCATTATCAGGTGAATGTTATCTATTAGATAAACCATTATCACAGTGGCCACAAAAACAATTAGCAAAAATAAGAACAGTTATGCTTCAACAAAGCCAACTTACTTTTCCTTTTAAAGTAAAAGAAGTAATAGCAATGGGACGAGCTCCTTATGGCAAAATACATTTTGATGAATCAATTCACGAAGTGATGGTACAAACTGATTGTTTACAATTTGCTGACCGAGATTATAGAGGTTTATCCGGAGGAGAACAGCAAAGAGTCCAATTAGCTAGAGTCTTAGCTCAATTGTGGCAACCGCAATCTAATGAAAAATTATTATTTTTAGATGAACCTACCTCTGCACTTGATCTTTATCATCAACAACATACTTTAAGATTATTAAAGCAGTTAGCTATTAAACAGAAATTGGCTGTATGTTGCATCTTACATGATCTCAATTTAGCTGCTTTGTATGCTGATAAAATTATTCTTGTTAACCAAGGAAAAATTGTAGAACAAGGCGTACCATCCGAAGTATTAACTGTTGAAAATATCAATCGATGGTATGGTGTTGAATTAGGTGTTTATAATCACCCTAAACATTCATCAATACCTCAAATTTATTTAAATCCCTAAAGGATAAATCTAATATCATCCGCTCCATTTTCGTTCAAAATGAGTATATAATTAAGCAAACTTAACAATTGGGGCTGATGATGATTAACGAAAATAGTAATAATTCTATTCTGGTTTCAGATCTACTTGCAGCACACCCTGTCTTTAGTTGTCAATTGGATGGGAAGGGAAAAGCCAATCCTTTAAATGATAAAAGTGAAGCTTCAACTTCACAACCTTATTGGATACATCTTGATTTTGCTAAAAGCGAAACAATCAATTGGATTAACCAAACAAATTTAATTCCAGATCTTGTCAAAAATGAATTGATTAAACCCAATCAGTTTCCTAAAGAAATTCGCTTTGATACAGGCATTTTAGTCGTACTTAAAGGTGTTAATTTTACACCTAATGAGCTACCTGATCCTATTGTCACTTTCCGATTTTATATAACTGATAATTTTATAATATCAACTAGGCACCAAAAAATTGATGCCATCATCAAATTAAAAGAAAATTTAGAAAAAGGTATTGGCCCTGTAGATGTTGCTGATTGGCTAATTCAACTTTCTGAATTAATTTGTGATCAAGTTAATTTATCTTTTGATGGAGTTCACAATAAAATCATCAAATTGGAAGATCTATTATTAAATCAACGGATTTTTTCTCACAAGGAAATTGGAAGAGTTCGTAAACAACTTTTTATATTACGTCGTTTACTTTCCCCACAGCGCGATATATTTGTCAAAATTTCGACTGAAAGAATATCTTGGATTGATGACAATGATCGCCAGCGATTGCATGACATTTCTAGCCAACAAAATCACTATGTCTCTGAAATTGATAGTTGTTTGATTAGAATTGGTTCCGTTATGGAACAAATTAATAGCATTTTGGCCGAATCGACCAATAAACGTATTTATTTAATGTCCTTGTTTACCATCATTTTTACACCAATTACTTTTATCACTAGTTTGCTTGGTGTTAATTTGGCCGGCATTCCGTTCAATGAAAAAGAGTGGTCTTTTATAGGGTTAATATTCCTATTAATTCTGATCAGTATACTTTCAGTGGTATGGCTTAAGCTAAAAAAATGGTGGTAAAAAATTAAGCTTAAATATGAAAAAGGAAATATATTGATGTATTTTGATAAAATTATTAATAAAAAAGATATTGAATCATTATTTCAAAGTACAACTCAAACAATTATTCAAGCTTATTGGGAAGGAAATATCGGTTTTGCATATGCTGATGATTTATTGCGGCCTACATCAGTAGCAATTAATCTTGGTTGCTTCTTTTTTTTAGCAGGTCAACCGAATCAGGAAATGCTTCACTATATTCCAAAAGTATATAGTGATGATTATGCAATTCTTATCCCTATTGATAAAACCTGGCAAAATTTAATTGAAAATATATATCGCAACAATTATGAAAAAATTACACGTTATAGTTTTTATACTCCTACAGAATTTGATATTCAGAGACTACAATTAATTATCTCAAAATTACCTAAAAACTATCAATTAAAAGCTATTGATGAAAATTATTATCAGCAAATTCTCAATCTTGAATGGGCTAAAGACTTGTGTAAAAACTTTAACTCATACTTGGATTTTGAAAAATCAGGATTGGGATTTATTATTTTAAAAGATAATGTTATTGTTTCTGGTGCATCATCTTATTTAGCATATAATAATAGTATCGACATTGAAGTCGATACAATAGTTGAGGAAAGACGAAAAGGACTTGCATTGATTAGTTCGGCAAAGTTAATTTTAGCTTGCCTAGATCGTCAAATAACACCTAACTGGGATGCTCACAACAAGCCCTCTTTAAAGCTTGCTACTGAGTTGGGTTATATTTTAAATCAACCCTATAATGCTTATGTCGTTTGGAATTTATGATTAACACTAATTATTATGCAATCTAAAGAACCTTATCGTCTATTTATTGCCGAAAAACCGAGCTTAGCTAGAGCTATTGCTGATGTTTTGCCTAAACCCCACCAAAAGGGAAATGGATTTATCAAAGCCAGTAATGGTGATATTGTTAGCTGGTGTATTGGGCACTTATTAGAACAAGCAACACCTGAAATATATGATGAACGCTATAAAAAATGGGTTTTAGACGATCTACCCATTGTTCCTGCAAAATGGATATTGATACCCAAAAATAGTACCGAAAAACAATTTAACACCTTAGTTGAATTGATTAAATCAGCTGAACAAATTGTACATGCGGGTGATCCAGATAGAGAAGGGCAATTATTAGTTGATGAAGTACTTAACTATTGCCAGTTACCACCAGAAAAGCGGAAAACTATTCAACGTTGTTTAATCAGCGATTTGAATGCTAGTGCTGTTGAAAAATCACTTGAGCAATTACGTAGTAATCAAGATTTTATCCCATTATCTACTTCTGCTTTAGCAAGAGCAAGAGCTGATTGGTTATATGGGATGAATATGAGTCGTGTTTGTACTCTTGTGGGGCAACGAAGCGGTTATCGTGGTGTACTATCTATTGGGCGTGTACAAACGCCGATTTTAGGATTAGTAGTTAGACGAGATTTAGAGATAGCGCAGTTTGTTCCTAAACCATTTTATGAAGTTTATGCCATATTACAAACCAAGGATAACGAAACCTTCAAGGCCAAATGGCAACCAAGCGAGGCATGTGAACCTTATCAAGATGAAGAGGGCAGGGTTTTAGTTAAAGGTTTAGCAGAAAACGTTTGTCAACGAATTAAAGATCAGACAGGTACTATTGATAAAGTAAGTAATAAAAAGAAAGAACTTGCACCACCTATGCCATTTAATTTATCTGCTTTACAAATTGAAATGGCAAAACGAAATGGTCTAAGTGCACAAGATGTACTTGATATTTGCCAATCATTATATGAAAAACATAAATTAATTACCTATCCTCGTTCAGATTGCCGTTTTTTGCCGGAAGAGCACTTAACACAAATTAATGGTGTAAAATCTGCGATTGAAAACAATTGTTCTGCGTTACAATTTGCAATTAATAATGCTGATTTCACTTTACGTTCCAAAGCTTGGAATGATAAAAAAGTTGAGGCTCACCACGCTATTATTCCAACTTTGCGTAAAGTGAGAGCCGAAAGTTTATCTAGTAATGAGTTAGCCGTCTATCAAGTGATTGCTACACAATACTTAGCACAATTTTATCCAGCTTATAAATATGCTGAGTTACAGATTGATGTTGATATCAATGGTGGTAAATTTATCTCTAAAGCCAATCAAATGTTGGACGAAGGCTGGAAAGTACTGTTTAGAAGTAAAAATTATCAAGCAGAGAACGATACCGATAATAGTGAGAATAATGGTTTATTAACTAAGTTAGTTAAAAAAGGCGAATCAGTCCTATGTATTGATACCGAATTACTTAGTAAAGAAACTCAACCTCCAAGACCATTTACGGATGCGACTTTACTTTCTGCAATGACAGGTATAGCTAGATTTGTTAAAGATCCTGAGATAAAAAAAATATTACGCGAAACTGATGGATTAGGTACTGAGGCAACAAGAGCTGGTATTATTGAGCTTTTATTTAAACGTCAATTTTTAACGCGTCAAGGTAAATCAATTCGTTCAACGAAGGTAGGCCAAAATTTGATTTTATCATTACCGGAAAGTGTTTCAATGCCAGATATGACTGCACATTGGGAGTTACAGCTTGAGGAAATTAGTAAAAAAGAATTCAGTTATCAACAATTTATGTATCAATTAAATTCGTCTTTGCTTACATTAGTTGAACAGTTAAAAAATTCAAGATTGAAAATTCAATCATAAATTTCTATTAGCAAAAGGACATTAAATAGTTTTATTATTTATTGTCCTGTCTAATAATAAAATTTAAATAATGATTATTCTTCTAAATCCGTAGACTCTTTTTTGTCAATTTCTTTAGAGAGTGTATCAATTGGTCTATTTTCATCAAGGATTTTAGCAAATACTTTATTTGCTCTAATTAAAAATTGTCTATCCTTTAAAAGGATGCGGTAACTATTTAATCTTTTTAATGGTCCTTTAGCAAATTGCGCAATAATGATTATTAGAACAAAAATCGTCAATACAGAAATAATGACATTAATAATCCATTCTGATTTGAAAATAGTATGGAGATTATATATAACCATAAAAAAGGTAAATAGACTAACAGCAGCAGTTAAAATCACGTCTTTAATTAAAAAAGGTCTAAGAAATGTAATACGGTTTTTTTCAATACCGAAATATTGAGTTAATTGATTTAATTGACTCAATTCAATAACATTATGAATATCTGCATTAACAACAGAAATAGCAATTCTTTCTTTGTTAATATTGCCTGGTTTATAAAAACAAACTTTTTCCCAAATCAGTTTTTTCTTGATATTGTTTAAATAATCTTTTTGATAACTAGGTTGAGGTACTTTTTCTAATATATCTGTATATCTAATAATATTGTCAAAGTAATTATTAGGTGTGTTTCTTTTATAAATAAAGCCAATAATTGATAGAGCGAAGATAATAAATAAATTAAACCAATTATCTTGCAACAATTGAGTAATATCCATCCAATTTAACCAGTGTTGTTAACAATTGGTTAATTGTAACTGATATTATGTAAAACGGGTATTAATTCTACATTTCATCATCCTAGTAGTGGTGTTTTTAATCAATTGCAACTTTATTACAAGTAATCGGTTGACTTCTTGAATGCAAAAGCGTATAAAGTGCTCGCCTTTGAGCTTTTCTTACTTTTTTAACGATAAGAGATGGTTAAAAATGAGGTTTAAGAAAAGTTGAAATACAAAGTGATGAGTTCAATTTACAGGAGAAATATGGACAGTCAATCGGGTCACCCCAAACTATGGGGAGATAAATTCAAACACATCATTATCGGTTAATGAACCTGTCTAAATAGTTATTTTTTCAGTTCACAAGCCGAAATTGATAAAAACGGTAACGGTGAACGATATGCAGTTTTCTACACGCTATCACACAAATTCAAAATACCTTTGTGCTCATAAAGCACTTTTGCGAGTGTTATATCTGACAGATAAGCATTTAGAGCCACCTAGTTGTATCTAACTTTTAACTAATATTATTTTTAATATTTTTATTTCATGTTAAGCCTTAACTGCAATGGTTAGTTATTGCTTTACGTTTAAATTTTAGTCGATAAGAACTTAATAACTCCTAGTTTAACGTTAACTAAGAGTGGGTTCCTTTTGCCTGAAAAATAGATAGGTACAAACTATGATTAAAAAAACATCTCAAGTAAAGACAGATAATACTTTAAATATAAAAGCACTTGAAGAAGCTCAAAATAGCTTAGATAGCATTTTGTCTAAATTTCAATCAAGTCTTTCGGGGTTAACTCAAGAAAATGTAAAATCTCGATTGGAACAGTATGGTAAAAATGAAGTGGCTCGAGAAAAAGTGCCATCAGCTTTTGTCCAGTTACTTTTAGCTTTTAAGAACCCATTTATATTTGTACTATTAATATTAGCACTGGTAAGTTTTTTTACTGATTACTGGTT
The DNA here is from genome assembly GCF_026536805.1 of Gilliamella sp. B3482. Taxonomy (NCBI): domain Bacteria; kingdom Pseudomonadati; phylum Pseudomonadota; class Gammaproteobacteria; order Orbales; family Orbaceae; genus Gilliamella; species Gilliamella sp. B3482. Next base: position 371,578 of record NZ_JAFNNL010000003.1, on the reverse strand, counting down.
GCCATTACAAAACGGTGAAGAGACAGATCTAACTGGAATTATTATCATTTTAACCATGGTAACACTTAGTGGATTATTGCGTTTTTGGCAGGAGTTTCGTTCAAATAAAGCTGCTGAAGCATTAAAGTCAATGATCCGAACTACAGTCACAGTTCTACGTCGTCGTAATAAAAATATGCCAACTGAGCATATTGAAGTTCCTTTAAGCGATATCGTTCCTGGAGATATTGTGTTTTTATCAGCTGGGGACATGATTCCTGCCGATATTCGTTTAATCGAATCGCGAGATTTATTTGTGAGTCAAGCGGTGTTAACCGGTGAATCAATTCCAGTTGAAAAATATGACACCTTAGGCGCGGTATCGCAAAAAACGACAGAAGAGATAGATTCTTCAAAAATTGATAAGGACAATGTACTTGATGTAAACAATATTTGTTTTATGGGCACCAATGTAGTGAGTGGAACAGCTAAAGCTATTGTTGTTGCAACAGGTGCTGATACACATTTTGGTTCATTAGCAAAATCAATAGTGGGTTCAAGAGCCGAAACCTCATTTGATCGCGGTGTAAATAGCGTAAGTTGGTTATTAATTCGCTTTATGTTAGTGATGGTTCCGATTGTATTACTAATAAATGGATTTACCAAAGGCGATTGGGGGGAAGCAACATTATTTGCATTAGCTGTTGCTGTTGGTTTGACGCCTGAAATGTTACCGATGATTGTTAGTGCAAATCTAGCTAAAGGTGCTGTTGGCATGGCAAAACGAAAAGTTGTGGTAAAACGTTTGAATGCTATTCAAAACTTTGGCGCGATGGACATTTTATGTACTGATAAAACAGGTACTTTAACACAAGATAAAATCATTTTAGAACATCACTTAGACATTAATGGGCAGATTGATCCATCTGTTTTACAACTGGCCTGGCTCAATAGTTACTATCAAAGTGGAATGAAAAACTTGATGGATAAAGCGATCATCCGTTTTGCTGAAGAAAAAACCAGTGTTAAAAAAGTGGGTGTAGGTCTTTATAAAAAAATTGATGAATTACCATTTGATTTTGTTCGCCGTCGTTTATCGGTTGTTGTACAAGGCAATGATGAAAATCATTTAATGATATGTAAAGGCGCAGTTGAAGAAATGCTATCTATTTCAGATTTTGTTTATGAAAACGGCGAGTATTTACCGTTAGACGAAAATCGTAAACAAGCATTGATTGAACTTGCACACAATTATAATAAAGATGGATTTAGAGTGTTAGCAGTAGGTGTAAAAGATATTTCAGCATCACAAACTAAAGCTCAATATAGTGTCCAAGATGAAAAATCATTAGCTATTCGTGGTTTTTTGACTTTCTTAGATCCACCTAAAGAGAGTGCTTATGAAGCTATTTCTGCATTGAATGAACATGGTGTTGGCGTTAAAGTTCTAACTGGTGACAATGAAATCATCACGATTAAAGTATGCCGAGAAGTTGGCTTAGAACCGGGTATACCTTTACTTGGTAACGACATTGAAAAAATGAGTGACGCTGAGTTAAAAGAGCAAATTGAGCAACGCACTATTTTTGCTAAGTTGACTCCATTACAAAAATCTCGAATCATTAGATTGTTACAAAGTAATGGTCATACTGTTGGATTTTTAGGTGATGGTATTAATGATGCGCCAGCGTTGAGAGATGCAGATGTTGGTATTTCAGTGGACACCGCTACTGATATCGCTAAAGAATCAGCTGATATCATTTTGCTTGAAAAAAGCTTACTTGTATTAGAAGAAGGTGTAATTTGCGGACGCGAAACTTTCGGTAATATTATGAAATACCTAAATATGACCGCAAGTTCTAACTTTGGTAACATCTTCTCTGTATTAGTGGCTAGTGCATTTCTACCATTTTTACCAATGCTTGCGATTCATTTGCTTATCCAAAACTTATTATATGATATCTCACAATTATCATTACCTTGGGATAAGATGGATGAAGAGTTTTTACAAAAACCTCGTAAATGGGATGCACAAAATATTGGACGTTTTATGATCTGGATTGGACCAACATCCTCTATTTTTGACATAACAACATATGCATTGATGTGGTTTGTTTTTGGTGCTAATAGTGTTGCAGCTGAATCATTGTTTCACTCAGGTTGGTTTATCGAAGGATTGTTATCACAAACTTTAGTTGTACATATGCTAAGGACTCAGAAAATACCATTTATACAAAGTACCGCGGCATTCCCAGTAATAGTAATGACTATGCTAATTATGGCGGTGGGTATTTATATTCCTTTTTCACCAATAGGTAGCCTAATTGGTCTTCAACCATTACCATGGTCCTATTTTCCATGGTTAGTTGCAACATTATTAAGTTACTGTGTGGTTGCTCAAATAATGAAAAGGATTTACATAAAACGCTTTGGACAATGGTTCTAAAATAACAAAATTGATGTAAGTGACGATGTTGCTTACATCATTAACTAAAGAAGTATAAGTATTGAACTAGTGTGTTATAGTAGTGATGAGTACACATTTGATAAATATAATTGATAATAATATTTGTATAAATAATCGAGCTTTTTAGAAATGTTTTTAAGGAGCCTATAAATAACAATAAGAGGAGTAAAAAATGAAAACCCCACACAAAAATTTAATTACACTAATCAAACATCGCAAACTGAAAAAAGAAAAAGAAAAAGTTAATAAATAACTTTCTATAAATGATTTGCAAAAAATTGCTATAAAATTAAACCCCACAGCTTGGGGTTTTATAACACAATAAAGCTTTATAAGCTTATATTTGATGAGTTATTTAGAAGCTTTTTTCAAAATTTCGTAAAGTTCATCTTTTAATTTTAGCTTCAGTTTTTTTAGACTTTCAATCGTTTCCGAAGTATCAATTGCAATACCAGACTCGATATTTTTAATTTTTTGATCGAGCTCATTGTGCTCATCAAATAATTTTTGGAAATGTAAATCTGAGCTTTTTAGTTTAGAGATTAAATCACGGTATTCTGGAAACATACAGCCTCCTTATAAGATTAATTAAAATAATAGCAGTTAACAATAATTCAGCTTACAATATTCTCAATTGTTTTAATAGCAATTTTTGAATGGGAGATGTCTATGAATGAAAAGATCGTTATTGCAAAAAGTGAAGGTAATGATTTATACATCCTTGCATCGTTGGCTAATCGCCATGGTTTAATTACCGGTGCAACAGGTACAGGTAAGACCGTAACCCTACAAAAGATGGCGGAAAAATTCTCGCAGATTGGTGTATCCGTGTTTCTTGCTGATGTAAAAGGTGATTTGACCGGTTTAGGGGAGAATGGCCTATTATCTGAAAAATTAAAAGCACGGCTAGAAAGTATTGGTGTAAAAGATTGGCTTCCTAATTCTTCTCCTTTAGAAATATGGGATGTATTTGGTGAAAATGGTATTCCCGTTCGCAGTACAGTTTCCGATATAGGTCCTATATTATTAGGTCGATTATTAAATCTCAATGACATTCAATCTGGCGTTCTACAATTAGTTTTTAAAATTGCCGATGATAATGGATTATTATTACTAGACTTTAAGGATTTAAGAACATTCATCCAATTTATTGGTGATAACGCTAAAAAATTTACTACCCAATATGGCAATATAAGTTTATCAACTATTGGTGCTATTCAACGTGGATTGCTTACTTTAGAACAGCAAGGTGCTGAATTCTTTCTAGGTGAGCCGATGTTTGATATACATGATTTAATGCAAACTAATGTTGATGGTCGTGGTGTTATTAATATTTTATCTGCCAGTAAATTATATAATTCACCAAAATTATATTCAGTATTTTTACTTTGGTTATTATCAGAACTATTCGAGCATTTACCAGAAGTAGGTGACCTTGATAAACCAAAACTTGTATTTTTCTTTGACGAAGCACATTTACTTTTTAATGATATTTCTCCCGCATTATTAGAAAAAATTGAACAAGTTGTTCGCCTTATTCGCTCTAAAGGAGTGGGGATTTATTTTGCTACGCAAAGCCCAGCCGATATTCCAGAAACTATCCTTGGTCAATTGGGTAATCGAGTGCAGCACGCATTACGAGCATTTACACCTAAAGATCAAAAAGCAGTTAAAGTTGCAGCCCAAACCATGCGAGCTAACCCAAATTTTAACACTGAAAAAGCTATTATGGAGCTTGGTGTAGGAGAGGCTTTAATTTCATTTCTAGATGAAAAGGGGCGCCCTAATATTGTTCAACGAGGAATGATAATAGCGCCAGAATCAAAAATGGGACCTATGGATATAGAAAAACAGTTGACGATTATTCAAAAATCTCGCTTTTATGATAAATATTCAAAAACCATCGATCGAGAATCAGCCTACGAAAAACTTAAACAGGGTTTTAGTATAGATACTGAAAATAGTCAAAATTCAATAGAAACTGATTCCAATCAGAATTCATCTGATAAAGAGGAACATGGTGGTATAATGGACTTTTTAAGTTCACTTATTTTTGGTAGAACCGGCCCAAAAGGTGGACAGCATGACGGTATCGTTCAAAGTGTTGCTAAAAGTGCGACTAGACAGATGGTAAATCAAATTGGAAGACAAATTACTCGAGGAATCTTGGGTGGTTTCAAAAAATAGGTTAGATTAAAACCAATAAACTACAAAAAGGAGTTATAGATGTTAAAATTGTTTATTGAATGGTACAAAAAACGCTTTAGCGATCCTCATGTGGTTTCGTTAATGATTGTTATCATTGTTTTATTTTTTATCATCTATTTTTTCAATAAAATTTTACTGCCTATTTTGATTGCTATTGTTTTATCTTATCTACTAGATAGACCGGTTAAGTATTTACAACAAAAGAGAGTTCCTCACACATTAGCTGTTGTTATTGTACTATTTGTATTTATGTTTGTCGGCTTAACCGGAATTATGATTTTGTTACCATTGATTTGGCAACAAGGTGTTAGTTTAATAACAAATATCCCAAATATGTTGAATTTTGTAAATAAATTCATCACATCATTGCCCGAACATTATCCGGAGCTTATCGATGTTGGTCTATTTGACTCAATACTCCAAGGTATAACTAATAAAGTTATGCAAACAGGTAACTCATTGCTCCAGTTTTCAATTAGCTCACTGTTTAGCTTAGTCTCTGTTGCTATAAATGCGGTATTAGTTCCGATTATTATGTTTTTCTTATTGAAAGATAAATCTAAGATATGGGGATATTGTTCGAAAATATTACCAAAAAATCGAACAATATTAAACAAAGTAGCTACAGAGATGGATCAACAAATATCTAATTACATAGTCGGTAATGTTTTACACATCATTATTTTAACTGCCTGTGTCTATATTCCATTTTGGTATTTTGGTTTAGATTATGGATTATTGTTAGCAGTGTTAGTTGGTGTTTCAGTACTTATTCCTTACATTGGTATTATTATTTCAAGTATCCCTATTGTCCTAATTGCACTTTTCCAATGGGGGGTAACTGCACAATTTGGATATTTAATGTTCTTTTATATCCTTATTCAGGCTCTTGATGGCAATTTATTGGTTCCTTATCTTTTCTCTGAAAAACTTAACTTGCATCCTTTAGTGATTATTGTAGCTGTTATCATTTTTGGCGGGTTATGGGGATTTTGGGGCGTATTTTTTGCTATACCGTTAGCAACTTTAGTTAAAGCGATTATAAATGCTTGGCCAAATCTTGAAGAGATTAATAATATTAAAAGTGAAAAAAAAGCAGATTAATGAAAATATAATCTGCTTTAATTAGAAGTGTTAACTATGGTTCTTAAGATAATCTAAAACCACAGTGTGATGGTTGGTCGTTTTGAAGTCATCAAAGACTTTCTCGATCTTACCATCTTTACCAATAAAAAAGCTTATACGATGGATACCGTCATAAGTTTTTCCCATAAACTCTTTTTCGCCCCAAACACCAAACGCTTCAGAGGTTTTATGATCCTCATCTGAAAGTAGAGTAAAATTCAACAATTCTTTATCAACAAAACGCGATAGCTTTTCAGGTTTATCCGTACTAATACCAATAACAACTACATTATATTTCTTAAAATCGTCAGCACTGTCTCGTAAATTGCAAGCTTGTACTGTACAACCAGGAGTCATCGCTTTCGGATAGAAATAGAGCAAAATACGCTGACCTTTGAAATCTTTTGAACTAATTAGCTCACCATCCTGATCAGGCAGAGAAAATTGAGGTGCTTTTTCACCTTCTTTTAAAGGATTAACCATAAATTTATTACCTATGTTAATAGTTAAAATTTTAATCGCTATGGGTATAATTTACTATATTTTATCAAATTAACTTATGTTTTTAAAAAAACGACTTGCTGCATCAATCGTATGATCGATTTCTTTATCTGTGTGCATAAGTGACATGAAACCTGCTTCGAAAGCTGAAGGCGCAAAGTAAACCCCTTCGGCGAGCATATGATGATAGAATTTTTTGAATAATTCAACATCACAATTCATTACATCCTTATAACTGCTTACTTCTAGAGCATTTGTAAAGAAAAATCCAAACATTCCTCCTGCATGATTAACCACAAACGGAATATTATATCGTTTTGCTTCTGCATATAGTCCATTAACTAGTGAGGCAGTTTTTTCTTCTAACTCTGAATAAATACCAACATCCATTAACTTTGTCAACGTGGCATAACCCGCTGCCATAGCAACAGGATTCCCTGAAAGTGTTCCTGCTTGATAAATTGGTCCAGTTGGTGCTAATTGTTGCATAATTTCAGCACGCCCGCCAAAAGCACCTACAGGCATACCGCCACCTATAATCTTACCTAAGCAAGTCAAATCAGGAACTAAATCATAATATTCTTGAGCTCCGCCAAGTGCAACCCTAAACCCAGTCATCACCTCATCAATAATTAATAAAGCCCCGTAAGTATCACACAAGCTTCTTAATCCTTGTAAAAACGATTTTTTAGCTGGGACGCAATTCATATTGCCTGCCACAGGTTCAATAATAATTGCAGCAATTTCATTAGGATATTGCTCAAATTGTTTTTTTACTGATTCTAAATCGTTATAATCACAAACTAATGTATGTTTAACAAAATCCTCAGGCACACCCGGTGAAGTAGGGTGTCCAAAAGTGAGCGCACCAGAACCGGCTTTAACAAGCAAATAGTCAGCATGTCCATGGTAACAACCTTCAAATTTGATTATTTTGTCACGTCCTGTATAGCCTCGTGCAAGGCGAATTGCACTCATAGTTGCCTCAGTGCCTGAATTCACCATACGTAACATTTCTATTGATGGAATCAATTGTGTAACTAGGTTAGCCATTTTTGTTTCGATTTCGGTTGGCGCACCATAACTCAAACCATTACGAACAGCGTTAATAACTGCATTGGCAACATCAGGGTCATTATGACCTAAAATCATAGGTCCCCAAGATCCGACATAATCAATATAAGCTTTTTCATCAACATCATAAATATAAGCATCATTAGCTTTCTCTATAAATAATGGCATACCACCAACTCCATTAAAAGCACGTACAGGTGAATTAACACCACCTGGCATAAAAGCCATTGCTTCGCGGTAAAGTATTTCAGATTTAAATGTTTTAAGCATAATTATGGTCTTCTTTATAGTAATTGTTGTCGTATTTATTCATAAAATTAACTTAAATTCAAGCAAGCTATTACAAATTTAACTAATTGATGTTTTCATTTTGTATTTTATTTTTTCAAGAGTATATAATATATCAGTACTTAAAGTAGGAGAATAAAATGAGCGATGCGTTACCCATTAATTTTACTGATGCTGCTGCAAACAAGGTAAAAACTTTAGTAACGGAAGAAGAAAATCCAAATCTTAAATTAAGAGTCTATATCACTGGTGGTGGTTGTAGTGGATTCCAGTATGGTTTCACATTTGATGAAAAAGTAAATGAAGATGATCTGGCGATCGAAAAAAATGGTGTCTCACTTATTATTGACCCTATGAGTTTACAATATCTTGTTGGAGGCACTATAGACTATATTGAAGGATTGCAGGGTTCTCGTTTTGTTGTTGATAACCCAAACGCAACTACAACCTGTGGTTGTGGATCATCTTTCAGCGTCTAATTAGTAACAAAACATTAGCCAAAATTTTTATTTATATTAAATCCAAATTTTAAGGGAATTGATTAAAATTTCCTTAAATGTGACAAACATTGAGCAGTTAGACAATTATTTTAATTTTTTTATTGACGTAAATTTTAAGATAGGTAAAATGCACAGCATCCAAAACGCAGTTACCTTTCGGTAATAAGTTTTGAGCCCGGGTGGTGAAATCGGTAGACACAAGGGATTTAAAATCCCTCGGCCTTTTTGGCCGTGCGAGTTCAAGTCTCGCCCCGGGCACCATTAAAAACACTTTTTTTGTAAGCGGGAATAGCTCAGTTGGTAGAGCGCAACCTTGCCAAGGTTGAGGTCGCGAGTTCGAACCTCGTTTCCCGCTCCAATTTTTTTTCAATCATTATCCTCAATCAAATTTATCATTGAAATTCATTACTCAATTCGTATTACAAATAAACTATCTAGATTTTTTTCATAGCTAGAAATATTCAATTTTTTATAATCTTTTAAAAAATGCTTCTCCACTTTCCAATTCTGAGATGATTATTTAAAAAATTTATCTAAATTAACAATAATTAATTAATAAAACTATTTCAAAGATTATTTTTCCTTTTATTCAGATACTTTTACCGCTAATATTGAGCCAGTTAATTTTATAAGATTTTTAAATTTGTATTGGAGTATTAACTAATGAGTAATCACAGCTCATATTCGATAGCTGGCTCTATCTATGCTAATTACATTATTCAAAGTATTGCTTTAATAGTAATTATGCAATTTTCTGTCGAAATTTCTGCACAATTAAAAACTGATGATGTTATAGGTATTGGTTACGTTGCATCAGGAATAGGATATGGAAAAATATTATTAATGTTTATTGGAGGAATACTATCTGATAAATTTGGACGCAAACCATTTATCCTTATGGGCATGTCTTGTTATATTATCTTTTTCGTTGGGACTCTCTTTTGTCACAATATACATGTTGCATTTTGTTTGGCTATGTTTATTGGTGCTGGAAACTCATTTTTAGATACCGGCTCCATGCCTGCTTTAACCGAATGCTTTCCTCGTTCGGCAGGTACTGCAAGTGTTTTAATTAAAGCATTTATTTCAATAGGAACGTTAGTCTTACCATTCATTGTTACATTCTTTCATGCTTATGATTTATGGTATGGCTATGCTTTCATCGGTTTTGTTACTTTTATCATTATTAATTTTTTACTTTTAGCGCCAAGAACATTTCCTTCCAAAAATACAGTTATTTGTGGCAATGAAGGCCATAGTGACTATTTCATTGGTAAACCGAATATTTTCTTTGAAGGTATTTTATTAATAATTATGGGCTTCACCACCACTGCAACCTTTGTCATCATTTTACAATGGCTACCTGCGATTGCAGAGAAAGGTATAGGAATGGAACCAATCGCTTCCAAACAATTGATCAGTTATTATAGTACTGCATCAATAGTTTCTGTGTTTACAACAGCCTATATTGTTAAAAAATTCATAAAACCAATTTATTGCATTATTATATTGCCGTTACTTTCTGCATTAACTTTATTAATGTTTTTATTTAATCTTAATCCTACAATGAGTTTAATTGTGGCAATAGGAATGGGATTAACAGCAGCAGGAGGTATATTACAACTCACCTTAGTTGTTATGCAGCAGCTATTTCCTGATCGTAAAGGGTTTGCAGTTGGAACAATGTATACTTTCAGTGGTTTATCATTTATTGTCATTCCCCTAATAGTCCCTAAGTTAGCATTAATCAATGTTAGCTATGCTATCTTAGTCGATCTAGTTGTTGCATTATCAAGTGTAATATTAGGATTAATTGTTTATTCACGTTTCAAAAAAGTTATTGATATGAATAAAATTTAATGACTTTCAGCAATACTAAAAAAGCACCTTATCACGATAAGGTGCTTTACGATGATGAGTAATTTAAAGTAAAAAAAATGGTAAATTAGTAAGCCTAGAATTTTTAGAAAGTTATCTTAAACATCAAAATAATACTGGAAAGTATTTATCGCTGATTTTCGTGTTTTTTATGGCTTAATGTTGGTGTTTTTAGTATTAATCCTAGGTTTAAAAAACATCTAAGAATTATCAAATGCGATTATATAATTTGAGAAAAGCTTAATAACAGTTAGGAGTTATTTTATTAAGCAAGAATTATCAATTATCACCGAGCGAGGTGGTATTGAGGTAATAACATTACTAAAATCTTTACATGAAATGCCAATTTCAATTTAGCGTAGTGATGATGAATTTACATTGAGTCATTCTCCAATTGAACGAGCAAAAATGTATCTATAAAATACGAAAAGATTACTTAAAAAAACTCGCTGAATTTTAATCATTAATAATTGGAGAGAAGCATGAGAGCTAATATTGATGGACACTTTTTATTAATTGGATTAATGGCATATCCAATTCGGCACAGCTTATCACCAAAAATGCAAAATATAATTTACTCTAAATTAGATATTCCCTATGTCTATTTAGCTTTTGAAGTGACGCAAGAAAAATTGCCTGATGCTATAAAAGGCTTACGTGCATTAGGTTTACGCGGTAGTGCTGTTTCAATGCCGAATAAACAACTCGTGTGCCAATATTTAGATAAATTAACACCAGCAGTAGAGCTTATTGGAGCCTGTAATACCATTTCAAATGATGATGGAGTATTAACCGGATATAATACTGATGGAATAGGATATATGCGCTCATTAAAAGAGGCGGGTGTTGATGTTATAGGTAAAAAGTTGACATTACTTGGTGGAGGCGGTGCTGCAAGTGCTATTGCCGTACAAGCCGCATTAGATGGCGTTAAAAAGATTTCAATTTTTAATCAAAAAGATGAATGCTTTGACAAAATTGTAGAAATAGTCAACCGAATAAATGCTAAAACTGACTGTGAAACAGTAGTTTATGATTTAGCTGATCACTCAAAATTACGTCAGGAAATTGCTGAAAGTGCAGTATTATGCAATGCTACTGGTATTGGTATGAAGCCGTCAGAAGGAAAAAGCTTAATTACCGATCCAACTATGCTAAGAAAAGATCTCGTCGTAACCGATTGTATTTACAGTCCACGTAAAACAAAATTATTAGAAATAGCCGAATCGCAAGGTTGTAAAACGTTAAACGGTATCGGTATGATGTTATGGCAAGGTCATGCACAAATTAAAATTTGGACAGGAAAAGAAGCTCCAATTGATTATGTTAAAGAAAAAATGGGCTTTAATGATTAAAAATTTTAGTTAACTTATTAAAATTATTTATAACTACAGACTATTCTCTCAGTAAATTAAGAGAGTAGAAAAGATAAATTGGTGGATAGATGTCAAAAATTACAGTTAAAGGTTTAGATATTGGTGTTGGAGCGCCTAAAATTATTGTTCCAATTGTAGGAAAAACAGAAGAAGAATTAGTTAATGAAGCTGAATTTTTGACAAAAATTGACTTTGATATGGTTGAATGGAGAGTAGACCATTTTCAAAAAGTTGATGATGTTGAAAAAGTAAAACAAACAGCAAATAAATTACAAACAATCATTGGCTACAAACCCATTTTATTTACATTCCGCACCGCTAATGAAGGCGGAGTTTATCCTGCTACGATTGAATTTTATATCAACCTTAATAAACAGATGATAAAAAGTGGTTTAATTGATCTTGTCGATATCGAAGTTTTCACTGGTGACAAATATGTTGAAGAAATTGTCCAGTTAGCTCATCAGCATAACGTTTTAGTGATAGCCTCCAATCATGACTTTGATAAGACTCCGCCAAAAGATGAAATTGTAGCAAGATTACGCAAAATGCAGGATCTTGGTGTAGATATTCCTAAAATTGCCGTAATGCCACGTTCGCGTGAAGATGTAATTAACTTACTTGCTGCAACAGCTGAAATGAAAGACAAATATGCACGTAAACCACTAATTACTATGGCAATGGCTGGAACAGGTGCGATTAGCCGAATTGCAGGTGAAACTTTTGGGTCAGACCTCACTTTTGGTGCAGCAAAAAATGCATCTGCACCAGGGCAGCTAGATGTAAAAGATCTAAGAAACATCTTAAATATATTACATAAAAGTTTGGCTTAAAAATTCTAGCGTTTTAATAAACAACTTAAGTTAAAAAAAGATAAACGAAAGATAGTCAATATATAAACTCTTTGGTTCAAATTATTAATATTAAATGACTAATATGAAGACTATATTAAAATCTATATCAATAGTATTTTGGTGAATTAATAACATAAACCTGTTTAACCATTTTTATTGTATTATTCGAATTTAAACAACTTAGTTTGTTGATCCAAATAGGTCAGTAAATCTGGTATGCGATATTTGCCAGCCATTGATTGAATATGATCTGCCGCCTCTTTAAGTAACATTCCTAATGATGTTATATAGATTGGATTATTACTTTTACCACGCATTACTTCAATGGCATATTGTTTATTATCGGTAAAAGATTTTTTTGCAACGCCGATAATAGGTATCTTTTTATCCAGTGCTTCATAAAGATGACCACCTAAACCAAGATTACCACCATTCAAATGAACATAACCATCGACTATAATCACATCAATCGAATTGAGATCAACCTGAGACAATAATGCTAATATACAAGGTAATTCACGTTTATAAAATTGGCCTGATTGATAAGGCAGAACATTCGATTGATAATCATTGATAACAGATTTTATCTCATTGATACCATCAGTAAATTGCTCAAATAAAATGCCAACAGTTTTTGCCTTATCATTTAAATAGTAAACATCTATTGCAAGTATCATTTTTTTAAAATCCTTTTTGGAGTAGAATAACAATGCTCTCGTATTAAACTTTCTAATCTCTATTAAAAAACAAGTAGTCATTGATTTCAAATAAATAAAAATTTAGTTAATTCGTAATACATCTTTTATTTATCCGATTAGACCAGATAGCTAAGCAATGGTCGTTTAGATTGGATCTACACTTGGAGGCAGGAATGTATTTACTTGAAATGGCACCAAAATTTTTAATTGCACTTATCATTTTACTTATTTATGTCAAATTATCAGGAAAAAGCCAAATCGCACCGATGTCACAGTTGGATCAGGTTGGTAGCATGGTTATTGGTGCATTGGTAGGTGGAACATTACTTAATGCTAATGTTTCTGCGTGGGAAGCCGCTGGAGCTGTGGCGATTTGGGCAGGTCTTCTTATCTTAGTACGATTTATCAAATCTAAAAATTCAAAACTGCGAGATGCTATTGATGGTGAACCTATACAATTAATCAAAAATGGCAATCTAATCTCTGAAAATTTCAAAAAAGCGAATTTACCTGTTAGAGATTTTGAAACGCTAATCAATATTCAAGGAATTTGCGCATTTAGTGAATTAAAACAAGTGTGGTACGAATTAAATGGATCTTTAACCATTATCAAGAAAGGAGATAAAGATATCGCAGTACTGGTGATTGAAAATGGGGCTATTAGTCAAGACAACCTTGAACAACTCCACAAGAGTGAAACATGGCTTAAGAATGAAATCAAAAAACAAGGTTATAAAGATATTGATGAAGTTTTTTGTGCAGAATGGTTTGATGGTAAATTATTAGTTTACCCTTATGATGAAGTCCGTAATTCAAAAAATAAAGAATAATTAAGGAAAGCAAAATATAAAAGGGGAAGGTGTTTTACTCAATCCCCTTATTAAGAGCTTGTTATCTTAGTTGACTATCTTTACTACCACGTCGATTATATAATATTGCAGATTTTGCCAATTGCTTATCTATTTCTTGTTGGCAAGCTAAACAGTATTGCACACCTGGTAAGGCAATTTGTCTGGCTTTTGCAATAGTATCGCCACATTCAACACAAAACTCGGCACTAGGTTTATCGTGTTTTAGTTGGCGTCTGGCGATTTCGATAGCATCTGTGATTGTACTTTCGATCTGTTGGTTAACGGCATCGTCAGATGCCCAGCCACTAGCCATAATTACACCTCCTAAAAATTTATATTAGATGAATAATATGGTGCTTATTTGACCAGTTTCAAGTAATATGAACACATCATTTAAAAAGCAAAGTAAGTGTTGTATTTTTTATAAAGATCGTTTCTGTTAATGTAAGTTAATTGGAGGTTTTTATGCAACAATATGAACAAGCAACATTTGCAGGTGGATGTTTCTGGTGTATGGTAAAACCTTTCGACAAATATGAAGGCGTTATTAATGTGATCTCAGGTTACACTGGTGGTCATACGGAAAATCCAACTTATCAACAAGTTTGCCAAGGCAACACAGGCCATACAGAAGCGGTGCAAATTACCTTTGATCCAACGATGATCAGCTATAAAAAATTACTGGATATTTTTTGGCAACAAATTGACCCGACAGATTCGCAAGGACAATTTGCCGATCGTGGCGATTCTTATCGTCCAGTAATATTTTATCATAACAAATTACAACAACAGCAAGCGATCGCATCTAAACAAGCGCTTGAAGAAAGCAAACGATTTAATCATCCGATTGATGTTGCTATAGAACCGGCAGCAATATTTTATCCCGCCGAAGCGTATCATCAAGATTACTATAAAAAACAGCCAGAAAATTATAACCGTTATTATCAATTATCTGGACGAGCTAATTTTATTGCAGATAACTGGCAAGATAAGTCAGCAACCAAAAGTGAGTAAATATGCAAAAGTACCCGCAATATAGCAGTAAACAAAAATGGATTCATTGGACATCGGCTTTACTTGTCATAATGGTAACCATGCTCCTTTTAATTAAAGTGACAATGTCACATATATTAGGTGGAATGGCAATAGTCTATTTATTACATAAATCCTTTGGAGTGCTTGTTTTGCTATTAACAATATGGCGAATTATGGTGATCCGCAGTCAAGGTGTGCCTGACGTCTTACCGAAAGACAAAAAACTGCAACGAATTTTGTCAAAATCCACTCAAGGAGTGATCTACCTTTTACTGCTAATTACGCCATTATCGGGGTATTTAATGAGTGGAAGGGACCTTAATATATTTGGTTTAATATCGATCCCTGCTATTGATATGCCATATCACCAAATGTTTCATTCATTACATTTGATTAGTTCTTATGTACTAGCTATTTTAGTTATATTTCATGTATTAGGTGCGTTGTACCACTATTTTTGGGTTAAAGATAAAGTATTGCAATCAATGTTAAGTAGCAATGATTAACACAAATTTAAACGTTTATTTATATCACATTTATAACGTGAGGCAGATACAACATGAACAAATCAATGAAAGATAAAGCTATATCAGCACTAACACCAATGCAATATCACGTCACACAGCAAAATGGTACAGAACCTCCATTTGATAATCAATATAACGCTAACCACCGCGATGGGATCTACGTTGATATCGTCTCTGGTGAACCACTGTTTACCTCACTAGATAAGTTTGATTCAGGCTGTGGTTGGCCAAGTTTCTCTAAACCGATTAAACAGCAACAAATTGTTGAAAAGGAAGATAACAGCCATGGAATGCGTAGGATAGAAGTCCGCTCATTAGAAGCTGATTCACATCTTGGTCATGTATTTAATGATGGGCCTGCAGCTTTAGGGGGATTGCGCTACTGTATCAACTCTGCAGCGCTAAAGTTCATACCAAAAGAAGAATTAGAAGCTCAAGGTTATGGTGACTACTTAAAATTGTTTAAATAAATTAATCTTACGTATCCTTTATTTAATTAAAGGGTGCAAACTAAACCAATCTACCTTAGCCTGAAGCCTAGAAAATCATTGTTTAGCTTAATTGATATACATAAAGAAAATTTTGATGAATACTGCGGATGAAATTGGCATATAACTTATCATTTTTTTATATGCCAATATCGTAGTAGATCAAAGTTATAATTTAATTTTTTCTTTTAAATAAAATATAACTGATTAACAAAAACACAAAGCTAGTTATCATGGAGCCAACGATAGGGTAAATACCCATCACAATACTGGCTTGAGCAAAAAGATTATCGGCGATATAAAAGATAAAGCCAAAAGTAATACCTATAATCACCCTAATACCCATAGATACACTTCGTAATGGTCCAAAAATGAAAGATAAGGCCAACAACAACATCACTGCAACTGAAACGGGTTTAATCAGCTTTTTCCAAAATAACAAATCATAATATTTTGTATCTTGGCCCGAATTTTTCAAATATTGCGAATATTGATAGAGTCCTGATGCTGACAATGAATCAGGGTCAAAAGCTACAATACTCAACTTATCAGGTGTGATATTAGTTTTCCACTGCATAGTAAGTGAGTTTGTACCCGTTATTTGTTGTGGATTGGTTAAATCATTCATCTCGATTTGTGATAACGTCCAACTTCCATTTTCAAACACTCCGCTATCAGCATGAGTAATCGATAGTAATTTATTTTTATCAACTTTATAAATATCAATATTTGAGATAGAACTATCATTATTAACATGGTCGATATAGATATAATCATTACCATCTTTCGCCCATAAACTACCTTGTTGAGCTAATAAAGAATTACCATAAAGCTTTTCTGAGCGCATATTACGAGCGGTTTGTTCACTGATAGGAGCAACCCATTCACCAATTGCCATTGTTATAAGCACTAAAGGGAGAGCAGTTTTCATCACAGCTAATGCAATTTTAAAACGGCTAAAGCCTGAAGTTTCCATCACAATAAGCTCGCTTCTTGAAGCTAAAATCCCTAAACCGATTAACCCGCCTAAAAGTGCTGCCATAGGGAAAAATATTTCTATATCTTTAGGTACCATTAGCAAAGAATAAAAACCAACTGACAAGGCATCATAATCAACTTTGATTTTTCTAAGTTGGTCAATAAAACGAATAATTCCTGACAAACTAATTAATAAAAATAAGCAAATGCCAATGGTATTTAAAATAGTTTTACCAATATAGCGATCTAAAATCGAAAACATCGTTCTCCCCTTAAGACGCAATAAATTTTAAACGAAGTTTACGCATAAATAAGTTATCACAACAATTTAAAATCAAAGCCAGAACAAAATACCCTAGATTAATCAGATAAAACCACAAAGCGGGATCTAAGCGACCTTTACCAGCATTAGCTTTAACCGAACTAGAAAGTAAAAAATAGACTAAATAAAGCAGTAACGCTGGTAAAATTTGTGCAAGCCTTCCTTGTCTTGGATTTGACACACTCAATGGAATCACTAAAAAAGCCATCAAAGGAACCGAAATTATCAACGTCAATCGCCAATAAAATTCAGCATTAGCCTTCGGTGTTGGATTTTCATGAAGCTCAAGCAATCCTAATTGCTGAACATCCACTTTATCATCATCAACATTGCTTTCTAGCTCCTTAGGTTTAATAATACCTAAATAGTTATGAAAATTCGAAATTCTAAAATCTTTTAATTGTGCCGTGCCTTCATAACGATTTGCATTTTCAAGTGTGATGATTTGATTACCATCTTTATCTTCTTCAGTTTTCCCTTTATTAGCAATAATAATAGAAGGGCGTTGAGCATTTTTCGGATTAATTTGGGCTATAAATACGTTATCTAGCTTATTATGATCAACATTACCAATATAAATTACCGAGTTGCCATCAGGTGTTTGTTGAAATTGGCCAGCTAATAAACCTGCTAAACTTGGATTAATCTTGGCATTTTCGACTAGCTGATCTTGTCTCACGCTAGACCAAGGCCCAAACCAAAGGCTATTGAGTGCTGTGAATATACAGGTGATCACACACAGAAATAGCACAACCTGATAGTTAAGTCTTCTCTTAATCCCACATGCATGCATTGCGACCATCTCGCTGTCCGAATAAAGCCGACCAAAGGTAACAAGCACACCTAAAAACAGACTTAGTGGCAAAATAAGATCAGCCATATTCGACACACCTAACACTAAAAGTGGCATAATCAAATCACGTGGAATACTGCCATCAATAGCGCTGGATAAAATTCTGATTAATTTTTGAGAAAAGAAAATTAGCAATAAAATAAACAGTATTGCACCTTGTGTTTTCATCGTCTCTTTAATTAAATATCGGCGAATTATCACTTTTTTACCTATCTATCCGTTTTATCAAATCGCACTATTATAATCTGATTTGCGTTGTTTCGTTATCTTTTTGTTGCTATCGTTTAATGAACCGATAAAATGTTACTATTCACCATAAAAATCTTACAAGAGAACGCTATGAAATACTCAATCAAAAACAGCTCATTAATCACATTACAAAAAGAAGAATGTTTAGTGGTAACTGTCCAATTAGGCAAGAAACAAACTAGTTTAATCAAGGATATAGATGAATTAACCAAGGGTATGATTAGTCAGCTGCTCAAGTCAGGTGACATTAACTGCGAATTAGGTAAAACCACCTTTTTATACGCTAGCCCGAATTCTCCGAAAATATTAGTTGTAGGGTGTGGCCAAGCAAAACATTTTGATATTAACGCTGCAAAAAAAATGATACAAGCAGCTACAAAAGAGCTAATAACTAAACAAGTTAAAAATATAAGTTGGGACATTCTAACTCTAAATCCTGCAATAAGTGGTGAAATTGCTAAACAACTACCACAAATTACTAGCGAATTAACCTATAGTTTTGATCAATTCAAATCAACAAAATCAGAAAAACCAAGCTTACAAAAAGTAACGCTACTTTATAGCGATAAAAAAACAATCAAGCATGTAGAAAGTCAATTATCGCAAGGACAAATTATTGCAAATGCTATTGTCAGTACCAAAAACATTGCCAACATGCCATCTAACATCGGCAATGCTAAATACTTAGCAGAGCAGGGCAAAAGTTTAGGTAAACAGCATTCAAGCTTGAAAGTGACATGCTTAGGTGAAAAAGAGCTTGCTAAACTTAACATGAACGCTTATTTAGCGGTTGGACGAGGCTCAGCCAACGAATCAATTATGACGGTCATAGAATACCATGGTGCGAAAGACAAAAAAGCCAAACCATATGTATTAGTTGGTAAAGGATTAACCTTCGATTCAGGAGGCATATCCATCAAACCCTCAGCCGGTATGGATGAAATGAAATATGATATGTGCGGTGCCGCCACTGTGTTTGGTGTAATGCAAGCTGTGGCTGAATTAAAACTACCTATCAACGTAGTTGGCGTGATGGCTGGTTGTGAAAACATGCCAGATGGTAATTCATACCGTCCTGGCGATATCTTAACCACCATGTCGGGCACCACCGTTGAAATCATTAATACCGATGCAGAAGGTCGTTTAGTATTATGCGATGCTTTAACTTATGTTGAACGTTTCCAACCCAAGACTGTGATTGACATTGCTACACTTACTGGTGCTTGTATCATTGCACTCGGTCATCATTATACTGGCGTGATGGGTAATAACGCAGAGCTTACTGAACAATTGGTAAATTCCTCAAATCAAGCAGGAGACAAAGCGTGGTCATTACCGATTGATAGTGATTTCCAAGAACAAATCAAATCAACCTGTGCTGACATTGTCAATGCTGCTGGTCGAGATGGAGGAACGATTACAGCCGCTTGTTTCCTATCTCGCTTTACTGAAAAATACCAATGGGCACATCTTGATATTGCAGGAACAGCTTGGAAATCGGGTGCAAACAAAGGTGCTACAGGCAGACCAGTCGCGATGTTAATTCAATACTTACTTAACCAAAAATGAGTAAATACATGAAAAAAGTGATATTTTATCTACTTGAAAACCCAACCCCAGCCAATGATGCCGGGGTTTTATTCAAAGAACAGCTTGCGTGTGAAAAAATTGTTGAAGCATGGCAAAATCGGCAACGCGTGTTAGTCGCCTGTCAAGATCAAGCGCAAGCTGAACGTATTGATGAATATTTATGGCAACTTGATACTGAAAATTTTGTTCCCCATAATCTAGCTGGAGAAGGTCTAAAAAGCGGATCACCCGTCGAAATCTGTTGGCCACAAAAGCGCAGTAGCAATGGTTCACGTCACTTACTTATTAATTTGCAAGAACAATACCCAGAATTTGCTGGCGTATACCGCGATATTATTGACTTTGTTCCCGTAGAAGAACAACAAAAATCGCTAGCCCGTGAAAGATATAAAACCTACAAAGAAGCTGGATTTAACCTAAAAACCATCCCGATTTTATGTGAATAATATGATAAAAAATTGAATGCGAATCGATAGATCAAATCAATAATATTATAACTGAAATAGAGTATAAGTTTATTTCAAAAGATGAATTAAAAAAGAGTTCATTGACTAAGTACGAGCATTGTGATCCAAAAAGAACCTTTATGGAATTTAATATTGAAGCGACTTATAAGCGCATACCTTAAAACCCTCTATTTCAGCGATTTCTTTGTAAAAGAATCAGTGTGTTTTTCATTAAAATGACTTTTAAGATAGTTAACTGTTAGTATAATTATATTATTGTATAATAATAAGATAATTAAGATTACTTAAAATAAGATCACTTCGTTATTACAGGGATGTATAAATAATGAAAACAAAAATAATAGTAGCTTTAGTTTTTTTAATTACTCTGATACAAAATGCGTATGGGATTGGATATAACAGAACTTATATCCCACGAGTTCACATGCATTATTCTCCTAGTCATCATTCAAGGGGGAGCGACGGAGATGATGCCTCTATAATTATCATTTTACTATTCGCCATTGCAGTTGGTATTATTTTATATCATATTTACAAAAACTATGAAGAATCAAAGCAAAATAAAAAATTGGAAGAAGATAAACGTCAACTTAATTCAGAAAGCAGGAAAGATAAAAAAGATTAAGAAAAAAGAAGAATTAACTGACAATCCTGAAAAATAATTATTTTCATCATTCTCAATTGCTTATATTGCTTTTTAAAATTATCGAAAAAGTTGAGGAGCGGGGTTTTTTAGGTTTGATTAGCAAGTAATTCTTGAATATTTGCTTGTTTTTGGGTTAAAAATTGAATCTCAATCAAATTAGGCTATAATGCCGCTTTGTTTAAATTTTGTTATTAATAATGAATATTGGTTTTATTGGAGCTGGTAAAGTTGGATGCACACTAGCGAAATATTTTAGTTTATCGGGTTTACAAGTTGCAGGTTTTTATAGCCGAACTTATGAACACGCTAAACAAGCTAGTGATTTTACTCAATCTTATGCTTATTCATCTTTAGCTGATTTAGTGAATAATTGCGATTGTTTATTGGTGACAGTAGCTGATGGTCAAATTGCTTCTGTCTGGCATGAATTATGTCAATTACCTATTACCAATAAGTGGATTGGTCATTGTAGTGGCTTATTGACATCACACATATTTCAGCAAAATAAAGTTGTGCATCCATTCGCTTTTTCATTACACCCTTTATACGCTATTTATGATAAGTTCGATTGCTATAATACTATGTCGGACGTCTCTTTTACGCTCGAAGCAAATAAAGCTATTATCGACCAATTACAACGTTTTTTAGCGCTATTACCTAATCGCTTAGCAATTCTTTCAGCAAATAAAAAGCCACTATATCATGCTGCTTGTGTCATGCTAAGTAATCAAGTGCTAGCTCTCGTACAAATAGGTGTAGATTTACTTAATCAATGTGGATTAGATAAAGAGTTTTCTGAACAAGCTTGGCATCCGCTATTTCTTGGTAATGCCAACAACATTTGTAAAGCGGGAGTCATAGATGCATTAACTGGACCTGTGGAGCGTAACGATATTGAAACCATTAAGCAACATATGATGGCAATGCCAGATGAGCTCAAACCAATTTATCAACAATTATCGACTATTTTGCTTAATATCAGTCGTCAAAAACATCCGGATAGGGATTATCATCAATTAGAAATGGAACTGTTACCTTGAAAAATACAATTTTGACTTTACAACAACGCAAACAAAATCAAGAAAAGATCACCATGCTCACCGCGTATGACTATACGACAGCAAAATTGATGGATGATAGCGGTGTCGACTGTTTATTAGTGGGTGATTCATTAGGTATGGTTATGCTGGGTTATGAAAGCACAGTATCAGTCACTATGGACGATATGATCCATCACTCTAAAGCCGTGGCCAGAGGCGCTAAAAAAGCATTGGTTGTAACCGATTTACCGTTTATGTCTTACCATGCATCTGTTTATGATGCTGTACATAATGCTGGACGATTGATACAAGAAGGGAATGCTCAGGCGGTGAAGCTTGAAGGTGGACAAGCATTTTGTGAGCATATTAAGATGATCGCTCAAGCCTCAATTCCTGTCATTGCCCATATTGGCTTAATGCCACAATCAGTATTAGCATTGGGTGGTTACAAAGTACAAGGTAAAAATTATCAAGCAGCAAAAGCGATTATTTTAGATGCTTTAGCTGTTGAACAGGCAGGCGCTGCGGTAATTTTACTCGAATGTGTACCGGCTGATTTAGCCAAATTTATAACTGAACTTGTGAGCGTGCCTACTATTGGGATTGGCGCTGGTCATGGTTGTGATGGGCAAGTTTTAGTCTATCAAGATATGTTATCTATGTATGATGGTGTATCGTCCAAATTTGTTAAATCTTTTGCCCCAATGGGGGATCAAATGAAACAGGCATTTGCGGATTATTGCCAAGAAGTTAAACAGCAACAATTCCCTGCACCTATTCATGAGTTTGCTATTGATGATGAGATCATGGCCAAACTCAAATCTGAATTTTCAAACTAGCTTGGAAGGATAATAAACATGAAAGTTATAACCACTATCGATGAAGTTCGCGATCAGGTTAAATCATGGCGTAACAATGGTGAAAGTATTGGTTTAGTGCCGACCATGGGTTATCTGCATGAAGGTCATCAAAGCTTAATGGCTAGTGCTAAAAAAGATAATCAAAGAGTGATTGTTACAATATTTGTTAATCCAATGCAGTTTGGTCCTAAAGAGGACCTAGCTAGCTATCCACGTGATTTAGAAAGAGATAAAAAAGCCTGTCAGCAAATGGACGTTGATTTGATTTTTTGTCCGTCCGCCGATGAAATGTATGATGCGAATTTCAATAGCTATGTCAATGTTAATGGTTTAACTGATGCGCTTTGTGGAAAAAAGCGACCAGGACATTTTAAAGGTGTTTGTACAGTTGTCACCAAACTATTTAATATTACTCAACCTGATCGTGCCTATTTTGGACAAAAAGATGCGCAACAATTAGCCGTCATTCAACGAATGGTACAAGATCTCAATATTCCCATCGAAATTATTGGTTGCCCGATTGTGCGTGAAAGTGATGGATTGGCTAAGAGTTCGCGCAATAGCTATTTGTCTGAACAAGAACGCCTAGCCGCTATTTGTTTATATCGTTCAATTGAACAGGCTAAGCAAATGATCAAAGCGGGTGAAAAATCAGTTGCAACCATCTTAAAGGCCATGCAAAACGTTATAAATAATGAACCATTAGCTAAAATTGACTATATTGAATTTGTTGATTTTGCAACGTTAACCAATGTTGATGTATTAAAGCAAGATAGTCTATGCGCTTTAGCGGTTTATATTGGTAAAACTAGATTGATCGATAATTTTATTTTTCATCATTAACAATCCATTTATTGAGATAAAAGATTGCTTATCGACCGGCGATCTTTTGTTTACCATATTCCTACCGTCTCGGGAAATCGATTTAATCAACGACTTTATTCGTCTAGCAATTTATTGTTATTTCTTTTTACTGTAGAATAATAGCCATTTTTATGCCTTGAATTAGGATTGATGCCTTTATTATGAAAAATACGACTTATAATCCACAAGAAATCGAACAACCTATCTATCAACATTGGGAAGAAAGTGGTTACTTTAAGCCTAATGGTGACAAATCTCAGCCTAGTTATTGCATTGCTATTCCACCACCAAACGTAACGGGTAGTTTGCATATGGGACATGCATTTCAACAAACTATTATGGATGCATTAATTCGTTATCACCGTATGCAAGGTAATAACACGCTTTGGCAATCAGGTACTGACCATGCAGGTATTGCTACCCAAATGGTGGTAGAACGTAAAATTGCCGCTGAAGAAAATAAAACTCGCCATGATTATGGTCGAGATGCTTTTATCGAAAAAATTTGGCAATGGAAAGCTGAATCAGGTGGAAGTATTACTAAGCAGATGAGACGTTTAGGTGATTCTGTTGATTGGGAGCGTGAACGTTTTACGATGGATGAAGGCCTTTCTAATGCTGTTAAAGAGGTTTTTGTAAGACTTTATCAAGAAGATTTGATTTATCGCGGTAAACGCTTAGTGAATTGGGACCCAAAATTACGCACAGCAATTTCAGATCTTGAAGTTGAAAATCGTGAAGTTAAAGGATCAATGTGGCATTTGCGTTACCCATTAGCGGATGGTGCAAAAACGGCAGATGGTAAAGATTATCTTGTTGTCGCAACGACTCGTCCTGAAACACTATTTGGTGATACTGGGGTGGCGGTTAATCCTGAAGATCCTCGTTATAAAGATCTTATTGGTAAATTTGTTATATTACCTTTTGTCAATCGTCGTATTCCTATTGTTGGGGATGAACATGCGGATATGACAAAAGGTACGGGTTGTGTAAAAATTACGCCTGCTCATGACTTTAATGACTATGAAGTAGGGCGTCGTCATCAACTACCGCTGATTAATATCTTTACCTTTGATGGTGAGATTCGTACGCAAGCAGAAGTATTTGATACTAATGGTGAGTCAAGCACCGCTTACTCAACTGAGATTCCGACACAATTCCAAAATTTAGAACGTTTTGCTGCACGTAAATTAGTTGTTGCAGAGTGTGAAGCTCAAGGTATTTTAGAAAAAATTGAACCACATGATCTCACCATTCCTTATGGTGATCGTGGTGGCGTGGTCATTGAACCAATGTTAACCGATCAGTGGTATGTTCGCGCTAAAGTCTTAGCTGAACCAGCAATAGCTGCCGTAAAAAATGGCGATATTCAATTTGTACCTAAACAGTACGAAAACATGTATTTTTCATGGATGAATGACATCCAAGATTGGTGTATTTCGCGCCAATTATGGTGGGGACACCGAATTCCGGCTTGGTATGATAATCAAGGTAATGTCTATGTTGGTCGTGACGAAGCTGAAGTTCGCCGTGAAAACGGTCTATCTGCTGATATCGAGTTATCACAAGATGATGATGTACTTGATACTTGGTTCTCATCAGCGCTGTGGACATTCTCAACCTTAGGTTGGCCAGAAAAGACTGATGATTTAGCGACTTTTCATCCAACTAATGTTCTTGTAACTGGTTTTGATATCATCTTCTTCTGGGTCGCAAGAATGATTATGATGACGATGCATTTCATCAAAGATGAACATGGCAAACCTCAAGTACCTTTCAAAACAGTTTATGTAACTGGCTTAATTCGTGATGAAGAAGGGCAAAAAATGTCAAAATCTAAAGGGAATGTTATCGATCCTTTAGATATGATTGATGGGATATCACTTGCCGATTTATTAGAAAAACGTACTGGTAACATGATGCAACCACAGCTTGCTGAAAAAATTGCCAAACGTACTGAAAAACAGTTCCCTAATGGCATTGAAGCCCATGGTACCGATGCATTACGTTTTACTTTAGCCGCACTGGCGTCCACTGGTCGTGATATTAATTGGGATCTAAAACGTTTAGAAGGTTATCGTAATTTCTGTAATAAACTATGGAATGCTAGCCGTTATGTATTAATGAACACTCAAGAGCACGATTGTGGATTTAAAGGTGGTGATTTAGAGTATTCATTAGCGGATAAATGGATCTTAGCGGAGTTTAATCAAACGGTGAGAACATACCGCGAAGCATTTGATACTTATCGTTTCGATTTAGCGGCTAATATCTTATATGAATTTACTTGGAATCAGTTCTGTGACTGGTATTTGGAGTTAACCAAATCAGTATTAGCTAATGGCGAGCAAAATCAACAACGAGCAGCTCGTCATACTTTAGTAACAGTCCTTGAAGCACTCTTGCGTTTGGCTCATCCAATCATTCCATTTATAACTGAAGCTATTTGGCAAAGTGTAAAACCATTAATGGCCATCAAAGCAGATACTATTATGTTACAACCAATGCCAGCCTTTGATAGCAAATTAGTTGATAATGAAGCAGTTGCTGATATCAATTGGATTAAAGATGCCGTTATCGCTGTTCGTAATATTCGTGCTGAAATGAATATTGCGCCAAGCAAACCGTTACAATTATTGATCAGAAAAGCATCACCGACGGTGCATCGCATTATTAGTGACAATGTCACCTTTATAGAGTCTTTAGCAAGATTATCAGAAATTGTCTTGTTAGATGAAGGTGAAGCAGGGCCATTATCGGTAACCAAATTAGTTGATGGTGCAGAGCTACTTATTCCAATGGCTGGTTTGATCAATAAAGATGATGAGCTAGCTCGACTTCAAAAAGAAATAGCTCGCATTGAAGGCGAAATTGCACGTATTGATAACAAGCTTTCCAATGCCAGCTTTGTTGATAAAGCACCAGCAGCTGTAGTGGCTAAAGAGAAAGAAAAACAACAAGGCTATGTTGCTGACAAAGCTAAATTACAAGAGCAGTATGAAGCAATAAAAAGTCTTTAAGGACATCAATAAAAAACCTCTCATATGAGAGGTTTTTTTATGATTAAAACTTGTAACCGACACCGAGCATTACAACCCAAGGATCAAGATCATATTTTGCCGTGACTTTAGTATTACCTAAATGAGTTTTAGCTTTAGTTTCAATATCGATATAACGGACTTGCGCGTTAATCAGCCAATTCTCATCTAAAGAATAATCAGCACCCACTTGTGCAGCCCAGCCCCAGGAATTATCCAAGTCTAAGCCATGAAAGCCTGCTTTCTTAGCTTCACCACTAAGTTTTTCATCAAAAAAGAAAGTATAGTTAACACCAAGGCCAACATAAGGTTGGAGCTCATAGCTACTATCAAGCGGATACCACAGTGCGCTCAATGTTGGTGGTAAATGTTTTATTTTTCCTAAATGAGCACCGGATAAACCAGTAGAATTACCACCGCCAAGTTTCACTTGATGACTAAAAGGTGTGGCACCTAATAATTCAACAGCAAAATTATCAGTAATCATATATTGAAAATTCAGGCCTAGTTGCGTGTCATTATCGGCTTTAGCCTTAAGATCACTCTTTGCACCACCCACTTTAACATGATCACTTTTATCTTGAGGATGAACATAGACAGGACCACCACGGATGATAATTTGGTCGGCACTATGCGCCAGAGCGGTTGAGCTTGCTAATCCAAAAGTAACTAGCATAGCAATTGACGATACTCTCATTTTTATCTCCTTATTATGTTTATATAAACTGCTAACTGAGCGTGATATATGCTTCATTAACAGACCGTTTTTTAATATAAAGCTTTAAAGGATTGACAATTACCTAAAGGTATTGATGAATATCTTAGCACCATAATATGAGTAATGATATGGTAGATTTTTTAGATGAATTAATTAATAGTGCTTTTTGTTCAATTGATTCAGATTCAATAGGTCAATTTGATTTAAATTCGCTTTTGATGACGCCAAAGCCACTTACCGCTAATAAGTCGATGATAAAAGAAGATGCTTCGAATGATCCAATCTAAGAACATACCAAACCAAACACCAATCACACCAAAGCCGAAATAAACACCAAAAATATAGCCCACTACAATACGGCACATCCACATACTACCAATAGCGACCCACATGGT
Source organism: Gilliamella sp. B3482 (assembly GCF_026536805.1). Lineage (NCBI taxonomy): Bacteria > Pseudomonadati > Pseudomonadota > Gammaproteobacteria > Orbales > Orbaceae > Gilliamella > Gilliamella sp. B3482. Next base: position 343,709 of record NZ_JAFNNL010000003.1, on the reverse strand, counting down.
ATAACTTGCATCTTTCGCTCCCTTAAAACCATATGGCAAAACAAAGGATGATGCCCAGAATGGGGTAAATAAGGCATTAAACCAAAGTAAATGTTTGGAAATTTCGATAACTTCCTGATCATCGGTATAGAGCGAACTTAATAATCCAGCAAACGGAATGGATAAAAATGCTAAAAAGCAGAGTAATAAACTGGTTAAATGAAAGATATACTTAAGTTGCCGTGTTGGTTGATAGATTTGCCCCATACCAATGCGCTTACCAACAATTATGGTTGAGGTTGCGCCAAGTGTTCCACCTGGCAAATTAAGCAATCCAGCAATTGAAAACGCGATAAAGTTTGCCGCAATAGTCGATGTGCCCATACCTGCAACAAAGGTTTGCGTTAGTAATTTTCCAATATTAAACATCACCGACTCAACACTAGCCGGAATACCAATCCCTAAAATATCAATCAGTATCTTGCCATTAAATGAATGAAAATAACTGCGAAGTGGGATAAATAATGCCCGGCTTGGTTTGATGGTCAACACCAACAAAATAAAAAACATCCCACAATAACGAGATGTAGTTAAACCAATACCTGCACCGATAAACCCAAGTCCTTGCCAACCGAAAGCACCATAAATTAGTACATAACTAATAGATAGATTCAGAATGTTCATAAGGATATTTAAATACATGGGAATTTTAGTATTGCCAGCGCCACGCAAAGCGCCACAACCAACTAAAATAAAGGCAAGGGCGGGGTAACCTAAAACGGTTAATCTTAGAAAGGTTAGTGTTAATTCCTTAACTTCAGGATCAGCCTTACCGGCAATAATCTCAACAATCCAATAGCCTGAAAACTCAACGAACAAAAATAGTAAAATTGAGATTATTACTAATAGCGTAATAGATTGTCTTGCTGCTACTACTGCTTTTTTACGATTATGTCGTCCTAAACTAAACGCGACTACGACGGATGTTCCGAGCGCAACCGCCATAAAAAAGGACATCACAATCATATTAAAGCTTTCGGCCAAACCGACGGCAGCCATCTCGGCCTTACCAATCCAACTTACTAAAAATGTACTGAATATACCCATTAAAATGACAGACAAATTCTCAATCAGAATTGGCATTGCTAAAGGATATATTTCGCGCCAGAATAGCACATTGTTTGAACGTCGTTTTTTATAAAGTTGAAGATTCTTCAATCGACTTAGAACATCCAATTTAAGGCCTAAAATTTTATTCGATAAGTTGCGGCTATTATAACGCCTTTATGTGATAAAAATGAAATTATGTTTTAAAAAAATGGCTATCAATTTTAATCGATATAATACTTAACATTATCCGTGCATTGTCTCCTTAATCTCTGATATTTAAGATTAAAAATTAAATGATGAGGTAATTTTAGTGCTAATTAAAATAGGATTTAGCTATAGCAACATTTCAACACATAGTTAAGTAAAGGACATAAACCTTTTTTAAGTGCTTAAAAAGTAATGTTGAGATAAGAAGAGATAATTATCAAAAAAAGTTGAGGAACGGGGTTTTTGAGGTTTAATTAGCAAGTAATTTTTACTCAATCGCGTGTATTGCTTTTTAAAATTGATAAAAAAAGTTGAGGAGCGGGGTTTTTGAGGTTTAATTAGCAAGTAATTCTTACTCAATCGTTTGTATTGCTTTTTAAAATTGATAAAAAAAGTTGAGGAATGGGTTTTTCGAGGTTTAATTAACAAGTAATTCTTACTCAATCGTGTGTATCGCTTTTTAAAATTAATAAAAAAAAAGTTGAGGAACGGGGTTTTTGAAGCTTTAATTTTCTTCAAAAAGCGATCTTTTCGCCTTAAACTTGAACGCTTTTTCAGTTCGCTATATTATAGCTGCCTTATTTTCCATTATTTACTTAAGCAAACGTTAAAGAGTACGAATGTTAATCAACGCCAAAGATATTCTCGAAAAATTAAATCCTCATAATAAAGTGAATTATGATTCAATTTTAAAAGAAGTGATTGCTGATTGGCAGTTGGCATCGGCTCGACCTAAGTTGTTAATCCATAGTTGCTGTGCACCATGTAGTACTTATGTACTGGAATATTTAGCACAGTATGCTGATATCACGATCTATTTTGCCAATTCAAATATTCATCCCCGCGTGGAATATGAGTATCGCAGTGTCGTTCAACAGAAGTTTATTGCGGACTTTAATCAAAAGACTGGCAACCAGGTGCAGTTTTTAGAAGCACCTTATCAACCGGCTGAGTTTATTAAACAGGTAGAGCATTTGCGTGATGCGCCAGAAGGTGGTGAGCGGTGTCATCTTTGTTATAAGATGCGGTTAGATTTGGCGGCGATTAAGGCGCAAGAGTTGGGCTTTGATTATTTTGCTAGTGCGTTAACGCTGAGTCCTAAAAAGAATAGTCAAAAAATCAACCAACTTGGTTTCGAAATTCAGGAAATTTTTTCAGTTAATTATTTACCTTCCGATTTCAAAAAGAATAATGGTTATAAGCGTTCTATCGAACTTTGTAAGGAGTACGATGTTTATCGTCAATGTTATTGCGGTTGTATTTTTGCTGCAAAAGCACAAGGTGTCGATCTGAAGAATGTAATTGCTATCGCTAAGCAAGGGCTAGAGAAAGTATAACTCGATATTGATCCTCTTCAAAACATCCAAAATGTCATTTCCCTAACAAATTGATTAAAAATCTGAAAGATTTCGCTATAATAATTTTATAAAAGAAGAATAATAATTATTATTTGTAATCCTATTATTGGTTAAGTCTAATTTTGCAAAATGTGAGTTTGTTTATGCCAAAAATATATAGACTTGGATTGGATGTTGGTTCTACAACAGCTAAGTGTGTTGTACTCGATGAACAGGATAATTTTATTTATACCAATTATGTTCGTCATAACACCCATATTGTTAATACCGCTTTATCCCTTTTAGATGAAATTAAACAGCAGATTGGTGATGATGCTATTGTGTCGGTTAAGGTGACAGGCTCTGCTGGGATGGGGATTTCTGAGAAGGCCGGTATCGCTTTTATTCAGGAAGTTGTAGCAGCTTCGGAAGTGGTACAACGAAAATATCCTGAGGTGCGAACTCTAATTGATATCGGTGGGGAAGATAGTAAGATGATCTTCTTTTTTCCTGATCGTCCGCCCGATATTCGTATGAATGGGAGTTGTGCTGGAGGAACCGGTGCCTTTATCGATCAGATGGCAACTTTACTTAATACCCCTGTGCAGGAATTTGACCTGCTTGCAACCAAACACGATAAAGTCTACCCAATCGCTTCTCGTTGCGGTGTGTTTGCGAAAACCGATGTGCAAAATTTAATTAGCCGTAATGTTTCCAAAGAAAATATTGCTTACTCTGTTCTACATGCAGTTTGTATTCAGTTAGTGAATACGCTAGCGCGTGGTTATGATATTGTGCCAAAAGTGATGCTGATTGGCGGGCCGTTTTCATTTATTCCAACTTTAGGCAAAGCCGCATTAGAAACGTTAAAGTTAAATGAGGAACAAATTGTTACTACAGAACATCCTACGTTATTGTCGGCTTGGGGAGCGGCAATCCATGCTATTGAACGTAGTGAACTTAGTATCAATGATTTCATTGATAGACTAAGTGCGTCAAATAAGATTCAAGTCAATCAATCTTTTCGCTTAAAACCGTTATTTAACCAGTCGCTATCATTTAATGATTGGCAACAAAAACGCAAATATATCGAAATTCCTCGCGTAGCTTTAACCGCTTATCAAAAACAAAACGCTTATTTAGGTATCGATAGTGGTTCAACAACGACTAAGATTACGCTAGTTAGTGAAAATGATGAGCTACTTTTTACCTATTATGCCCCAAATAATGGTCATTCAATCAAGGCATTAATCAAAGGATTAACGGTACTTAAGGATGAAATTGCTGCATCGGGTAAAGAGATTATAATTGCTCGCACTGCTGTGACTGGTTATGGCGAGGAGTTGTTGAAAGCAGCTTTTGCCATCGATGATGGTTTGGTTGAGACAATGGCTCATTTTGCCGCGGCTAAACATATCGATCCTAAGGTGAGTTTCATCATGGATATTGGCGGTCAGGATATGAAGGCCATTTTTATAGCCAATGGCGTGGTGAATCATATTGAGCTTAACGAAGCTTGTTCGTCAGGTTGTGGTTCATTTATTGAGACTTTTGCTAAATCCCTTAATTCCAATACTATTGATTTTGCTGATGCAGCGTGTAAATCCAAGAATCCTTGTGATTTAGGAACGCGTTGTACGGTATTTATGAACTCTAAAGTGAAACAAGCACTACGTGAAAATGCGACTGTTGGCGATATTTCAGCTGGACTTGCTTTTTCGGTGATTAAAAATGCGATTCATAAAGTGCTTAAGCTTCATGATATGCGTAAGCTTGGCGATCATATTGTGGTTCAAGGCGGTACTTTTAAGAATCCTGCTGTGTTTCGTGCTTTAGAGCAGTTAACTGGTGCTCAAATCGCTACGTCCAATATTCCTGAATTGATGGGGGCTTATGGTGCAGCGCTAGTTGCGAAAAATCATTATATAAATAATCAAACCCCTTCGCAGTTTATTGGCTTAGATAATCTACAGAAAGCTGAAGATAATAAAGCTAAACCTTCACGCTGTAAGGGGTGTGAGAATAATTGCGATATTATGATTTATCGCTTTGCTAATGGTCAACGTTATTATTCCGGTAATAAGTGCGAGCGTTTTTTAAGCAATAATCAGCATCAAAATAAAAATGCATTTAATATGTTTGATTATAAGAATGCGTTGTTATTCGATAGAGCTAATACGCATAATGTTGACGCTAAACTCCATATCGGAATCCCTCGTGTTTTAGGGCAATATGAAAATTTTCCATTCTGGCATACGTTGTTAACTAGAAGTGGAATAAATGTGACGCTTTCACCCTATTCGACATATGATCTTTATGAGAAAGGGGCAGGTACCGTGATGTCAGATAGCATCTGTTTTCCTGCCAAACTTGTTCATGGCCATATTTTGGAGTTGATCGAGCAGAAGGTTGATCGCATTTTTATGCCGATGGTGGTATTTGAGTCTGACCATTTTGATAATGCAATTAATAGTTATAACTGTCCGATCGTGAGTAGTTATGCTGAGGTGGTAAATAGCGCGATCAATCCAAAGACGAAATATAATGTGCCGTTGGATTATCCAGTAATTAATTTTAGTGATCAGAAGTTACTGAAAAAAGGATGTATCAATTATTTAATGTCGCTCGGTATTCCTAAAAACGTGGCGAGTCAGGCTTTTGCACATGCATTAGTTGCTCAAGCTGAATATAAACAATCATTGAATAAAAAAGCTGTTGAGGTGTTGAATAATGCTAAAGAGACTGGTCGTTATGTGTTTATTTTAGCGGGTAGACCTTACCATAGCGATAGTTTAATTAATCATAAAACACCTGAGATTTTAAATGCGTTAGGTTGTGATGTCATAACCGAGGATTCCGTGTTGGGTGAGATCAGTCGATTATCGCCAGAGTTACAAATCTGTTCACAATGGAGTTACCCAAATCGATTGTATGCAGCAGTAAGTTTTGTTGCTGAGCAACCAAAAAATATTCAGTTTGTGCAACTTAATTCTTTTGGGTGTGGTCCTGATGCAATTGTTACCGATGAGTGTAAGGCGATTTTAGAATCCAAAGGTAAAACATGTACGATTATTCGTGTCGATGAGATCACCGCAACTGGCTCAGTACGTTTGCGTTTGCGTTCGATTATTGAATCAATCCGCATGAATCATCAACAACCATTAAAAATAGTTAAGCGTAAAAATACGACTATTTTTGCTAAGCAAGACAAACAGCGCCGTACTATATTGGCGCCATTTATTTCAGATTTTTATTCTCCATTGTTACCTCCAATTTTTGCTTTGTCTGGCTATAAGCTTGAAATCCTTCCAAAACCAGACAAAAGTTCGGTCGAGTGGGGACTTAAATATTGTAATAATGAGATTTGTTATCCAGCAACGATTATTGTTGGAGATATTATTAAAGCGCTAAATTCAGGTAAATATCAGCGTGATGAAGTGGCTATCGGTATTACCCAAACAGGAGGCCAGTGCAGGGCGAGTAGTTATCTTTCTTTAATTAAGAAAGCAATGATTAGTAATGGTTATGAAGATATTCCGATTGTGTCGCTAAGTACAGGTAATATTAATGAAATCGAACAACCAGGCTTTAAACTTAACTGGCTGAAAACATTACCAACAACTTTTTTTGCTATGCTGTTTGCCGATTCTATTTCAAAGATGTTTTATTCGATTGCGCCTAGAGCAAAATATAAACAGCAAGCTAATCAGTTGAAAGAACTTTATATTAGAAAGTTACAACAAATTATCAATCAACATAAAGGCAAAAAGGCGATCTTTTTGCTGTTAAAAGAAGCTGTCGATCATTTCAATCAAATCGAAACCTTAAATAAAGATTGCCCTCAAATTGGCATTGTTGGGGAGATTTACGTTAAATATAACGGTTTCGGAAATCAAAATAGCATAGATTGGCTAGTTGAACAGGGAATAGAACCGGTTATTCCGCCAATGATCGAGTTTTTTGCTCAGTCTTTTGTTAACTATGATAGTAATGTTGATAATTATATTATCAACAAGAGTTTTGTTGCTTATTTTGTTCACTTTTTTGAAAAAGTAGCGCAGAAGTACATTGATCAAACTAATCAGATTTTATCGGGCTTTAAATATTATCAACCATTCCACAATATTCGTGATATGGCGACAAAAGCGGAAGAAATTCTTAGTTTAGCTAATCAATATGGTGAAGGTTGGTTAATTCCAGCTGGTATTATGACTTTTGCTAAGCATGGTATTAATAATGTGATTAGTCTACAACCGTTTGGCTGTATTGCTAATCATGTTGTTTCAAAAGGGGTAGAGAAACGTATGCGTGACCTTAATCCAAAACTTAATTTGCTTTATTTGGATTTTGATGATGGCGCAGGTGAAGTTAATGTGCTTAACCGTTTGCATTTTATGGTGAGTTCATTAAAGTATTCTTATGATAACTGGAGTGGATAGGATCATTCGTTTACCCATCGATGAAGTACTAGGGTTATTTGACTCAAGTAAAGAAAAAGGGCAAAACTGCGTACACCTAATATCTTAGATTCATCAGAAATATAATCTGAAACATGTGGTGTAACGAGAATAGTTATAGATTCAATGCAAAACTTGTTGTTAAAAATATTATTACAAGTTGCTTTGGGCAATTATGAAATTAGAAGAGAAAGATAAATGAGGGTGTAGAAATTGCTAAAGCGCATGGAAAATATAAAGGCGTTAAGCTAACATCATTATAATTAATCGGGAACCTAATACATTTATACTAACGTTTAGTTATGAAGAAAAAAACAGCCTGACAAATTGTTAATGAGAATTAATCGTGTTGATGGACGAGAATATCTAAATGATTATCCTGAAACGTTGTCTATTTTATTAAAAAGTAAATCATTATCAAATTATTCTGAAGAGCTATAAAGTTGCTTATTAACTAATGATTTTAATAAAGGCTTACTAAAAGATATGACAATAAACAAAGATGGACAATTAATTGCTCAACACTTAACTCAATCAAATCAAAATGAATCTGATTTTAGCCTCTAAGCGCCAACAAACTTAAAATATATTTTACAGTTTTAGATTATTGTTAATTTTAAAAAATTTCCCTATTTTTTAAAAACTGTTGGTCTATCAGTATCTGGTATCGTTGTAAACTATTGTTATCTTGAAATATAGTTAATAAAAAAGAATTGTTAAATGAAATCAGATTAGCTCCAGTTCTTTTATCGATATAAATTATTCCATTATCAAGATGATTATTGTAGTTGACAGTAATACCTTGTTTCTTTAAATCATCGATAACATTTTTATAAATGCTTTTGGTTATAATTCTTACTCTCACCCCCCTGTTGTTTGCCATTTTAATTCTATCTAATAAAGCTAAGTCAAAAGAGGGGAGTATTAAATCAATTTCAAATTGAGAATTATCTATCAACTCGCTAATAGATGAATTAATCTGTGAGTTATCTATCAAAAACTCAGAATGATAATTAACTCTTTCCACAACATTTCTTAATCTATTCTTTTCACTCTCTATAATATTAACAACAGGTTCAAGTTGCGATTTACCGCCCCAAAATTGCAACAATATAATAATGAAAATAACAGTACCCCAGACTTTTATAAAGTCATTATTGAAAAGTTTAGTTAAAAAATTCATTACAATTTCATTCCATTATTTTGCTTTTCACCATGTTGATGAATTACGTGCATTGCATGTAAGATTTCAACGAGTCGTTTTTTGTCATTTAAAATATTTGTAGGCTATATTTCTCACTTAGGTGGGCTTGTACAAACATTTCAGTTACATCATAAAGTACTTCAACTCTATTTTGCATATTTTTGTGTCTTTGTCACCCCTTCTATATAATGAATTGGAAGTTGAGTATTTTTTTCCTCTTAATAAGCTTAATTAAATCTTAATAAGATTTTTTAATTATATTAAATAAAAAGAACGTAGAAATTTACTGTGGATAACTCAATAGGATACAAGCTGAAGCTTGTGTTCTACTCCTGTGGAATTTTTGAGTTATCACTAGTTAAATCGAATTTTATTTTTTTTTAGGGTTGTAAGTTCTTCTGGCAATAAGTACTAATTCATAACCACATGGTTTGAGATATCTTTTTAATGTTTCAATTTTTGGATTACCTCTATTGCCGTTCTCTAAATTAGATACATTACCTATTGAAATATCAGTACTCAGACTGATATCTAACACACGTAAATTAGCTTTTAATCTAACGTTTTTCAATTTTGTTAAATCATTAATAATAATGTCATCATTTTTAATATTTCTAATATTCATTGTCCTCATCCTTATCCTTATTCAAATTAATTAAATATCTATTTCATCTAATAAAATTGATGTGTTTTCGATATTACAATTAACGTGAAAATTAAATATCCAGTTTTTAAAACTATCGTTATAAATAAGTGTATCTATCGGTAAATTGAATAAATTTTTAACTTTTTGTTTTGTATTAAAAACATGAGTTACCGTTGTGTTAGCTAAACGTGCAATTAATTTTGATTCAAATTTAAATATAAGAAACCATAAAATATTTTTTTCTTTTGTACTTAATTTGTCTAATAATTCAATTGATAAATCAACATTATTATTTTTTATGATGATAAAATTGAGAGGAATTGTTTTAAATTCATTTCCCCAAAAAAATACATTATTATCATCAAGAGAAATTTTATTTATAAGATAAAATTTACACATATTATCGATACTATAATAATCTAACGTTGTAATTTTCTTTTTTTGACTTAGTAATTTATTGTAAAAATTGAAAACATTAATATTTTCATCATTAGTGAATATTTCAGCAGTTTTATCATTTAGAGGCGTAAACTTTTTATTTTTTTCTCTTATTCCGACTATATCAAATACTATATTTAACTTTGTATAAAGTTGTTGATAATTACTCTTATAATTAATATTATCTACCACGCCAACAATCCTTGAAGTTTAGTTGGTTTTCGTCCTTCGTCCTTGTTTTTCCACACAGGTAAGGGCGATCCTTTTTTGTAAATAAATTTTATTTTTTTTCCTTTTTTCTTTTATCTCCATCACCTTTTAATTGTTCAAATACTTCAGGTGATTGATGCGGCGCGCGATAATTATCGTTTAAATTAATTGATAATTAACCACGCCGTTTGTTTCTATATTTGAAAATAAATTACAATTTATGGTTTTTCAGGGAATACTATATCAATATTTGATGTATTAATTCTAGTTAACATAATTCGATATTTTTTCCATTGTTTTAGCCTGGCTTCTTCATCATTTTCTTGCATACCTAAATCAATGGTGTCTTGCAGCACTGCTATTTTATCGTTAGCTTCGTTTATTAATGAGTGTTGCTTTGCTTTGTTTTGCTTAATTATATGAGTATTTTTTTCATCTTCGTTTAATACCCATTTTTCATCATCCCATTTGCTGTATGCAAACGGCTCTAGCAATGTGAAACCATCTTTAATTTTGCCGATATAATCAATGGTGACAGCTTCCTTAGTTTCTAAGTTATAAGCCGTCTTTTCTCTGTTATCTTCAACTAAAATCCATCTGCCGTTTTGTTCGCACGGCCAATACCCACATTCAAATTTAGGTGCTATACGTAATGCGTTATCAGGTGGTAATGTATCATTATTGGCGTCTAATTGGTGTGTGTATGGTTTTAGTTCATTTGTATTATCAAAATAATAATTTATCATATTATACTCCTAGGTAAATTGTGGGTGTCATACCAATATTGATTGGTCTATTTTCAGGTGCGACAGGTACAATTAGTCCGGCATCAAAACTCAAACTTACGTGCCAACCTGATGAATTACCAGCATATGCAGGTTTTGCTTGTGCATTAATTTTGAACGCACCACTTGTTTGCATATCTGATACCAAAAAATTACTATAATGTGCATAAATGTTACGTATAGCATCACCTTCAACACTACCAACTTGTCTAGCTAAACCATCTACGGCTCTTTCGAAAAAACCACGCCCATCAGTATGGAAAGCCGTTGGTACATTGATATATTGTTGACTGTTAATAACTTTAATAATGATTTTAAAATCTTCTTTGTAATTCGCCGATAAACTATTTAGCGCTCGACCTTGCGGGGATTCGAGTAAGTAGTTGTCTCCATTTCTCAAATACCATCCAAAAGGAAGCTCTGATGATCTAAATGCCATTAGTTTTTGTTCGCCTATAACATATGGTTTTTCAGCTCCGGAAATCATCAAATCCCAAAATTCATTTTTTGCTGGATTAACACCTTTTACATTTTTACGAGCTATCCAGCTTGAGCCTCCAAATCCCACTACATCATCTTTTGTATATTGTGTTGAACTAACATATTCACCACACCAGTTAAATCTGATGTTTCCTAAGTTAATTGTCGCCATTTTTAACCCCTCTTTTCCTATATAACCATCAATAGTTCTTTGTCATTAACAATAAATTCACATCCACCAGGTGCAATTATCCATTCAAGAAATTCAGAAATATGGAATGTTTTGTTATCTATATTTCCTGCTGTTTCTAAAATCAATTTTGCACCATCTCTTTTAAAACCATAGAATTGTGTAGCAACACTTTGTGCTATTTGTTTTATGCTCTCAATTTTTGCTATAAATTCGTTTGAATTTTCAATGACCAACCATGGTTTTCCTTTGTTTATTTCATCTATTACATTTGTTTGTGGTAAAACAATATGTGGTAAACTTCCTGCCCAAGCATAATATTTTTTAGTTTGTTCGTTGTAGACAATTTCATTTCTTGTATTTATAGAACACCCATCATTGAAGTTACCAATTGACTCATAGCCAATCTTAGTCTCGATTAGCTGGTTTACTTGTTTTTGTAGTTTTTCATCATTGCAGTCGACATATTCTTTATTAACGGCATCATTTTTATTTTCTGGTTTTTTTAAATTTTCAATACGATTACATTTAGCATCAAAATTGGAATTATCTTTAGATGAAGATAATGTTGACTCTAATGCAGTATGAATTGTGTCGACTTCTTTTTTTAAATATTGTGTTCTGTTAGCTAGCTCGTGATGTGGTTTGTTTGCTATACCACGCACACCGCCTCCGACGCGGTCTTTTCGCTGAATGAGATATACATTATTTTCCCATGTTGCTTCTTCAATTAAATGTTCCATTATGTTTCCTCTAATATGCAAATTGGTATCGTTCATCATAAGCAATTTCATCATCGTATAAGATGTCGCTGAAATCGTTAAACTGTATTATTCTGCCAAATTGTCCAAAATCTGATTTGGGATTTTTTGATAAATCAGGTAATAACTGTAATGTAGTTTCAACATTTGAAAATTCTGATTTATCATCAATCAAACTGATAAATTCAATTGGATCTAATGACAATCGATAAAACTCAATATTGATTGGTTTATCATCGATGATGTTTTTTCCTTCATATCGAAGTGAAAAATCGTTAGGCTCATTATTTAAAATGCTAATACCGCTTAATCCTGAATAATCATATTCAACTAGAAGCCGTTGCGATTTTGGTTTTGTTATAAAGATAATTGAACCAGCTTTACAATCTACAATGTAATCAATATTTTCATTTAGATTTTCAATAAAAACGTCTCTTATATTTTGATGTTGTAAATAGATTGTCATGCCTGATTTTATATTTCTGAACTCTTCTTCAGTCCAACCCTGTTGATGTGATACAGACTTTCCTCGTAACAATAATTCAAGATTTTCTAGTGAACGTTCAAACCAAGTTGCAGTAATACTCCCTCCAGTGAAAGTAATAAATCTTTTACAATTAACTAATCGTCCACCAATGCTGCGCTTACTATATCGTTCCTCAAATTCAAAATTAATTTTTAACGATGATACATCTCCAATCCATCGCCATTGTCCTAAATTACACGGTGATAAAAATACTTTTCCTTGACCATAGTAATATTCATTTTCAGACATATTAAACTCCAACCGTCACATGACCTTCCGGCAGTTCTGCTGTATATTTGTATAACGATTCGTAACCATCACGCTTACTATATAATCTTAGTATGTGACGCTCATCATAGATGTTATCTTGATTCGTCACGTAGGGTAGTACTACTAACGTGTCAGTAGCGTTAAAACTCCAGATCACTTCATTTGAATAATAATCAGAAATTTCAACTATATATTCAGTTCCTATCTCAGGTCCAATATCTTCTGATAAATAATCAATCAGACGATCAGCTTGCAGTGTACGATTCCGATGAGCAAACGTTACGACATATGAGTCAGATTGTTCTATCACGTCAGGATATAAAATATGGTTAATTTTAATATTTCCAGGCAAATATGGCCGAATTTGTCTATGTGACATTATTATTTTTTCAACTGGTGCAATATCCTCATGCAACCTGCCTGAATTAGTTTGTGTGAGCAGTTTAACTCCGACTGTTTCGCCGCTAATGTATTCAATGTGATCTGTTTCTAAAACACTCATATAGAAACGTATTGTTGAACCAGCAGGATGGAATGCTGGTAGCGAATCAAAGCAACCGCGACCCACTGTCAAGATATTTGTCTCAACGTCAAATTCATCAATTCGCATAAATTCGTCGTCAATTATAATGCCTTCACCAATTGACATTTGATAATCAGAATTAATTTTAATTTCAAACTTTGTTGTTAGTTTTTCGATATCGTTTATTAGTGTTGCACTAGCAGTCCAATCGCATTGATTTTCGTTAATTGATTCAGCTCCAGCAGCTTGCGATTGTAATATATAGTTAATTGACATTGATGTTGGTGCTGTTGCCATTACGCCTAAATAACATGAAGATGGCGTTAAATAATCTAAATCAGCGGAGCTTAATCTTGATACGAGTAAAGAGTACGGTAGTTCAATTAATTTAACGTTATTTACAGCGCTAATTGTCTTATCTTCAATAATAATTTCATTTGTCTGTTGACTACTGTTGTATGACGTTTCAGACAAACTGAAAACGTCTTGAACTCCAGTAATTAGCAGCGAACCATCACTTTGTTCTTCTATTTTTCCCACGCGCAAAATCATATTTTCAATATCGCGATCGGGGAGTGATACGCGAAAACATGATGCTGGCTCCAATATGCTTGCACGTCTGTCAAATTTAATAATTAAACGTTTGATACCCGCAGCACTCATTTCTAAATCCCGCTCACCCAGTCTTGCAGCCAATTCTTGGGTGGGTATGGCCTTATATTCAACTGAATTGCTAATTAAACCAACTTGCTGAATAGAAGCCAGGTTTTGTGCTCTTACAGTTGCATCTTCGTTTGTTACTGGGTTATGATATGTAACAACTATTTCGTTATATGATGAATCACTATTTGCACTATCATCATCTTGCACTAACAAAATACCATTATCATATGTAAAAAGCGGTAACATATCTGGATCATAATCATTGCGAATTAGTTTTAATTTTAATTTACCCGTTGATAAATCAGCATATTGCGCCGCACCAATATGGTCTAAAATTTGCTGTATAAATGTTTGCAGTTGGTCTTGTCGGTTGTATCGAAAACATAAACCAAACTTTTCATTAAATAGTGTGTCTGCTGATTTTTTAAAACTTTCAATATTGATTGAATCCCAGTTTAAGCCACGCCCCCAATCTCGATTTGTTGCGCACTCGAATAATATGTGTGCAGGATTCATTGCATGTATATTTGGAATATTATCGGTTAGCGCTTTGCGTAAAGCTACGATATTACGCTGGCGCTCTTCTTCTCTTCGTTTTGCTTCTTCGCGTTCTTTTCTTTCTTGCTCAAGTTGCTCTGGAGTTTTATCTTTATTTTTATTCATAAACTTAGGTTTATGTTTGATGAATTGATTTATTTTTCCATAGCGGCTTTCTATTTCACTTTCAATCCCTGCAATTTCAGATAAATCATCACGCAATAAGATTAAGCATTTTTCTGGATACCAAACATTATTTTTATCCCAGCCTTTCGTTGTTCGACGAACTCGGTAAGACCACGGTTTTGGTGATGCGCTATAACAACTTATTAATCCGGAGTAAAATGTTGTGACCAAACCCCGGAATCCCGGAATCAATCCTTTTAAAATACTTTTTAAACTATTTGATGGAATTTGGTTTGGTTCACCCATCATTATTTTCAAGTTTCCCTGTATACCGCCTTCGCCTCCAGTGTCTTCTCCGCCAAATAAGTTTGGTTTATTGATACTTATAGAACACGACGACGTTGTTTCATTTTCAGTGCAAAGTAGCACGACTTTTTTATCAGCTGTAATCGCAACAATAGAATTAATTGGACCACGACCTAATCCGCAGAACACATCCCAGTAATACCGATAGCCAACAGTCACTTTTTTTGATGAACTACCGCCCATTTTCTTGCTCCTTCGCAATATTGACTATACGAACAGCTAGCGCATCGCTGGTTTTTAACACTTTTTCTGAATCAATATATCCATCACGAATAAACGCATTTAAATCCAAATTATAACGTTTAAAAAACTCGCGTAATCCTCCAGCACAGCCACCGCCCGCACGAATATGTTCCATTGTTATTTTCATAATAAATGCTCCAAAATTACTTACGAATTGCACTATAACGATAATTACCATACCCGAGCACGAACCAATCAGCTGACCAACAGTCACCGAAAAAAACACACTGAGGAGTACCCTCATCAGGTATCGGCATATTCCAATCATCTTCGGTTGCCGCTGTTGGACGATTACTTTTAGGTTGTTTCGCAGTAACACGTGTAATCACATAACTGGCAACAATAACAGCAACAAATTTAGCGACAGCCCACCACATAAGTTCCTCCTAAAATAGTTTAACGATTGTGAACGGTGAAATACCTGGGATATGCGGTTGTCCTCCATAATTCAGATGATTTTTAAATTTCTCATTACAAGTTTTTATGGTTTTATCACATCCCGGATATAAATTAACGAGCATTCCTTTACTTAACCCTTGAGTACCACCAAGAACACCAATCACATTATTAAAATGTACTTTCAATCCACGCAGTTCTTGAATACCATCGATATAAAATTCCATGTATCCACCAGAAAAATAACCTGATGCAATGTTCGATAGATTCAATGTGATATTTGCTCCATCGAGCGCAATAATTTCGATATTCGCGGATTTATAGTTTTCTTGTCGAATCCGGCAATTGTGGTCATAAAGTGCATAGGGACATGAACGCCCATAGGTCAATCGAAGGCCGTTTCGCTCAAACGAACTTGCAACACTTGCCGTAATGAGTTTTGCTTTTTCAATTGATTCACGTTTAACCTCTTGGATTTTTCCGACCCAGATTACTTTAAATTCATTGTCATTTTCGTGTAACTGATACATTTTGATTACAACGGGTTTGGTGGGTGGTACTCCACGAAATAAACGAACTACGTTCGACGTTGATGGCAATGTAATTTCTAGACTATTACCAGTGCCTATACTTAGTCCTGTATTACTGATTACTTCACTTATCCACGTCACACCATTAAAATCAATATTTCTATCAGCATTGGTATAGCGATAGTATTTTTGTTCATTACGAATAAACTCATATAACGTTAATGGTTTGCCATTGTTTGTTGAATACTCAAATTGATTCCAGTTCATCACGAACTCCTCGAAAACTGCATGTTATATTTGCCAAACCATCCGCGTCTGTTACATGTTCCCAGCTGACTGCATCATTATTTAAACGGCATAATGTTAAAAATGAGACTGACAAAATATCTTCAGCATTCACATTAATTGATTCATTTAGTAATAAACGTTCAATTTCATCAGAAACTACAGCAACGAGTTCAATTCGACGGTATAGCGCATTACCATTACATAAATTGATAACAATATCTTTTCGACCAGACATTAGACCGACTTCATTAAATCCAGTGTTTTCAACTCCAAGAACGCGACCGTCAACAGTTATGACATTAAAATCACTGGTTTGGCTTGATATCCAAATGTTTTTTTGACAACCATTCAGATAATAAAATAGTTTGCGTAACTGTATTTGCTCATTTCGTTCAGTCAGAAACCAACGAAATTCTGTTACAAAAAATGGTAATTTTGCTGTATCTAATCGTTTTGGAATGCCTGCACCGTTGTCTAATTCAAATAAAACACGCTCATATCGGCATTTGAGAGATTCAGACCAATCAGGCTGAATATTGAGTACTGGAAAGTGTCGGTAAGTTGGCAAAAATGAAATATCGTTACTAAATGCGTTATGCTCACTAATTCGGAAACGAATTTGCGCACTTAATAGGTCATCATTATGCCGTGTAAGTTCTGGCATATCTGTTAATACAGCCAATCGAACAGGATAAATATATGCTCCCGCAAAAAACTGAGTTTTAACTGGATTAACTAATGTGATTGAATTTTCATTTACAGCTGCGACTTCTAGTAATGCTGTTTGATTAACATTGTTAATCTCGCTTTGAATGAGCACTTTATTGCCAACTACAAAATCACGACCAATTGTGTTACACGGCAGAACTGTTGCACCTGTATTAACATCATCATCGAGATAGGTGACGTCTGTATAAACAGGAAAATACCAAGAATTTCCGCCAACAAATGCTAATCGGTTTTCAAACCGTGAACGTTCATTACCATTAATTAGAATTGAAAATTCAAACATCCGGCGCGGTGATAATCGCCGAGCAATGCGTTGTTCTGCGCCACTGTACGATTGTAAAATATCGGTTTTCCATTCCAGTATTTCAGTTATGCCATTAGTCCAATCTGGTTCAGCCTGCCATAAAAATATATTCATGATAACACCTGCTTTAATGTTGGTGCATTAGCATGAATCCATGTCATTAATGCCCTTGAACCATCGACAGAACTAATACCAGACTTCATCATTTCACCGCTATCGAGAACAAGAGTTTGCTGAATTACGGGAGCAGGTTGAACTTGACTTGTTATGCGAGATGATGAATATTCATCAGACATATTTGGTGCCTTCGGACTGCTGGCATTTGAAACTAAACCGCCGGTGGCGTAGCGATGCAATCTTCCCGTGTTGATTGCATGAAGATAATCAACCCCATATTTTTTAACGGATTCCGCTTTAACAACATATTCTCCGTTAGATAGTTTTGCCGGAATCGAGTCAGACGTTGATGTTCCAGCACCAGTAATATAACCACCAGTTGCCGCGGCTACTGCCGCTGCTCCCATGGCAGAACTACCTGCATTTGCACTTGCCGCAGTAATCATTGCTGCGCTAATAATTTCACCTGCTGCTGTACCTGCTGTAATCATTGATGCTGAAATCGTTTCAGCACCAATACCTGCTGACATCGATATTGATTCACCCATTAATCCTGCACCAGTTGCGCTACTTGTTGCAATAGCTGTTTCCATCAATCCGGCAGAAGCAGCAGCACTTGCATTATCAACTGCGGCATTAGTAGCAGCACCAAATAACGAACTACCTAAATTGGATAGTCCATTCATTGCCATATCTGCTAAACCTTTTGTCGCTACTTGCGCCATTGACGATAAAATACTTTGCGCTAGATTTTGTAGGGCATCTTTTAATTCAAATGTGCCTTTAGCTAAACTGTCTAAACTACCTTGGATACCACTTTGCAATCCGTTTTTAAATGCATTTGTGAGTGCATCAGTAGTTTTATTTAGTTCTGCAATTTGTAACTGAAGTGTCGCCAGTGCTTTCTGTGCATTTTCGCCTGCTTGTCCGGGTAATTCAGTCATAGCGTGCAGAGTAGGTAAATATTCTGTAAGTTCTTGCGCTGTCTGTTTGTGTAAATCGACTAATTGGCTTTGTGCTTCAACTTGTGTAATTAAACCACTAGTTACTTGTGCTTGAATACTTTGTTCTTTCGTTGATTGACGTGATTGTGCTTGCTGAATTTTTGTTGTGATTTCATTTAAATTCGCTTCAGCTTTTTTCAATGGTAAAATTTGGTCTATTAAATCGATACCTTCTTTATTACCAGTCTTTTTAAACTGGGCTAATAGATTGTTATACCATTGTTCAACAGTATCATCACTTGCTTTGGTACCTAACAATAATTCATTTAACTGTTGCTGTAGTGCTAGATTGTTTTTATCATTTGATAATGAAAAATCAGTTTTTTTGTTATGTTTTGCTGCGTTTTTCGCGTCAACTTGTTTTGCCAGTTCAATGGCTCTGTCTTTTTCTGCTTGTGATGCATTTTTATATTTTCCGTTGTTGATTTCATACATCACTCGTTGCAATTCTGTTGTCAGTTTTAGTGATCTTTCAACCCCTTTATTGTATTCAAGAATATCTTTGTCAGTAATATTTTTAACATCTTTATCATATTGACCACCAGAAAATGATTTACCGTCTTTTGAAGTTACCCCCTGTGCTTGTAAATCTTTACGACCTTTTTCATCAGACCACAACGCTGCATATTTTTTACGTAATTCATCAACCGCTTTTGCTTGTTTTTCAGCATCTGTTGCATTTTGTTTATGCAATTCATCCAGTTTTTTTTGAGCAGCGATAGCTTTTTCATTAATTATATTTTCATCTCGTTTTTTTTGTGCTTCAGCATTTAACTTATTTCGCTCAGCATACAGATTTTGTAATTCTTTTTCTGACGAATCATTCCATGGCACAGAACCGCCATAAATAGTGAAGAAACCACGATTTTTTGCTTTTTCTAATTTTCCAATTTCGTCATCTAAATTTGCCAGCCCAAAACTAAACTTCAATTCTGTTTTCAGTCCTTCACCCAGATCAGTAATTCCGTTTCTGAAGCTGCGCCACGCAGATTCCAACCAATTTAATTGGTCTTTCATTTTATTTGCACTAACTTCCATTTCGTTTGCATATTTTCCTGTAGCCAGTGCAATTGCTGCTTCTGTTTTTCCTTGTTCTTCTAATGCAGCAATGTGTTGATATGTTGCCAAATCTAAAAAGTGATATTGTTTATTCGCTTCAGTAGACCAACTGGTAACAGAATCTTGTATACCATTAAATTTTTGAATAGTTTCTTCGGCAGATTTTCCTGTAACGGCAGACATATAAGCTGACGCTTTAGCAATATTTTCAATTGATTCTGCTGATAACTGACCTGTCGCGGTCAGTTCTGCAATAACTGCACGTGTTTCATGGTAATTATGATTGATTTTTCCGATGCGTTGAGACATTGAATCTAGCCCACCAGCGGTAGTTCCAGCATAATTGCCTGTAGAAATTAGGGATTTATTGAAGCGTTCTTGTTCTGAAGAGATTATAGATAATACTCTAGCAACACCATAAGTGGCGCCAACAAAACCAACTACGGATAACGTAGCAGCACTAAACAATGGTGGTAAACGTCCGGTCATATTACCGACATTAAATAATGAATTTCCTGCTGACGCAAAATTACCGTTAGCCAATTGCCGGATCATACTTGCAATACTGCGGCGTGCACCTTTCGTATTTAAATTTAATCGTTTAGTGCCTTCATTTAGTGATTCAACATTTGATAATGCTGCTCGTTGATTATTGATTTTTCCGAGATAATCATCAAACGTATCACCATCAATCACGCCTGCTTTTTTTGATTTTCTTAATTTACTTTCTAGTTCATCTAGGCGGCTTAAACCTTTAGTTGCTGGATCGATACTAGCAAGTAATTTATCTAAACCGTGTCGCAGTTTTTCAACTTCTTTTTGATGCTCTTTCGCAGCTTTAGCCGCCGCTTCCTGTGCTTTTTCTTCAGCTTTTTCTTGTTGCAATAATTCAATAATCGTACGTTGGCCGCGGTTCATTGCGTCAGTCTGTTTTTCATAGACGCTTTTTAACTCTTCACCGACGTCATGAATATTTTTTTTTGCACGATTCACGTCAGCCGTGAACTTCATTGCAATATTCATATCGTTATTAGCCATTATTATTGCTCTCCGCGTAACTGTTTTACAAACTTAGTAACTTGTTTACCACCATTAAAACCGACACAAATATCTTCAATTCGGTTAGCTCGCTCTCGGTTTTGTAACTTAATTAATTCATCGTAATACAGCAGCAACTGTCGCTGTGTATAATGAGGTAACTGCTGTGCATCATGTCCGTTTTTGATTAATAGCGTAAAAACTTCACTCCAACTTACTGGTCGACTTGTTTGGCGGCGTTTTGACGAATTATTTTGCGAGTTACCGCGTTCATAAAAAAACCGGAATTAACAACCCACCACCAATCTAATAATTGCATCCCATCGCTATATGACAATGATTCAATAAACGAAATCGGTTTTTGAATAGAGGTACTGATTAATGAATAAATTAGTTCTAGATTATTAATAAAGATTGTATCCACTTGTTCAATCGTGATTTTGTTTGTACCATTCATCTCATTCACAATTAATGCAACAAACTGGTTAATGTCATTACCAATTGTCAAGGCATCTTTAAATGAATATTCACGTACTGTAATTGTTTCACCAGCTAGTGTAATTTCACGAGTTGGCATTAATGTTGCTAAATCATTTGGTTCGTCTTTTTTTTCTGTTGCTTTTTCTGCCATGTTATTTACCTGCTACTATTAAATTCAGAGAGTTGAATAATTAGCGGTGAATATTCACCGCATAATAAATTTATTTCGCCTTTTGAACGTATGAGCCAAAATAACCAAGCGAACTATCCTTGTTTTGACTCATATCAGCTAGAACAGTAGCAGTTAACGGTAATTCACCGTATCCCTCATTGTGTAGTAACGAGAAGTTAGAAATTGGGTTGAATTTAACGCGGAATAGTTGAACAATTACATGTTCATTTTCACGGTCAGTATTGATACCATCGAGCATAAACCAACGTTCTGGTGGTTGACGGGTAAAAATGCCCAAGCTTTCAGTCTTAGCGTATGAATAATCTACCGTTGCTGTTAATGCCTGTGTAGTTAGTAACTTGATTAATCCAGCATGAGCTGATTCGATTTCATAATCCGAGCCTAATACTAATGTGGTTCCATCCGCAATTTTTAACTCAACATCAGCAACAAAGGGGTTCGCTAACTTTATGCGGTCACCAATGACTAAGCCGTTTGGTAATTTTTCATCAGTAACAATACCCGCATCAACAGTAATTTTTTCACCATAAAGCGCCAACGCAATATTTTCAATTGACCAATCTTTTAACGTAAGATTTAACGTACCACTTTTACCTAATGTCAATTCACCAACTTGTAAGCGTTGTCCTGTATATGATTCATTTTGTGTTACCGTTTCAACACTTAGTTCCATTTCACAGGAATCAGCCGTACCTACATGCCGAAATGCACCAGGGCGGGCTGGTGAACTTGCAGTATCACGAGTAGCGAGATTAATCGTACCCTGAAGACTCATTAATAAATCTGACATATTTTTCTCCTAAACTTTTATCGGCTACCAATGAAGTGTTGAGTTTGAAATGAATCAATCCACACTAGTACGCCATTTTGAAAACCTAACGTTTGCCCACCAACCCAAGTGACTGGACGAACTCCATCAATAAACTGAACTGTTTTACCAATTAACAAATCACGAATCGCGCCAATAACAGGGTTAGCAAGCTGTTTAACATTTTGAATATTGGTTGCCAAACTTGAAGCATCACGTGCAACAATCACAACACCAAAATTAACACTTACTGACTGTCGTGTTCCTACAAGTTTGTCATTCGGTGTTTCTTTACCTAGCAGTACATAAGCAGCTGGTGTTGGCGCCGATGTTAAATCGGTTAATTTGCTGTATTCAGCACTGGTTCCGACAAACACTAAGGTTTTGTCTTGCAGTAATAACTTGAGTTTGTCTGCAATGACTGATATATCAAACGGTGCGCTGCTCATCGTCCAAAATCCCTAAGCGTGTTCATATCAAATACTCGAAGAGGTCCTGTTTGCTGCGGAATGCCACCAGCAACAGGTAATCTATCATCGATACCCAGCGAATACTTACCTTCAGCAACAAGTTTTAAAAATGTTAAAACTTGTTTATAGTCGCGAACTATCGGATCACTTTTTTCATCAGAAACACGATTGCGATGCAACTTGTAACGTACAATAATGCGTGCCCAATCTGTCAATAATCGAGGCACAGCAGTTAATGGCAGCTTATGCCCACGCTGACGCAAAAAACCATTGATTTCAGCTTCCGAATCGTTGATTGACTCCGTAATGCGCGAAATCGTTGTATGAGCCGCAACCACATCATCTGTCGACCAGAAAGACGTATCTTGGTCGTAGATAATCGCACTAAGTAAATCACTTGAAACAGGGAGCTCACCATCTTGAGCAACTGCTTGCGATAGTTCGATAAGACCTGGTCGCTCAGCGAGGTTAAGCAATGTAATATATGGAACATTCATCTTATCTCCCTCAAACCAACGGCAAATAATCCGTTGGTTATTTCGTTCAAATTATTAGCTATTGGCTGGGATCACATTCTCAAATAAGTAGCCAGCATCTTTTGCTACCACTAACTCTTTGACTGACTCACCAACTCGAACACGTTGACCGCCACGTAAACCGATATCAGGATCAACAATCGAACCCGAAACACGATCTTTAAATTGAGCTGTGTAACCGAACGTCACACCACCTTTAGTATTTGCTAATTTATTGCGTACCGTGAATGATGCTTTATTGCCCCACGCACGAAGTAATGCCGGCGATTTACCTGGTTTTGCACTATTTAAAAATGCATCACCGACATAAATGTCCTCTAGCTCTAATAAGTCAGCTAAAAATCCGAGAGGAACTAAACCACTTTCACCAGCATTTCCATGATATGCTGAAACAATCTTTGGATGACGACGTAATATTGTGGCAACTCGACGTCCTAGTGTGCCGATATTTGGACGCTGAACCATTGAATCAAATGCATCCGTTATTAATGCTACTGGGTTACTATCAGGATTATTCCATTGCTCAGCAGAAGTTAATATTTGTTTATTGTTGTAATTTGCACCATTAAAAAGCAAATTTGCAGCTCTAACCTCACGATCTAACAAAATTAAATCAGTCGTGGCCTCAACGGCATGACCCAGTGGGTTATAGCCTGTAATGGCTGTATCAATATCATCTTGAGGGACAGGGCTATCGAGTCCCCAATCTTCAACTGAACTTTCTTTTTCTTTGGCACTAAACTCAACTTGATTCGGTTGTGACGTCCGACCAACTTTTGTATTAGGCAAAGTAAATCGCTCTGAAAAATCAAATTCAAGCCATTTAAATGATGTGCTAGAAACAGGCACACGGGGCAAAACCTCATCGGCAATTAACTTATTATTACGGTAAGCGATAGCAATTGCAGTCAACTGCGGTTCGACTGGAAAAGGGCGTTGCATATAAAACTCCTATTTATTAAAACGTGTTTATTAAAGGTCATAGACCATTAGTTAAATAAAAGGCTAAGCTTGTTTGCTTGGTGCAATCCAAATAGTGCCTAACTCATCGGCATCACCCACAACTTCGGCATAGCCAATAATAAAATCACCTGACATCGCTTTTTTAGCTCGACCATCGGCATTTGCTGTGATTGGATCACCAATTGCAATTGCTTCGCTATAAAAAACTTGTGCCAACCCACTGCGCACAACATCAAACACTTCACCGTTACCACCACCAACAATTGTTGATACACCGATTAATAATGCGTTACCGTCAATCGCTGTTTTTGCTAGGCCATCTTCACTACCATGACAGACAATCACGCGTGGTTTGACTTCGCCTTCAGCGGTTTTTGCTACTGTTAATCCTGGAATATTCATATAAAAACCTTTTGGTTAAAATTAAAATGATGCTGACATTAATAATCAGCCTGTAATTAATGCTCTTACTTTTTAGCTTTGGTTACATGCGTAACGGCTTGGCTAATTGAAATTGTATTGCCTTTGTCTGCCTGTTCTTTTTGATAGGCTTTGGCAGCATCAGCAATGACTTTTGGATCTTGTTTGTCAACGTTATCTTCACTATCACTAGCAGCCGATTTTTCAGCAAAGTTCATAAAAGCGGGACGCTCTGAAAGTACTTTTTTGATTAAATCAACAGGGGAACTGTTAACAGTTGCATCACCTTCAGCAAATGAAATCGGTTCATTGCCTAGTGAAATAAACACTTCAACGACTGTAGTTTTATGAGCAGGTAATAATTTCCCATCTTTAACTAATTCATCAGCAAATGATGCAAATTCTGCCCGTTTGTTAGTTTGTTCTTTTTCTAGTAATGCTTGTTCACGTTTGGCTAGTTCAGCATTTTTAGCGTCAATTGCAGCTTGTTGTTCGGCAAAGCTAGCGTCTAAAGGTTGTGGCATTTTTTCTTTCTCCTTTTGTTTTTGAACGGATATTGAACGTAATGATTCAAGGCGCCATTGCGGTAAAAACAAGTCAGCACTAGCAATGCCTTCTTTCTCAATCAAGAGGTCACGCAAATTAGCTAAAATTGAAATCAAATTCTCATCAAATTCTTCATCAGCCATAGAGAACTCTGCGGCACCTTGCTCACCTTCAGACTCCGCAAAACTGGCGTCAGGCAAGCCTTTAATGGCCGGCGCTGCAGCACCTAAAAAGCCGATATGCCGAGCATAGTAATGACCCGGTTTAGGATTGCCTGGTGAATCCGGTAAATAAATTGAAAGTGAACGTTTTTTATAACTGCCTGCATTATAGGCTTCAGCAAATTCTGGATTAATCTGATCTAACTTGGCATAAACCAAACCATCTTTTACTTCAAATGATTTTGCCCACGCATATGCAGGAGCAGTTAATTTGGGGTGACCAATTACAGCAGGTGCTTCAGAAAGCGTTGGATCATAGCTTTCAGCTAAATCAATACAGTTTTCTAAAGTAAAAGTGATTTTTCGACCATCTACTGCAGTATGAGTACCAGGTTTAAAAACGGGGATAAGTGCCATAAAAAATGCTCCAATAAATTGATATAGAGCATCATGATCTATTTTGAGGGAATGGTAATCTGAACTAGGACAGATAATTATTAGAGAGATTTAATAGAAATTTAAATAAAATATCAGATAATAGGTGTGCTAAAATTTATTATAAAGCATTTATGACCTGATTAAAGCATTTATACATAAACTTATTAGCATTTCATTATAAAATCGCTTAAAACGCGTTATATTGTGTTTTAAGCAAAACCTAGATGTTCACGAACAATATCGACTAAAAGCAATTTATCTTGGGCACTAATACCTAGCCATGGTCTTGCTGGAATTACCACTTGTTTTACTGGACGCCCACCAACATTTAATGCATTAGCGCTGACGGGTTTAATAATTCCGCCAAATTGATGGATAGCACCGTACATTAGATTGGTACCAAACAATAATGTATTACCTTCAATCTGCCAATGCAACGTACTTCTTAGATTGCCATCTAACGTCAAAATTTTATCTTGTTGCTTGGGCTTAGATTGTTGATACCATGGAGATAATGCTTGCCATGGTACACCATCCGGTGATTCTTGGGCATTAAAACGTGCTTCATGAATATCAAGTAATGTTTCACCTATATGATTAAATAATTCTTTTGTATCATCAAGGCTTGATTCAATTGTAATCAAGGCATCCAATGCATCTTGTATATTAAACTCAATATTTACGCTAGCCATTTTTTCGCCTATACTAGTTTTATCGTATGTACGGGCAGCTTCCGCCAAAGCCTCGAATCCCACGTACAGCGACCCAATCGTGGCGGTGATTGGGTTTTGTTTTATTTACGTTTAAAGACTCGAACACCAACGCGCAGTTGTTCTAGATACTCAGGGGTATCTGGCGCAAATGTTGTTACACCAAGCCAACCATCATCACCAACTTCAAACACCGCTAGCATAGGCTTAACTTCGCCATCAATCATAAAACGTGAGATATAGCGACGGCGAACCACCGATTTTTGTAGATGATCAAAAAATTCCATTCTCGTCCAAATCTCATCCGGTAGTTTTAATGAATCAGCTAGTAATAACAAAAATTGCTCACGACCACGTTTTGTAACTTTCAGTTCACCAGTTTTGCTAACAGTGAAAAGCTGTTTACCGATTACTAATGCATCACCGGCTACATCTTTAAAAATAGCTGGCTTAGTTAACGTTGCGCCAAATTCATTTAAGAAAATATTGGCATAATCTTCTTCAGTTAAGCCTTTTTCTAACAGTCTATTTTTGCTTACTTCACGGATAGCTGGCCATTCATCAGTAGCTTTGCTTGATGGTAAACCTCGTTTTAAAGTTGGATCTGTATCTAATGGATTTGGTACAAAATTATCAAGTCTTGATTGTCCGGGAATATGTTCAAAACTAGGGTCAATTCCTTCAGGTACTCGAACTATTCTAGGATTATCACTATTTTCACCAATAACTTTATCAACCAAATTAATTGATGGGGCAGTGTCTGGCCCATCTTTACCCATTCTTTTTAAATCAACTTTAGTTCGCCCACGAACACGACATTGGCAACCATAGCCATTGGGTGGAAAGTGAGTATTCCACCACGGATCATTAAAATCTAATACCAGATGATCCCAACTTTGATGAAGTTCACGAGGGTGTTCAACATAATCACTATGCAAATATTCCATATATGGAAATTTAGCATCACGTAATTGTTGATAACGTCCAGCTTGATAAGATGAATTTAAATTCGTTTCGTAGATGATACGAGTACGCCAGTTAAAACCGCCGTTATAACTCCAGCCATGTTTTTCGACAATTTCTGAAAAATCTTTGCGAAACTCTTCAAGTGTTGAGCCTTGGTTAATCGCTTTATCTATTGCTGTTCTAAAATCATTTAGTAATGCATTACGATTGGCACCAGCAACTACAAATGCATAATCGTGTTCATTGTTATAGATATCAGCGTAACTATTGGTTGGTACATTTGCTTTACGTCGGAAAAACTCGATTTGCTCTTTAAATGGCAACGAACCATATGCCATATTAACCATTTTTACTATCCTCAAGCAGTTCTATGCGACCAGCTAAATTTGCAGCGATCATCGCTTGGGCCATTACAATCGCATAATCATCAAGTTGCATATCAGGGATTAATTCAAAAAGTTTGTCACGCAATTCTTCTAATGATTCAGCTTTATCAACCAATGTTTTGATTTGATTAATCCAAACATCAGTAACGGGTTGCATTTCCGTATTTAGACGATTGGATTGCAACACAGGTGCAAAGTTATTCGGTTGCTGTTCGGCAAAATCAACGTTTTTTAAAGATTGTACATCAATCGGTTCGGCTAGTTGCGGTTTTTCTTCCCATTCACCGCCATATGTATCCTGTACATAAGCTAATGTTGGGCGATATCCTGTCGAATCAATTATATTTTTGTCACGCTCTGACATTGATTTTAAATCTGCTGGTTCCTCAAAAACACGTGAAACTTGAGGAACAGCAGCACCCGGAAAATTCATCTGCGTAAACCATGTGCCGGGGCCACGATTCCAACTTTCACACATCACATCTGAATCTGATTTAGCAATTGACGTCAACACAGCCGCTTGCAATGATTCGTCACCACCGATTGAACTAGATGCACCGCCTGAAGAAGTGATTTGACCGACTGTTACACGCCGAATAGCTTCGTTCATTGAATCATAGAATGCCTTATAATCGCCAGCTCCAGACCTAGCGATTTGCATTAATTCCAACGTCATGCCTTCTGGCATGATGATGCCTGAATCGGTCTGAATAGCACGTGTGAGTGACAGTAAATCCCGTTTTTGTTCGGTTGTTGCGCCTGTTCCATATTTACCTACCGCAGTTGGCATACCAAACTTTTCAAGAAATATAAGCCAGAACTTAATATCATTGCGTTTAAAAAAGCTTGGCCAGTAAAGCCAGTGAGCAAGTCCAAGTCCATAGGGTTCATCATCATGATCAGCACCAGTTGCATAATGCCAAAAATAAGGAGATTCGCATGCAACACCTTCGTGCATATTGGATGGAGTTAATAAACGTAGTTCACCTGTTGGAGTAAAACGGAACCTGCGACGATCGCGAACTTTAATATCGTCGATCCAATACATATTATCTTTGATACCATAAATTAACTCCGCAACAGCATATCCATAAAAAACACCGTAGTGCATTAACTTAGTCACTCGGTCAAATCCCACCGATTTTAGTAACTCACTCATAGCTTCAGCAGCTTCGGTATCAATTGGTTTATCGCCTCCTGACTCAACTTTCCATTCTTTTGATATTACAGCGCCTTGGCGTTGACCAAATGCAGATATAACTTCATCATCATTTAAAACTTCTTTGTAAATATCTAAACGCCCGCCACCACGATTCCGAAGAACACTATCGTCAGGTTGAGCTAGTGCTCCTACATACAATTTAGTAATATCATTATTTTCACCAGTACCGGCTACTTCACGGCCAGTTTCAACGCTTGGCTTTTTACCTTTAAACCAGTTCAACATTAAATAAATCCTCCAAAGTCGTTACTGCCACGCACCGTGCCAAAGCCTGAGTCTGTTGTTTCAAGTTCAGTGCTACCAGAATACTCATTGAGTGAACGGTAAGAATCACGTGCGCCAAGTGATTGATATTCAATTTCGTACACACCTTGACTTGCTGCATTTAATGCTAAGAAGCCCGCCCATGTTCTATCGGCATGACCATTACTGTCAGAGTCAGCGACAAAACGAGGTTGCCCCGTTGCCCCCGTCACTTTTTTAAGTTTATGCAGATCAGCTCGTAGGGCATTATTACCAGCAGGAATGCGAATTTTTCTATCTTGAAATGCTTGTTTACCTTGCGTTGCAAGGGTGAGTTTATTAGGGGCAGTAAAGAGAACACCTTCAATCAGCATTTCACCATAACGACGCTTGGCATCTTCAACCGGCTTTTCGCCCATGCCAGTTTGATCCATGCAACCTCTAATGATTCGGTAACGACGAAAAACATCATCAAGTAAGTGATCTTGTTCGGCAAACGAGATACGCTTACGTTCAATAATCTCACGCGTCCAAAAAACATCGCCAACTTGTTCAATCACCCAGATCACAAACAGGTCATTACGGGCAGCAATATCCACGCCAACAAAACACGGGTTGCCAGTGTAGTGTTCTGGTATGCCTGCTTTTTCGTCTTCAACGCTCGTGATTAAATCAAAATCAAGCCAGCTACTGGCTTCATCCAACCATTTAAGTTCAAATTCTTGCGCCCATAAATCATCATCACCGGCACCTTTGCGCAATTCCTCAATATTTCGAGGTAACCCATCATTAACGCATTGATAAATATCTGCTATATGGCGTGACCAGCCATCATCTTTGCCTGTCATAAGTTCATAGAACTTATTGCCTTTGCCATTAGGCGTACTAATGACACGCAGCTTTAATCCGGGTTTTGAAATAACAGGAAACAGTGCCTTCCAAATAGCTCGGCTATCTTGGTGAAAGGCAAACTCATCAAGCAGAACGTTGGCACTAAAGCCACGCGCCGTATCTGGATTAGCAGGTAACGCGGTAATTTTGCTACCACCGGGTAATTCGACTTCAAGCGCCCGAACGTTAGCGTCCCAATCATAATCAAGCTCTTTAAAACCTGCTGACATGGCTCTTAAATGGACTTTTATGCCTTCGTTCATGGCTTCACGGGCTTGGCGTTCACCGCGTGACAAAATAACCCAGCGAGCACGTTTACCCTGCGCTTCAGCACGTAAACAATCGAGTACGATTTGCAACGTACTGGTAAATGTTTTACCGCATTGACGTGAGAACATAGCAATAGCAAAACGGCTAGTGTCGTTTACCCACTGTTTTTGGTAATCATATAATTTAAGAGCTGGTTCAGTATTTTTTGTCATAAGTCATACGCCGCTTTGATTACTTTCGCTAACATTTCAGTTGGTACTTCGCCCGTTTTACCCAGTTCGTCCAATTTTTCTTTTTGCTCACGCAATAACTTGTCACGTGCCGCTTTTTCAATTTCTTGGCGCTCTTTAAAACTAAGCTGCCTTGCTTGCATGGCTTCTTTGGCGGCTTTTGCTAAAAAACTAATTTCTTTGATTGTAATATCTTCTGATTCATGTGCTTTAAATGCGGCACGTGTTGCTAACGTTGTGACAGCTTGTGCAAGCAAAGCACCAGATTTATCATCAACACTGTCACCAAGCTCATCAACCAGAATACGTGATGCTGTTTCGATCTCACGAAGACTATTGGTCATTTCATTAAAACCTTTTTGATAGCGGTGAAGACTAGAACGGCTTGGCGTATCAGTACTTGGAAACTTTTGTTGCAGTTTGGCAATCATTTCATCAAGAGTAAGTTGATCTGCTCGTAGTAGTTTCTCAATATAACTACGTACCTCAGGATCTAGTTTGTGGATCGTTGATTTACGTCCCATAATTACGCCCCCGCACTTGGACGCTTTACACCAGAAACAACAACTTTACCTGTTGCCACATCTGCACCAAAATCAGTTAAACGTCCTACAATGACGTTCCCAATAGTTTCTGTTTTAATTAAATCTTGCTGAGATAACCAACTCATATGTGTTTTAACTTGGTCGCGACTAATAGCGTGACCATAGTGATCTAACGCGCTATAGATAATGCTAGAATTACTGCTGTAACTTGGCATTTCATACAAGATACGCAAAATGACCAATCGTTGATCTTCTTTTAAAAATTCGGCGTAACTCATACTCCCTCACTTGTTCTTTAATAAAAATTGGTTAATGTTATTTAATTGTTGAGATAAACCTGTTAACCGATCAGATACACCAGCTAACGTAGCTTCATTACGACTCAGTTTTTCAATAAGCTGTGTAACTTGATGCTGAGTAGGCACGTGCTTAATTTGATTTTCAAGCGAGACAATACGTGTACGTAGCTCCAATAACTCTTTTGAGCTGGCCGCTTGCCTACTCATTAACCATGAATAAATTGCTATTGCAGCAGTAACTAGCCATTGAACTAAACCAAAATTGAAATTAAGATCAGTAAAATTCATACATGTTTCCTTTTTTCTTCCAATGCTGCA
Organism: Gilliamella sp. B3482; assembly: GCF_026536805.1. Classification (NCBI taxonomy): domain Bacteria; kingdom Pseudomonadati; phylum Pseudomonadota; class Gammaproteobacteria; order Orbales; family Orbaceae; genus Gilliamella; species Gilliamella sp. B3482. Next base: position 312,091 of record NZ_JAFNNL010000003.1, on the reverse strand, counting down.
CATTCAATACATAAATCAGTAACAATTGACTGTCGACGTTCTTCAGCTATAGGTTCTTCACAGATTCGACAATACAGGCTCGATACTCCTGTCTTTGCTTGATGTTTTGCTAGTATTCGTTCTCGTGCTTCCATTTCAACAATTGATGCTAAATCAGCGTTATCCATTGTTTGCCTCGTTGATATATTTTATTAGTTCAATAAATCGACCTGAGCACTGCCCATATTGGTCATAAAGCTGTTTTAAGGCTTCAGCTAAACCATCCGCCGTATTATTTCGTCGTTTTACGGGTAATTCGCATGGTACCGTCAGTTGTGCTGGTAAAACCATGAGTTGTTGCTTGAGCGGCATTTGCACGGGCTGAGTCGATGAACTGCAAGACACTATCATCAAACACGCAATGATTGCGATCATTAGCTGTTTTATTAAGTGCATCCTGTAATGCTTGAGTTGATTGTTCATCATATAATTTCCTTTCTGCTATCTGTTGTGACAATGAATAACTTGCATCATTAGCGGTTTTAGTTAGTTGCTTTGTGCTCTCAATCAATTGACTTAAAGTATCCATTGCTTGTTGTGCTTCTAAAGCAATATATTCTTGTTTAGCCATTGATTTGCCATGACTGATACCTAATCGGTAAAGTGAACCAAAACCAACAATCAAAATTATTCCCAACAACAAATAACTTTTATTGCTCACAAAAAAGCTTTTGATTAATTTGTATATATCTTTAATCATCACAAACTCCTAAACCCCAATTTTCAGCTATGTAAACAGGTTGCCAACGATAGATAATCCGAATTGGATAATCACGGTTTTCTTTAAAATTAATGCTTTTACGTCCACCATTAATATTTTCAACTACACCCCAGTAATGTGTTGCATCTTGGTATTCTCGTTTTGCTCGCTGACGATCACGATTTACCCAGCCAAGTCCACCGTTATAGGCAGACAAAGTAAATCCCCATCTATCACATTCACTCGCCGTTGCATTAATACGCTGATATAACCAATAATCATATTGAACTAAGGCACGCAGTGCCCAAGATGGGTTGTATGGTTCATTACTACCCAATGATTTATAAGCCCCTGCAATCCAATCAGCCGTAGTTGGCATAAACTGTGCCAAACCTTGAGCACCCACATGTGATTTTGCGTTTACTTTCCATCGAGATTCCTGATGAATTTGAGCAGCAAACAATGAAACAGGTGCATCAAGACCAAAGATTGCACGTGCATTACGTGTCAGTTCCCGTTGATATGGCTTTGCATCATTTGGTACACCTGCTATAGCAGGTGCTAAATGACAACTAAACAGCATAAACACAACGATTAAAGTTAAATAACGCATGGCTATAATCCAAGTGTTACGCCAAGAATCACAGCGGAAACAATCAACGCCCGACGAATCAGAACAACCGCAAACAGGGTTCGATACTCATCCAGAACAGGGTATTCCGCGCACATTTTGGAATCTATTGCATCGGGTTGTTCATTGTTTTCTAAAGATTCAATATATTGCTGGGTATAAAAATCAGGACCAAATTCTTTCCAGTCGTTATATAAATAACCTCCTGGAGATGCATAAGGGAAAAGCGCACGGTCTAGGTGGTAACCGACAACAGCAGAAAGTAAAACAAGAGACAGTTTGTAAGCTACAACTGGCAACTGTTGAGGTGATAGTAGCGTAATAATTGCAAATAAAGTAATGGCGACTAAATACCATTTAAACAAACGAATCTGGGATAATTTTTTGATAGGGTGTTCCATAAAAAACCTCATATCTAATTAGATTAATGTATGAGGTTATTATGATCTTACTTACTAGAAATGTAATTTGAACGGGGGCAGATTAGTTTTACTCCTTTAAGCTTTTTTTAAAGTCTTCTTTGCAAGCTTCTAAAAACATTTTTTTTATATTAATCTGTTCTGTTAATATTTCATCTCTGAATGAAATCAACTCTTGCTTTCTTGATTCAGAAATATCCATCTTCAATTGTTTTTTAATTTCTGTAAGCACCAATTTTTGTGATCGTTCTAATCGCACCTCATCCAAGCTTTTCACAAAAATAAAACGGCAAATGAAAACCACAATATAGTATGAAATAAATACAGAAATTGCTGGGAAAATTGCCTTATATTCTTCAATCCATTTACCCAACGAACATAGTTGATTTAAAAGCGGAGTGAATATTGATACAAAAAAAGCTTGAATTGCCAGATATATTTTTTTATTTAACACAGTTATTTCCTTGTGCTAATTTTTGTTTTTTTCTTATGATAAGCATCCGTTCAAGTAATTCTTTATCTTTAATGTAAACTTTTTTTCTTTGTTTATTACCATTTTCATCTATTACTGTCACCGCAATATAATTTAATGGTCTAAAAAAAGACCATACATATAGAATAATACCCCGTATAACAAGGCTTAAAATAATAGTGATAAATAAACAAACTAAAATATTAATAAAAGTCATAATTCAATTGACCTAGAGTATTTTTTTCTCTTTAGCTGCTCTATGTCGAAGAACTCGTTGTATAGAGTAGCTTACATTAGTAATAACATTATTTTCTTTTGTTGTCTTGGTTCTTAATACTACTACAAATAAATCATCTTTTGAAAAACTAGCCTCATTTTTATTTATTAATTCAACAAAAGATTCATCATTCATTAAAGCCGATACTTGTTTGTTATCAGGTAAAATAATACTCCATCCATTTTTAGAATAAAAATTAACTTTCGAAAAATATATATTTACCTCTTCATCATCAACATCTTCCACTTTCATAATTGGTAATGTTTTTTTATAACTTATAGCTTTCTGCTGATTAATTTCCAAAATATTAGAGGAACCACTATTGATCTTGAAAGTAGCCTCTCTATTTTTTTGCATTAATGGCTGATAAACTAATCGATCAATCTCTTTTCTAACAATATGATCTGTTATCAGCTTTGCTACATCTTCAGGACATTCTACAACATCATTTTCGACAAAAAGCTTAGTATTCCCTGATTGCTTATCAAATTCAGCATGAGCTATCATTTTTCCCTTCAATGCCTCAAGCACAGTCCAAACTGTTACAGATGAACCAACTACGATGCCTAATGCTTTTAGAGTATTGATAGATAAGCCCGTTGCTTCTAAAAGAATTTCAAAAGAACCTTCTTTATGAGCTTTTACAGAAATTTCTGCGATTTGTTTTTTTTCATTCAATATATCATTAGAATGTTCTAATAAATTGACGAGAGATGTAAGTGTATTACCCAGTGTTCTAGCATCAATTTGATTATCCGAGTATGCGTCACCACCATAAACAATTGAAAATTCTGTTTGTTTTGTCATTATTTTATTCCTTACATAAAAAATATTTCTTATTCATCACAATTTTTCTGTTTTTCAACTTCTTTTAGTTATTGCCTACAATTATTTTTGGGCTTGATGCATATCACTATATTTATTTAAATATTCAATCTTATAAAAACCAACATTCAAACCTTCAGTAATATCGCCATTTTTATATTGTTTATCTTTATCATAAAAAAAAGCGAAAACTCTATCCTTATATCCTGTATAAGCACCAAAACTATTTTTTGAATTGACAGAATACAGAATCACATCCGCTTCATCCCCATTTATTTTTACTTTTAATGGTTTTTCAAATTTATATTTAGCACTATCAAAATCTTTCAAATTTACTTCTAAATAATTAAGAATCTGCTTTTCATAATCACTATGGCTATCGCATCCAACCAGAATAAGCAACATAATTAATATTAATAATGAGTATGATTTTTTCATTGTTTTTTCACTATTCACCCCATAACTCTCTTCTTTGAATTTCTAATTCCAATTCATAAATTATTTTATTATTTTCTACTAATATCGGATGTAAATATTTTGTTCTATCATATAATGATTTAGTAAAGAAAAAGAATAAAAAAGCTGATAGTAAAACAATTATAAAAAAAGAATTTTTGGAAAAAAGAGGTTCATAATTTGAAGTGTTTTTTAAAGCTAGCTCATGAAGACTAAATAGAGATATAGATATGATTGCCAAATATATTAACAAAATTGCAAAACACGGAAGGTTAAAATAACGCTTTTTGTTAATTATTTTATTTTGATTTTTTACAAAATTAACTGTCTGTAAAATTTGTGTTTGAGAAATATCACTAATATCTACATTGTTATTTTTAAGATTAACGTAAACATTAATAATATTTTCACCAGCGACTTGTTCAACTCTGCCATTAAATTTTTGCTCCATTTACGTCTTCCTTTTTGCTCCCATATTGTTATAAATATTACCAGCTGAAATTTGTCCGCTCACTGAACCATTGATTATTTGTTTTGTTTTACTTGTTTGTTGTGAAGTTCCCGCTGTCAATGCACCCAAAGTAGCAGCTTTGACCGCAAGTGGGGCTGTTCTAAACAATACCAAAAGTTCTTGTTCATCAGATGTTAAATCGGGTGCATTCCCGTAACCAGTTAACAGCCAGTTAGGATCAACATTGAATTTAACCATCAGATTAAAAATAACATGAGCGTCAATAGTTCTATCCCCAGATTCATATCGAGCAACGCTTTGTCTATCTATACCAAGCTCTTTTGCAAACGCTGTTTGAGATAGATTGCCTCTTGTTTTTCTTAATCTTTCACCAACTAATGAAATGTTTAATTTATCTAATTGCATCCAAAAACACCTTGACAATGTATCCAATTGGTAACAGAATGTGACTATATTTTATAAATTAGTTATTAATAACTTATACAAAAGGAGATAAAAATGTCTAAAGTTCTCACTTCCCAACAAGTTAAACAACAATTTCAACAACGGGGTAAAACAATCAAATCATGGGCGATTGAAAATGGTTATCACCCTGTTGTTGTTTATAACGTTCTTAATGGTTTAAGCCGTGCTCATCGAGGTAAAACTCACGATATAGCAGTAAAACTTGGCTTAAAACAAGCTAGTTAATATTGATTGTAACAGTTTTTCATATGCAGAAAAAGGTCTAAAAACATGAACAGATCACAAATTTCATCATCTGGCGCTCGAACACTTAAAGTACTGAAAGCACTTAAAGGTTACACGTTAACTGGATTATCAAATGGCGATATTGCCAAGATGATTGGTGAATCACCAGTTAATGTTACTCGGTCATTGCAAACACTGATTGAGGAAGGTTTAGTCATCAAGTTAGATAATGGTTTATTTGCTCATAGTGTTCAAATGTTACAGATAGCACAAGCTCACGCAGTTCATATCACTCAAATGCAAGACCAAATAACAGAAATCAATCAACGCATCACCGCAGGTGCTAGATAAGGACAAATCCAAATGGCAAGAACAGCAAACAAAGCACAAGAACCAGTTCAACTACCTGTAATCAATGAGCAAGGGATTAATGACGCAATGAATACTATGACTACGATTCAAAGTGAATATAGCGAGGATCGTGACCTAGTTAACCAGCTTTTAGGTCAGGCTCAAATGGCTGATGCTTTTGCTAAATTTTCCCTAACAGTTAGGACTTCTAAATTAAATTTTGTTAAAGAAAACAAACTCTATCGTAATTTGAAAGGTAAAAAAAGTCCTAACGGTTATGACTTTTTAACAGGAACTTGGGAAGAATTTTGTAATTTATTAGGTATATCTGTACAGAAGGCTGATTTAGATATTCAAAATTTAAAAGAATTCGGAGAAGAGGCTCTTGAAAGTATGTCTCAAATGGGCATTGGCTACCGTGAATTACGACAATATCGCAAACTGCCCGAAGACCAAAAAACGGCATTAATTGAAGTTGCTAAAGCAGGTGATAAAGAAGCCTTAGTTGAGTTAGCAGAAGAGTTTATTGCTAAAAATACTAAAGAAAAAGAGCAACTCAAAAAAGAAAATAGTAATTTGCAAGCTGACTACAAAGCATTAAGTAAACGTAATGCTGATGTAGCTAAAGAAAAGGAAGAATTAGCAATCAAATTGGCTCAATTTGAAATGAAAACCGTGCCACTTGATGAGCGTTTAGAGCCGTTTAAAAAACAGATAGCAGAAACACAATCACGTATAGATGAATTACTGGAACAGCAACGACAATATTTAAAAATTGTAGATAATCTACAAAAAGAGATTATTGAAAATGATGATTCTTATGATCCAGAACACCATTATCAACTACCTGAGGCATTAGTTATAACGCTAACAGTATTGTATCAGTCATTAAAATTAACATCATCACAGAGTAAACGTATATATAACGATTTTTGGAATAATTTTAGTGATGATATTGAAATAAATCCCAATGAAATTGAGACGAATTATTAATATAAGGTCAAAAAGATGATAACGCCGAATATTCGTGAATATCTAAATAATGTTGCTATAAAATTGGATAATGTTGGTCACGGTCAACGTGGACCAATATTGGATGAAGCACAAGTATTTTTGGGGGTTTCAAGACAAACAATCTACAGACAATTAAAAACAGTTTGCGGGTGGTCAAGTGAGCGTAAAGCCAGAAAAGACAAGGGCAAAATGTCTGTTTCAACTGATTCATTGTTAGCATTGGCAACAATGAGTCGTGAATCAGTGCGGGATAATGGCAAACAAACCATGTTTACAACTACAGCGCGGGGAATATTAGAGCAAAACGGGCATGAGATTAATGTGAGTAATGCAACGCTAAATCGTTTAATGCGACAAAGAAAGTTAAATGCGAAAGCACAACAAGTTGCTAACCCTGTGCAATCATTGCGTGCATTACACCCAAACCACGTCCACGAAATCGATCCGTCACTATGTTTGATTTATTACATGAAAAATAAACAACATATTATGCGGGACCGGGATTTTTATAAAAACAAGTTAGAAAATTATGCAAAAGTTAAATATAAGGTTTGGCGTTACACTTTATACGACAAGGCATCAGGAATGATTATACCGTGGTATGTTGAAGCTGCTGGCGAAAACCAACATTCATTATTCCAATTTTTGATGTTTGCGTGGGGTAAGCAAGATGGACGTTTATTTCATGGTGTACCACAGCTGCTTTACTGGGATAAAGGTTCATCAAATACTTCATCAGCTATCAAAAACTTATTGGACCATTTGGAAGTGAAATACCTTGAGCACGAGGCAGGTAATGCGCGAGCCAAAGGTGGTGTGGAAAATGCCAATAATATCATCGAAACACAGTTCGAAAGTCGTTTAAAATTTCAACCTGTTAGCAGTATTGATGAATTAAATCATGCAGCAATGAACTGGGCTGAAGCCTATAACGCCAACAGACTGCCTGGACAAGATACACGTTTACGTCGTATTGGACTGGGTGAACCTGTATCACGTCAATCGCTTTGGCTGCATATTACAGCAGAACAATTACGAATATTGCCGTCAGTAGAAATTTGCCAAGCATTAATGGCAAGTCGAGAACAAGAGCGCCAAGTTAAAGCGGATTTAACAATTAGTTTCAAGCATCCTCAAGCTGACAGTTCACTGATTTATAGTTTAAAAAGCTTAGATGGTATTACTGTTAAAGATAAAGTCAGTGTGCGTTCATTAGTTTACGGTGATTGTGCTATTCAAATTGAAGTCCCCCGTTATGACGGTGAAGCACTGATTTACCGTGTTGAGCCAGATCGCAATTTTGATAAGTTTGGACAACGTTTAGATGCGCCTGTAATTGGCGAGGAATATAAATCTAAAGGTGATACCGAAATTGAACAAGCAGCAAAAGTGATGGATCAAGTGGCATACCCTGACATGACCGAAGATGAAATCAAAAAAGCGAAGCAAAAACAAGTTGCACCGTTCGATGGCAAGCTCAATACACTTAGTTATCTAGATGATATAAATCATCCAGCTTATTTTATACAAAAAGGGAGTGAAATTGAGACACCGGAACATTTAAAGCCAGCAGCAGCAACAACATTAACACTAACAGCGGCTTTAATGCGTATTACGAGTTCAATTGGTCGTAGATTAACAATAGATGAGAATAAGTGGCTATCTGCACGTTATCGAAATGGTGTGTCTGAAGAGTCGTTGGATTCACTAATTCGTACGTTTACAACGCCCGTTACTGCCATCGCAGACGGTACAACAGGTTTTAGGAGTGTTAAATAATGTTGAAATTAAAAAGCGTTATGAAGCAATTCAATATTAAGCAGGCCCAGCTAGCTAAATGTATTGAATATAAGGGTAATTGCATCAGTCAGGCAGTCATTAATTTAATTATTAATCGTGATGTTTGGCCGCGTTCAATTAAACGAGAGGAGTTAGAGCAAAAGATTGAAAAAGCCTTAATAAAACTGGGTTTAAGCAATGATTATTTACTAAATATTTTTGAAGAAGAAACTGACACAGCCGAAATCTTGGCGGACAACGCTGTGTCAGTTGACTCAAATGAACATTTAACAAAGGAGTCAGCCTATATGTTACTACGAAAACAAACTATAAATCGAGATGCGCGTGCACATTTTCGCATTCCTCGTGATCCGTTCACTGACGAAATGACCGAAGACGCTGATGTTTATCTATCTGATGATATCCGTTACGTTCGTGCAGCAATGCGTCAAACAGCCAAGCATGGTGGAATGCTGTCAGTGATAGGTGAATCGGGAAGCGGTAAATCGACATTGCGACATGATTTAATTGATTGGATCAATATTAATCATGAACCAATAACTGTTATCGAGCCGTATGTACTAGGTTTAGAAGATAATGAAGTCAAAGGTAAATCACTAAAAAGTATGGATATAAGTAGCGCAATCATTAGTGCTATCAATCCCCAAGCTAAACCAAAACGTAGTGCAGAAGCCCGTGCAAGGCAAATGCACGAATTACTGAAAAATAGTGCGCTATCAGGTCGTAAACACCTATTAATTATCGAAGAAGCGCATGGACTACCAATCCCAACGTTAAAGCACTTAAAACGATTTTATGAACTGCAAGAAGGATTTAAAAAATTACTGTCAATTATCTTAATTGGGCAAACTGAGCTACAAACCAAACTCTCAGAGTATAACCCTGAGGTTCGAGAAGTTGTGCAACGTTGTGAAGTAGTGAATTTAAAACCACTTGATTTTAAAGTTGAAGAATATATCAAGCATAAATTCGCTCGAATTGATATGGATTATACAACATTATTTGATTCATCAGCATTTAACGAAATCATCAATCGGTTACGTGTTGCAACAACACGTCGAGGTGAAAAACAAGTGCGTTCATTATGTTATCCACTAGCTGTTAACAATTTGGTATCAAACGGATTAAATCTAGCGGCACGTATAGGTGCCCCGAGAGTTACAGGTGAAGTGATTGTTGAATGTATCAAAGATCGGGGAGATATCTAATGAAAAATAACCACGTAATCAATAATGGAATAAATGCTGTTAATAAAGCAATCAATGCATTATCAAATGAAGAGTTGACAGTTATTGGCTTTTATCATGACTCACTTTCAAGACCTACGGTTGAAATTGAACACCACCCAAAATGCAATAAATATATAGCCACAGGGCAAGCAACATATTATCGACATGAAGGTTATTATCGGTTTGGTCAATTTGAATTAGCTGGTTGTCGTATTGTATGGAAAGAACGCGATATTAGTCGCTTGCACTAATCTAAGAGGAGCTATAGAAATGATAAAAACTAAAAAACGTATTAAAGCTAGCGCATCAATCTATGTTGTGCAATCAAAAGAACAAGCGTCAGAAGCCATTAAATATTTGGGTGATATTTTACGTGAATTAGTTCGTTTAGAAACAGAAATGAATAACAAAATTGCGGATATCACAGTTAGTTATTCATCTAATATTGAAGTATTAAAAAAGAAGTCAACAGAAATACAAAAAGGTATTCAAATTTGGTGCGAAGCAAACAGGGATGAATTAACCAATAATGGCAAAGTCAAATCTGCCAATCTAACAACTGGCGAAGTTCAATGGCGTAATCGCCCTCCGTCATGTGTTATTCGTGGAATAGAAACAGTTATTGAATCGCTCAAAAGTTTAGGATTAAATCGTTTTATTCGGACAAAAGAAGAGATCAACAAAGACGCCATTTTGAATGAACCGAACGTTGTTGCTCATGTTCCCGGCATCACTATCAAAAAAGATATTGAAGATTTTGCGATAGTGCCATTTGAACAGGAGGTTGTGTAAATATGCAAACACAAGATTGTTTAATTGTGTATCTGTTTTTACTCAATAACGTAGCTAATTTTATTCAGTACTGCAAATTACGCGGTTTATCTGAATTTGAAGCAGATCGCATCATTGACGAGCTAGAGGAATTAACAAATGACTAATAATATCAATTTTGACCCAAATTATATAGCAAATCTGCGTGCGGCAGAGCAAAAAATTAAACTCGTATTTGGTATTTGGCAATACAGATACGAGACTATTGTTGATGTAAAGATCAATCGTTATGGGATCCCTGCCATAGATTGGGCTATTGAAGTTTTGTACGAACAACTATTTGGAGATCAAGAACCTGCTATTTTAATTATGAAAGATATTGAAGGCAATGAGCTAGAAATGTGGGATGAAGATGAATATGACTGGTTAAAATCTATGTTGATTAGTGCAGAAATACTTTCATTTGAAGGAGACAAGTCTATATGGAAATAAATAAGTTTTCTAATCCAAAACGTTATATGCCTGATTACCAAGTATCAATTAGTCATATCCGTGCATATATGCATGAAGTCAATGGACAAGGCTATATTGATGGAAAGCTTTATGATGAACTCTATGACAAATATAGAAAATTAACGCTAATTGGAATATTGAAAAAGCACATTATTCGATTGTTAGAAAAGCATATTTGTAAGTTCATCATTAATAGGGGTTAAATAGATGAAATCTAAATACATCAAGCTGATTCATATTGCAAAATCTCAACTTAATCTTGATGACGATACATATCGTCATCTATTACTGAATGTAACTAAAAAAACTAGTACCAAGGATATGACCGTTTGGGAACTGGAAAAAATCCTAAACAACATGAAATTAAAAGGTTTTAAAGTTAAATCATCAAAAAAAACGGGGAAGATAACTGCTACAGAACCAGTTCATAAAAAAATACGCTCATTATGGCTGGAACTAGCTGATGCAGGTGAAGTAAAAAACCGCTCCGAAAGAGCTATCAATTCATATGTAAAACGTATTACTGGTGTTGAAGTGATGGATTTGCTTACTCAAAAACAAGCAGTGGTAGTAATTGAAAGCTTAAAAAGTTGGCAAGCACGTATATAAAGGAAGAAGCATGAAATTAAAACGTTGCCCAATTTGTCATAACGAAATTAATTTAGAAGCATTAATCGAGGATGATTCTGGTAGAGAACTCCTTATGTTGGTAAGCAATTTAAGCTATGGTTGTGCTAAACCGATGATTGCATATATTGGTTTGTTTCGTACTCAAAAATCAAATTTGAGTAATTCTAGAGCAGTAAACTTAATTAATGAGGTTCTAAAATTATATCAACCAAGCAGGCATCTAGCTCACGCACTGTGGGAAACAGTTAATAATATTCACGCTAAGCGTGCACTGGGTGAATATAAACCATTTAAAAATCATAATTATCTAAAGTCAGTTTATGATTCTACTAAGCATTTGTTTGCATACGTTGAACATAAAGAAGAGGATAAACAGGTACGTAGCAGTAATGAAGAGTATTTTGAACAAATGTATAGAGCTGGCGTTGACTTTAGTAAATTAGAAAAAAATATACCAGGCGCACTAGATTGGTATAAGAAGAAAACAGGAGCGTAAATTATGACTAAGTCTGCAATGTCAATTAAACGTCATGAATTACTAACACATGTATCATTATCTGTAGCTAACGATGCGATGGATTACGGTTTACCTGAAGATATTGCAGCACAGTTAGGTGATAATATTGCAAATACAATTTCAGAACTTTTTGGAGGTCAAAACTTCACGTTTCCGCGTGATTATATATTCAAACTTAACCAACGTGATCTACAAATCTATGATGCATTTAAAGGTAACAACTATGCAGAACTAAGCCAAAAATATAATATGACTGAACGTGGTATCAGGAAAGTAATTGACCGAGTTCATAAACGAATGATAAAAGAAAAACAACCAACCTTATTTAATTTTAACGATGCTTAATCAATTTTTAGAGCAAAATTTTTTAGGCAGTTTTTTATTTCATATTTAGTAACATTTTTTCAAAAAACAATTTCATTATTTCCCTGTTTATTTTGTTATATCCCATTTATCTCATCATTCTGTTATTATTTATCATGTTCGATTTCAGGTGATAAGCAATAAAATGCTTTTTTATTATGATTTAAAATTAATAAAATTTGATTTTCTTTCATAAAAGACATCGGATTTTTTTTAAAATCCGAAATACCTATTATGTTTTGTTCAATTATCATTTTTACTCCTTCATATTGTGTGTTTTTTTGATTTAAATTTAGACCTAAATATAAACCCAAAAAAAGTAAAAATCAACAAATATAAAACGTTGATCAATTGTTAATTAACTGTTGATCAACAACTGATTTATATACAAATATAAATTAGATTTTAGTCTATAAGATAATTTTAAAACGTTTAAAATTTAACTCATTATTTATTGGTATAGAAGGGGATGTGGATGCTTATGTATGAGAGAACAATAACAATTACATTAATTCTGGATGAAGAAACTAATAAGGCATTAATTCAAGCTACTAAAAATTCAAGAAGATCTAAAAGAACCGAAGCAACAATTAGGTTAAAAGATCACTTAAAAAAATATCCCTTCTCAAATGATAACTTTAGCCAAATTCAGAATGAAGGATAATCAAAATGAGCATTACAAAAGAATTGTTAATAACGTTAGCAATGCAATGTTCACCTAATATTCCTGTTGATGAAATACTTTTGCTTTCTGAAATAACATCAAATCATACACAATTTTTAGTGACGACGATTGGTGAAAGTATTGACTATAAAAATGAACAAGAAGCAAAAAAGAAATTGAAATATTTTTTAGAAGAAAAGAAACCAGTCCAAATAGGAGCATTACAAGTAAATTCTTTATTGTTTGAAAAATATGATGTCGATCCGATGGATGGTTTCAATGTATGTAATGCTCTAAAAATCACCGAAAAAATTCTTAATGAATGCACGGTCGAAGAAATGGAAAAGGATCATTTCACTGATGATGAACGACTACGAGGGGAGCTTAATTGCTTTATATCAGCAAATGATGTAGGCAACTTAGAAAATGATGATAATCATCAAGCTATGCAAAAAAGATTAAAAAAAAGTTTAGAAAATTATTCAAAAGGAGGTAATCAAGAAAAAATTATCGAGGCAAAAAAAGAAAAAGATATACAACAACAATCTAAAAAACGCTCAGTTGTGAGTGATGTAGAAACCCCCCTCAAAAACAAAGAGGTTTGGGATGTTTTTGGGGATTTTTAAAAATTATAAAAGGTTTTTTATGAACAGATTAAAATTTAATAAATTTCAATTGGTTATTTTTACTTTATTAATGTCATTCATTAACGTTGCTTCAGCAGCGGGAGGATTACAAGCTGGTACTTCTGCGTTAACAGAATTTAAAACTTGGTTATTCAGTATAGCTGGGATCGGTGCATTAGTTTATCTAATTTACAATATTACGATGGCATTTATGGAACGTAAACAATGGAATGAAGTTGGAATGGCTTTTCTTTATTGTAGTGTAGCTGGAGGTGCATTAGTTGGCGGGAACTGGATGTTAACACTTTTCCAATAGAAAAAGGGTTTTAATGACCCTTTACAAAGGTATTGTAATGGAAACAGATAAAAAAGTAGATGAGTATATTACTTATAACGGTTTTAATCGACCTGCTTTAGTGATGGGGGTTCCGCTCCTTTTATTATTAGGGATAGGTATGTTTGGAATGTTCGGTTTTTTTCTTTGTTTTGTTTTGTTCGGTTTTCTTAAAGCAATAATATTTCCTTTTATATCTGGAATGATTTTTTTTATTGTTAGGGCTATGTGTGAAACTGAACCAAATGCAATGAGAATTACAAAGTTGAGATTGAATGGTTTTTTACTGAAAGTACTACAACGTAACAACGTTATTAGTTTTCATTGTGGAGATATGTTTATAAGGCGTAAGTATGAAAAGCAAAAATTCAAATTCGAAAATTAGTAAAGAATCAAATCAACAATCGTCATCGATAGACAAATATATCCCAGACTACGGTTATCACTTGAGCGATAATATTATATCAATTGGTAGTAATAAATTATTGTGTACATTAGTTATTGATGGTATGCCATTTGAATCGGTTTCAGATAATCAAATTGAGTTAGCATTTTTAAACTTCAAAGATTATCTTACTGTATTAGGTAAAGAATATGGTGGTTCATTGGGAGTGTGGACACATCTAATTAAGAAAAAGGTAAAGTTAGATACAAAATACAATTTTGAAAATAATCTTTTTGCTCAGAAATTTGTTAATAAATATTGCAATCTATTCGATAACAATAATTTTTTTAAAACAGAATATTATGTCAGTTTCGTATTAAAAACGTCGGATATTATTGAAGGCATGGAGTTTTTGAACACAATAATAGAGCAATCCAAAGCCGTTTTAAAAACATTTAGTGTTACTGTTTTAGGAAGAAATGGTTTCAAATCAGAGATTGCGGAGTTTTTAGCATATTTACTAAATAATCAGTCACTTGATATTCCGCTTTCTGATACACCTATTCGACAACAAATACCCGAAAGTGAATGGTATTTTGGGTATGATTTATTGGAAATTAGAAATAAATCAACAACAAAAGTAAAGTATGCAACAAATTATATTCTGAAAGGTTTCTCTTTTAGAACAGTAATGGGCCAATGGGATTTTCTTTTAACGTTGCCTTATGAGTTTGTACTCACACAATCTTTTATTTTTGCATCAACAACTAAAGTCCAGAAACAAATAGATCAACAAATAAATCAATTAGAATCATCCGGAGAAATGAGCGAAGCTATAGATGAACTTCTAATTGGTAAAGCTACTCTAGCTGAAGGCAAGGCAATGTTCGGTAGTTATCAAAGTTCTTTGACTGTTTTGGGTGAAACAGCTAAAGAAGCATTGGACGGAGGGACAAAAGTATCCAGTGAATTTTTGACTAGCGGGGGGGGCTTCAGTTTGATGAAAGCAACTATTGAGGGTTATCAAGCTTTTCTTAGTTGTTTACCCGATTCAAATTTGCGTCCCCTTGATTCTAGAAGAACTACAACTAATTTAGCATGTTTGTTTTCGATGCATAATTATTCATTCGGTAAAGAAAAAGGTAATCCGATTGGTGATGGAACGGCTATCATGCCTCTTAAAACTATTGCTGATGGATTGTATTTTTTTAATACCCATTATAGTCATCCTCATAAAAATGTTACAGGAAAAGCTATTGCTGGTCATTTTCTATTACTTGGTGCTACAGGTGCGGGCAAAACAACATTAGAAGGTGCAATAGCAACTTTTTTACAGCGATTTCATCCTATGATGTTCGGTATTGATTATAACCGTTCTCTTGAAATGACCTTCAGAGGTTTTGGTGGGGCTTATTTTTCTATAAAAGAAGGTGAATTTACTGGTTTTAATCCATTCCAGCTTGAAGAAGTTGCTAGTGATAGCTTGAAATCATTCTTATACCGTTGGGTTGAGTCTTGTGCTAGGGATGTAGATGCTAGAGTGACAGATGAAGACGCTGAAATAATTAGACGTTCTGTTAATGCTGTTTTAGAAATGCCTTTATTTATGCGTCGATTCGGTTTACTACTTTCGTCAATTAATAAAGGTTCAAGTCTTCGTTTACGTTTAAGTAAATATTGTGAAAGCGAAGGTGGAAAATTGGCTTGGGCGGTAGATAGTCCGACTAATACATTTAATCCTATTCATTATACAAAAGTAGGTTTTGATACTACTGTCGTACTTGAGAAAGACTCATCGGGTAATGACCATCCGGCATGTGAGCCTCTATTAGCAGTTTTGCTATATTATAAGCAGGTAATGCAACAACATAATGCGGGTAGGTTGATGCTAACGTTAATTGAAGAGTTTTGGAAACCTGCGAACTATCCGACCACACAAGAATTAATTAAAAGCACGTTAAAAGCTGGTCGTATTAAAAATGAGTTTATAGGACTTGTTTCACAATCTCCTGCGGATGCTATTAAATGTAACATTTTTGAAGCTATTGTTGAGCAAACACCGACAAAAATATTCTTACCAAATCCTGATGCTGAATATAAAAATTCATATGAGAAAGTCGGCCTAACCGTTAAAGAGTTTGATCGATTACGACGTTTAGATCTTGCTAGTCGTACATTTCTTATTAAGCAATCTAATTCATCATGTTTTGCAAAAATGGATCTAGAAGGTTTTGACGAATATTTACCAATCATATCCGGTACACATAAAGGAATTGAAATTTGTGAAAGAATTAGAAAAGAGGTTGGAGATGATCCAAAAATTTGGATGCCTATTTTTATAGAAGAAATATTACGAAAGGAGTAATAATATGAAAAAATTGTTTTTATTTATGTGGTTAGTCATTAGTTTTAATTCCTATTCAACTGGTATCCCAACCGTTGATGCAGCTGCAATAGCTCAAACGGTACAAAATGCATTACAGCAGGCTCAACAAGCGTTGGAGCAATTAAACGCTTTAAAAGAACAAATTGAAGAAGCAAAAAATATTAATGAAAAATTGAAAAAAGAATCAGAAGAGCAACTTCGTCGATTTGAGGGAAATTGGGGGCTTGGTAATGTGTTTGTTGATCCTACTATTTCGAGTTATTTAAACATTGATGATTGGAAAACTGAGATGAATGATTCTCAAAATTTGTCATCATTGCGTGAAAAATTTGGGGTAACTTCTGAATCAGAATCATTTCAAAAAAACATTGATTCTTTGCTGGTTTCTTATGATCTCATGCAACAGTCATATGAAGCCAGTACAAAGCGAGCTGAAAACATCGTTGAATTAGCAAAATTGTTAAATGAAGCAAAAACACCGCAGGAAAAGGAAGATTTAAATAATCGTTTGGCTTTTGAGATAGCACAAAATCAAATTGATAAAACTCGAATTGATACGATGGCTATACTTTTAGAACAACAGGACAGACTTAAAAAAAATAAAATGGCTGTCGAGTTTGAAAAGTTTTATCGAGGTAAATAAGAATGGCTTTGGGCGACAGCGTTTTAACCAGTCTTTATAATAATGTGTCTAATCTCGTCAATTCCCAAATAGCGTCTAATGTCACATCAATAAGCACTGCTATCTTGCCACTAATTCTTGCGGCAATCATGGCGTATTGTGTTTATGTTGCATGGCAAATTGTTACTGCTCAGAATGACATGTTTATAACGGACATATTGAAAAATATGGTGATGATTGTTCTGGTTGGCGCTGTTTGTTATTCGGCCGGATATTATCAAAAATATGTTATACCCTTTGTTTTGGAGGCGGGTGACAATCTAAGCTCCGCACTTTTCGGTAGTAATAGTGTAAGTACAACCATGTTAGATGAATTTATGGCATCGATCAATAAATCTCTTGAAAAGCTGCAAGAAAAAATGAAATTTGGATGGTCTGATAATTGGGGGTTAGCTATGCAAGCCGTTTTTTATTGGCTTTTACTTTGGTTAACATCTGCCGTTTTTGCGTTATATGCAACGGCATATTTGCTTGTTGCAAAACTAATGGTTGCTATTTTGATGTCTGTTGGTCCGATATTTATTTGTCTATCAATATTTCCAGCCACTAGAGGGATGTTTACATCATGGTGTAGTCAATGTGCTAACTATATTTTATTAACACTTGGATATTGTATTGTTTTGAAATTATTTATTTCATTTATCAATGAGACATTTGACACAGAAACATTAAAATTTGAGGGAGTATATCAAATCGTTATTGTGATGTTTATAGGCATTTATATTCTCGGACAAGTGGGAACATTGATTTCAAGTTTAACTGGTGGTGTGGGTATAAATAGTTTAAATGGCAATATGAATAGTATGTTAGGCCGTATGGGAGGCTTAGGTGCTAAGGCCGGTAAAAAATTGGCTAATAGTATAAGTGGTCTAATGAAAGGTAAAGGTAAAGGGGGATAAGTGGTTAATATGTTGAAAGTTCTATTATCGAGTTTTGTTTTTGTCAGTGTAATTAGTTGTTCTGCTCCTGTGCCAAAACAACCAAAGGGTAAGTGGGAAATGGTTAATCCTGCTATTCAAAAGCAAGGACAATTAAACACTGAGCAAGGAGTAAATAAGTGACAAAAGAATATTACGATGAAAATATAGAAAAAACACAAATGGCGTCAAAAGCATTGACGTCAGAACAGAAAAAAGAAGCTGATTTATATTATAAATCCATCCAGAATTTTATTGTGAATGAAAATGAACGTAATTCCAAATTCTTAAAAATGGGGTGGAAACTGACGATAGTGCTTGGTATTTGTTGTGTTTTGCAAAGTATTGCACTTACAGTCTTAACCCCTTTAAAAACTGCTGTTCCATATGTTATGCGAGTAGATTCAACAAGTGGTTATATTGATATTGCCAAACCTTTAGCTGACGATAAAGTCACATATGATGAGGTTTTGTCTAAATACTTTTTAAAAGAATTCGTCATTAATCGAGAGTCATATGATTGGGATACCATTCAAAATATGTTTGATATAACAAAGTTACTAAGTAATAACAATGTATTTTCTGAATATGAGTTTAATATTCAAAGTGCGTTATCTCCTTTAAAAGTCTTGAGAAAGGATAAAAAAATTGTTGTAACCGTTCGTGGGATTACATTCATTAATAATTTAGCACAAGTTCGGTTTGTAAAATTGGTTAAAAATAAAGATGGTACGCCAGCAGCTGGTTATAAGCCAACAACTTGGATAGCAACAATAGATTTTGATTATAAAAAAGAAATTAAAACTGAAGCGGAACGACTTGAAAATCCGTTAGGTTTTGAGGTTATTAGTTATCGGGTGGATGTAGAAAATGTCGAAGTTAAATAAATATCTTATTTGTCCTCTTATTTTTTGTATTTCAGTCTCTGTATTTGCTGAGATTAATCCGCAACGTACTCGTTATGATAAAAGAGTACAAGTTGTTAAATATAATAGAGATGATGTAACAAAAATCAGTGTTAAAGAAGGTGTTTCAACCCTTATTCAATTAGATAAATCAGAAGTTTTAACAACAAATAATGCCGGAATGGGGTTGGGAGATCCGCTTGCATGGAATGTTTCTGTTAGAGCTAATAATATTTTTATTAGACCGATTGCTAAACAACCTGATACTAATGTAACACTCGTTACTAATAAGCGAACGTATATTTTGAGTCTAAAAACAGCGTCTAGCGCAGATAACGCAAGCTGGCTTGTTAGATTTTCATATCCAGAAAATGAAGTAAACGAAGAACGAACTACACCATGTTCAACTAGTTTTATGAATTGGAATTACTATAAAAAAGGGGATAAAGAATTATCACCTTTAGCTATATGGGATGATGGACGTTTTACTTGTATGCGCTTTTCATCTTCAAAAGATTTACCGATTGTTTACAGAGTAATGGAAGATGGAAAAGAGGCTATTACTAATACACATCTAGAACGTGATGTGATGGTCATACATGAAATTAGTAATAACTTTATGCTTAGGCTTGGAGACAGAGTAATGGCCATAAAAACTAATAGTAGTATTCCACAGTCATACAATGACGATGGTACGACAACTGGAGAGAAGAGGGCTGTAATTAATGACTTCTAATGATCAAATTAATGATAATGAGGATTATATTCCCCCATTAACAGGCAAAGAGGTAAAAGATAGAGGAAAAATAAATGTAACAGGGCGTTCAAAAAATAAAAAAGTGATGATGTTAGTCGTATTACTATCAATCTTTTTTATAGTACTACTTATATTAAGTTCTATTTTATTTCGTACTAGTGAAGACTCATCATATGAAACTAAAAAAGATGAAGCGCTTAATGTTGGGGGGGACTATAACAATAAATCTAGTATTAATTCGACGATGGCTGAGATACTCAGACAAGAAGAACAGAGAAAACAGGAAGAGGCTGATAGAAAAAGAAAGCTAGAAGAGGCTGAACTCAAAAGAAAAGCTGAAGAAGAAGCACAGCGTCAAAAACTTTTAAAAGAAGCAGAGCTGTTAGCTGAGAAGAATAGCAATTCAGATTCACCCAATGGCAGTACCGGATCAGGTAATTCTAATGATAAACAACAGACCCCAGCTGATAGAAAGTTGTTGGGTGAGACACTGGTCGTTATCTCATCAGGTAATGAATCTAAAGAGAGTTCAAGTAGTGATTCCAGTTTGAATGATACATTGAGGGGTGAAGAATTCGAAAATGGGAGTATATCCCAGCTTGAAGATCTGAAGTTTTTGTTATCTAGAGGTACTTTATTGCCATGTGTGTTAAAAACAAAAATTGTGACTGATTATCCAAGCGTGCCTATATGTATTCTAACTAAAGATATTTATTCAAGTAATGGTGATGTTTTATTATTGCGAGCAGGAACCACGTTTATGG
This sequence comes from Gilliamella sp. B3482, assembly GCF_026536805.1. Classification (NCBI taxonomy): domain Bacteria; kingdom Pseudomonadati; phylum Pseudomonadota; class Gammaproteobacteria; order Orbales; family Orbaceae; genus Gilliamella; species Gilliamella sp. B3482. Next base: position 291,502 of record NZ_JAFNNL010000003.1, on the reverse strand, counting down.
GTGAACAGAAAAAAGTTATAAAACAAGGAAAAGCTAGAGTATTTGTTAACTGGACTACAGCACAGGACGGAAAAATCCGTATTAAAATTGATAGTCTGGGAACAGATACGCTTGGTGCAAGTGGTGCACCTGCTTGGGTTGACACTCACTTTTGGGAGCGTTTTGGTGGAGCTATTATGTTGTCTTTTGTAGATGATGCTTTTAAAACTGTATCTAATAATTTATCGAAAAGTGATAACCGAATCAGTTATGATTCGACAACCGACTCCATGAATAACATGGCATCAATTGCTCTTGAAAATACTATTAATATACCGCCTACAGCATATATAAATCAAGGGACGATGCTTTATATTTTAGTGCCTCGTGATGTCGATTTTAGAGATATATATAGGACAGTAAGAAAATAGGAGATAGCAATGATCAATAAAATAACCATAGTTGAAAAGCTGAGTAAAAATCCAATTTTACATTATTTAACGGAGGGAGTCCCGAGCGTAACACTTAGTGTTACAACTAATTATGAGATGGTTGGATAAATCTAATGAATATTCCACATAATAAGTTGATGGCATATCAATTTCTTAAGAAAATTGGTATTCAGGAAATATTAGATCTAGAAGGAATAACCGAAGTAGCTGTTAATCAGCCTAATAGAATTTGGTTTGATCGGGGGAATGGCTGGGAATTTATAGATGAGCCTAGAGTAGATTATGCGTCATTAGAGCAATTAGCAACGGTTTTATCTGTTATGAGTAACGATGGTATTCCTTTAGATTTTAATAATCCAGTTTCGTCAGTTATTTTGCCGGATGGCGAGCGGGGACAAATTGTAATTCCACCAATGGTCGAGGATGGTAGTATATCAATGACATTTAGAAAGCCCTCAAAATCAAGGTTTACCTTGTCTGACTATGAAAATACGGGAAGATTAAGAGGCTTCAAATATGCAAGTCGAGCAAGTAATGATTTAACTGATCAACAGGCGATCTTATATAAGCTTTATAAGGAGGAAAAAATAAAAGATTTTTTCACTATGGCTGTTGAAAATCGCCTAAATATTTTGCTTGTTGGGGGAACAGGTTCAGGTAAAACAACAATAATGAAGGCATTAGTTGATCTTTACCCTCCAACAAGAAGAATATTTACTATTGAAGATGTTCATGAGCTTGATTTACCCAATCATCCCAACCATTTACATCTTTTCTATAAAAATAAAATTCGTCCTCCTAGATACGTTATTGAATCATGCATGCGTATGAAGCCAGATCATATATTTTTAGCTGAATTACGTGGAGATGAAGCATGGAACTATATTGAAGCATTAAATACAGGTCACTCGGGGAGTGTAACCACTACACATGCAAATGATTGCTATAGTGCATTTAGTCGTATTACTGGACTGGTCAAGCAATCAGAAGACGGCAGAACATTAGATTATGATCACATTTTTAAGATCGTTAGGTCGTCAATAGATATTGTTTGTTTTTTTAAAGGTTCGTTTTTAAAAGAAATATTTTTTGATCCTATGGAAAAAAATGAAATTTTAGCAATGGGTTAAACATGATTAGACAAAAAAAAATAGGCTTATTCTGTTTCTCTTTACTGGTTATTTTAGCATTTACTATTGGTAGTCAGTATGTGGCTGGCCTCATCTTTATGAAAATGAAAGGGTTAGATTTAGCTTCTCTAGGGATTTTTAGTTTTTGGAAATATTACTTTAATTACCGCCAATTTGACAGTAATCAAGTTGCATTTATTTGTGGTTTCATTGGTATGGTCATTACTTTTTTATTGCCGTTCTTTTTTACCATATTTATTTTATTAAATTTACGAAAAAAGGAAGAATTGTTTGGAAGTGCAAGACTTGCAAATGATATGGACTTATCTAAAAGTGGACTTTTTCCTTCCGATAAAGAACTGATAGAAAGTAAACATCCTGCTGTATTAATCGGTAAGATGCATAAAGGACGTTATAAAGGTAAGTTTTTGCAATTTATTGGCCAACAATTTATTTATATTGCCGCTCCGACTCGATCGGGAAAAGGGGTCGGTATTGTTATACCAAATCTTCTAAATTATCGAGATAGTGCTGTAGTTCTCGATATTAAGCTGGAGAATTTTATTTATACGGGAGGATATAGAAAATCTAGGGGACAAGAAGTATTTTTATTTTGTCCTGATGGTTATTCATTCACTGATGCAGAGTTTAATAAATTCAAAAGCTCAGATAAATTCAAATCGATGTCTGAAGAAGAACAAAATGACATTATCAATAGATATGAAAAAGGCGAGCTTCTGCGATCTCATCGATATAATCCTTTAACTTATATAAATCGAAATCCTAATTTTAGGGATGGCGATATTATGATTATTAGTAAGATTTTATATCCAAATAGTGGGGGAGATAATGATGTATGGAATGAACTAGCAAGTAACCTATTCAAGGGTTTAGTGTTGTATATGCTCGATCTCGAATACACTGGCATGCCAGTTACTATGGCCCAATTATTAAGTCTAACTTCACCAGCGCAAGGTTTGGCAACATGGATGGACGAAGAAATCGAAATTGCAGATCTAAAAGGTCGGCCACTTTCAGATGGCTGTATTGCTGAATTCCGGCGTTTCATTGCTACGCCAGAAAGAACACAGGGTAGTATTTTATCTACTCTTACCGCTCCACTATCCATATTTACTAATGCAGCTTGTAAAGCTGCAACTTCCGGTGACGATTTTGATTTGCGTGACGTTCGAACTAAGAGAATGTCTATTTATCTCGGACTTGCTCCGACTTCATTAATGACTTATGCAAAATTGACAAATCTTTTTTTTAGTCAATTAATTTCTGTTAATACTAAAACATTACCGGAACAAGACCCATCTTTGAAATATCAGTGTCTGTTAGTATTAGATGAATTTACATCTATGGGTAAGGTTGAAATAATCGAAAAATCAATTGGTTATACAGCTGGATATAATCTCAGATACATGATAATTATACAGGCTAGGGGACAAATAGAAAACGATAAACTTTATGGAAAGGAAGGAGCTAAAGTATTAATAGATAACTGTGCAGTACAAATAAATTATCCGCCAAAATTAGTTTCTGATGATGCAAAAATTATCAGTGAAACCATTGGTAAAAAAACAGTCAAAGTAAAAAATAAATCAAATTCACGTTCTAAAGGTGGAGGATCTAAAAGTGATAATTTTTCGGAGCAGGGACGGGATGTTTTATTACCACAAGAAGTTGTAGAACTTGGCTCAGAAGTTTATACAACTCGTGCGGGTAAAAAAACTAATTTAGGGATTAATGAAATAGTGATCATGGAAAAAGTTCGCCCTTTTATTGCCCATAAAATAGTTTATTTTGATGAACCGGCTTTTATTGAAAGAAAAATTTTTTCTGAAAACAACATTATAGATGTTCCCTTACTAAAATTTAATTCATTTAGACCTACTCATATAGTTTAAAGATATGATGTACCAGAAACAAAGGAGAATCAATTATGAAAATGAAAAAACTACTAGTTGTTCCATTAGCTGTTTGCTCAATGTTAATAGCACCATCGGTATTTGCTAAAAGTGATCCGTGCAAAGTTGTTATGTGCATGTATGGTAAAATGAATGGGGCAAATCCATCCGAATGTTCTTCAGCAGTAAAAGACTTTTTTAGTATAATTTCTAAAAAACATGGAAAATTTAATATTGGTCGTACATCTAGTGCTAGAAATAGTTTCTTAAACAGCTGTCCTACCGCTGATCCAAAAATTGTTAAAAATATTATTTCTAAATTTGGGGCTTTAAGACGTTAATTAATAGATAATTTAAAAGCCCTTTAGGGCTTTTAAAGAAAAATATTTGAGTATTCAAGCAGAAAATCCAGAATTAGGGAACGCTATTGCTGATGCTCTTGGAAATTCCGAAAAAACTGGTTATTATAAATGTGGTGATGATACTTTACCTAGTATGTTGGGCATTTATTTGTGTTACCATCACTGGGAAAGTATAATTCTGATTATAAAGAATGGAATTTATCATTGCTTCTAATATTAACGATAAATAACAATTTTCTATAGTTCTAAGCTCTGCACTATCGTGTTTTTTGGATTTATCTGATGAAGTTAAATTTTAAAAAATTGAAAATGATATAAATTAATTGGAGAAAATAATGATGTTAAAAAAAGTAATTGCAGTTTGCCTTTTTTCTATTGCCCTAGTTGGTTGTAATGATAATGTTTCAGGAAAATTTTCTGGAACGTGGGTTGAGCCTAATCCTAACTCTATTTCGAGTACTGTTACAATTACTGCACAAGGTGATCATTATGAAGTGAATCATGTAGATCCTATGATAAATAGAAATTCAACATTTGATGTGAAGGAAGATTCTAATTATTTAAGAAGTATGAGTAGTAATCGTATCGAATACACTTTAATCTCACCAAATGAACTTGCGTTCGGTAATAATAAAAAAGTCGTGTGGATCAAGAAATAAAAATCTTATGATATCATGAATGGTAATTGTTACCATTTATGGTTGACTAAAAATTTGTTATAATTACCACCAGTCAAACTTTTCATGGTTTTGCCCATAGTCGGGACATATAAATTTATATCTTGTGTACATTCCCTTTGAAATTAGTTTTATTATTGATAAATCATAATTTCCTACCATCTAAATTGAATTACTGTTAACTGTTTTTGACATTTTGTTAATTAAATTAATATTATTTTTAGGTGTTTGGTTTATTTGGTAAATCTTCATGTTGTAATTAACTTTAACTATTTGAGCAGCCATATTTTCTGAATATTTTTTATTCTACAATATTTCAAATCCACTAATTAGTAAGTTATATACAACTTGCTGAAACAAGCTATCTTTTATAATGTAGTGTCTCATTTATTGACCTTTTCCGCCTTGTAAACAGTATTTGATGGCATCAATTTGATTGATGCTATTTTTTTGATCCAAAACTCTATTATGATATCGGCTTCTACATTTTAATCATGCTCATAATGTTGCCAGACATGGCATGTTTTATGAGCGAGTTTTGATAGCGTTTCAGCCAGCGAACGATTTACAAAATAATTTGCTTTAATTTTAGTTCACTAATTGTTGATTAATTTGTCAAACGATCAGCAGAAAAGTATCCAAATGTGTATTCATCAGATTGTGATTAGAAGATTTGCCAATTCATTATTGAATAGATTTTCATTAGAAAAATTATATGATTACTTTAGCTCTTGATATGCAACTATTGATAGTTTAATCATTTGTAATGATTTTTTTAAATTATTGTGTTGGAAAATACAAAAAAAGTAATCCTTAAATAATTTTTCATTAATCACTCCCTTTATATAGCTCATTAAAGTATACTCAATTACAACGTATTGTTTAATTATGTATTAAAGGACGAAAAATGTTTTCTATTTATCAATTAAAATCGCGCTTTCAAGCATTGCTTCGTCCTTATGTGAAGTTGCTCTATGATTCACAAATAACTGCCAATCAGGTGACATTAGGTGCTTGTGTTGGGTCGATATTAGTTGCTATGTTTGTTGGTTATTTTGCAGATCATCTATGGTTATTTTTGTTAATACCATTATGGATGTTTATTCGGATGGCACTCAATGCGATTGATGGTATGCTAGCAAGAGAATATAACCAAAAATCAAATCTTGGTTCGTATTTAAACGAGATTTGTGATGTGGTTTCTGATTCTGTATTACTATTAATCTTTACTCAATTGAATCAGGTCAATAACAGTTTAGTTATTTTAGTCGTTTTGTTATCTTTTTTAACTGAGTTTGCTGGAGTACTCGGTGTGATGATAGGTAGCTCACGACGTTATGATGGCCCCATGGGTAAAAGTGATCGGGCTTTTGTTTTTAGCCTAATAAGTTTAGGCATTTCTACCTATTTGTTACCACTTGATTGGCTTAATACTGTATTGTGGCTAATTATCTTTTTGTTATTAATTACGGTAGTTAATAGAGTTAGAAAGGGATTGCAAGAATCAACAAATATCAAGGATTAGCTTATGCGTGAACAGCAGCAAAAAACATTTATTAGTCATGATGGTTGTCAATTATTTTATCGTTATTGGCCAGCTGTTGAGACTAATGATCAAAAGACTTCAAAAGTCATTGTACTTTTTCATCGAGGTCATGAACACTCTGGACGAGTAGCCCATTTGGCTGATGAACTTGATTTACCTGACTACCATATTTTTGCTTGGGATGCGAGAGGAAACGGTCAATCAGAAGGTGAGCGTGGTGATGCTCCCAATTTTGCCACGCTAATTAAAGATGCTGATTGTTTTATTAAGCATATCATTGAGGAATACTCTTTGAGTATGCAAGATATTGCCGTTATCGCTCAAAGTGTAGGGGCGGTAATTGCAAGCGCTTGGGTGCATGATTATGTGCCAAATATTCGCGCCTTGGTTTTAGGATCACCCGCATTTAGCGTTAAGTTATATGTACCATTAGCTGTGCCAGGACTTAAGTTACTGTATAATCTAAAAGGAAATTTTTTCGTAAATAGTTATGTCAAACCGAATTTATTAACGCATGATACTAGTCGGGCTGAATCTTTTAATAAAGATTCATTAATTACTCGACCTATTTCAGTTAGATTATTGCTTGATCTTTATGCGGTATCAGATCGAATTGTTAAAGATGCCAACGCCATTACTGTTCCCACTCAATTACTCGTTTCTGGCTCTGATTTTGTGGTGCGTCGTAAACCACAGAAAATCTTTTATGATAATCTAGGAACAAACCAAAAAGAGTTCCATATCTTACCAAAATTTTATCACGATACGTTTGGCGAGAAAGATCGTTACATGGCTATCGATAGGGCGAGGCGGTTTATACAAGGCTGTTTTGCAAATCAACCCAATGTTCCGGTATTAACAAATGCTGATCGAGTTGGTTATACTCGCATGGAAACCGATAAATTAGCATTACCGCCTTCTGGATGGATTAAGTCATGGTATTGGAAGTGTGTTCGAGCGACCTTAAAACATGCTGGTAAAATGTCTGATGGTATCAAGCTAGGCTTAGAAACAGGATTTGATTCGGGTAGTACACTAGATTATGTTTATCGAAATGAACCTTCTGGTTCCTCTAAACTCGGTCAATTTTTTGATTATCTCTATTTGCAATCTATTGGCTGGAGGGGTATTCGACAACGTAAAAACCATTTAGAGCAATTGTTAAAGCAAACTATTGAAAAGCTACAATCTGATGAAGTTAACATTGTTGATATAGCTGCAGGACATGGTCGCTACATTCTAGAAACGATTAATCAAATTGCCCATAAACCAAATTCGGTTCTATTACGTGATTATAGTGATATCAATATTCGTGATGGGCGTATACTCATAGAACAACAAGGTTTAAGTGATATTGTCCGTTTTGAAAAAGGTGATGCATTTAGTCGTAATGAACTTTCACAATTATCTCCAAAACCTAATTTAGCGGTGGTTTCAGGTTTATATGAATTGTTTGATGATAATCAGTTATTACGTGAATCTTTGTTAGGGTTGTCCGATGTGATTCCAGCAGGGGGATATTTAATTTATACCAATCAACCTTGGCATCCTCAACTTGAATTTATTGCTAGAGCTTTAACCTCTCATCGAGAAGGAAAAGCATGGATTATGCGACGACGGACTCAGCTTGAGATGGATCAGTTAGTTGAGGAAGCTGGATTTACTAAAGTTACCATGTTGGTAGATCAGTGGGGTATTTTTACCGTTTCGCTTGCGCAACGAAATTCGAATTAATTATGCTAAAAGTATTTAACCGGCTTAACTTTTATAAGTGTATATGGTTAGTCGGTTTATCGGTGTTCTTTTTTACTAGTTACAATTTTGCTAACTGGTTTACGTCTCAACGTGAGGGGATACCGAGTCTATTTTTTAGTTGGGAACGTAATATTCCACTTTGGCCATGGACGATTGTTCCTTATTGGTCTATCGATCTCATGTATGGTTTTGCCATTTTACTAACATCTTCATGGCAATCTCTTAAGACTCTTGGTTTACGGCTGTTAACGGCGCAAGTCATTTGTATTATTTGTTTTTTGCTTTTTCCACTGAAATTCTATTTTGATCGTCCGGCTTTGGACGGATTTTTTGGATTGATGTTTGATATTTTGATGGGATTTGATAAGCCATTTAATCAAGCTCCTTCATTACATATTACGTTATTAGTTATTTTATGGCAGTTTTACGCTAACTATTTTCGTGGATTGAGTCGTTATTTTTTACATATTTGGTGCTTGTTAATTGGACTTTCAGTTTTAACCACTTGGCAGCATCATTTTTTTGATATTCCAACTGGATTATGGGTTGGGTGTTTTTGTATTTGGTTATGGCCAGATAAGAGAGAAAAACAGATGAAACATCGACCGTCAAGCTATTGCTGGGCATTGATTTATTTTGGTTTGAGCTTGTTATCACTGGCCGTTGTTGTCTATTATTCTGTATGGGCTCTATTATGGTTGGCAGGTGCTTTGTTATTGGTTGCTGCTAATTATTTGTTCTCATCAGACTTTCAAAAACAACAAAATGGCCATTTTAAGCTTCCCGTTATTTTGCTTTTTTTCCCATATTTTATCATTATGTGGATAAATTCAAGGATATGGACAATCAGACATCAAACTGATGATTTGATCGTTGATGAAGTTTATTTAGGCCGCATTCCATCCAGTCAAAGCTTAAAGCAAAATCATTATAATTCCGTGGTAGATTTGTGCGCCGAGTTACCAATTGGGCATTTTAAAGGTGCATATACTCTTATTCCCGTTTTAGATATGACCCCACTTTCGCAGGAAGAGTGTCAACAAGCCGCGAAAACTATTGAACTTTATCATCAACAAGGTAAATTATTAGTTTGTTGTGCTTTAGGTTATTCTAGAAGTGCAACCGCTGTGATTGCGTGGTTATTATGGACGAAAAGAGCCAATAATCTACAAGAAGCAATAAATAAAGTAAAAGCCTGTCGGAATTCGATTGTTATATCTAACCAACAACAATTGATTTTATCCAATTGGTTTTCAACGATTAAAGAAGGGATAGGGAGATGTTAAGTTCGGACCCATTGCAAAATAGTATTAGCAAAACCGATTTGGAGATATTTTGTCATTATTTATCAATTAGCAGACAGATTGATATTTATTCTATGCTTTTATCCGTATTAGGTGCTTTTGTTGCTTTGATAAGTTTTGGGGAAGGAGCTTTAACCATTTTTTGTTTGATTATTTTTCTCCTTGGTTTAGTAAGTAAATATTACGCTATAAGAGTCGCTTTTGATAAAAAGTTATTTGAATATTTAGCCAATCATTCAGACCATTTGCAAAATGAATTGTTGGCGATGGATAAGGCGTTAATCAATTTAAAACTCATTAATGCTCCAACATTAAGGACAGTGGATGATCGCCAAAAGGGAGTTTTATCGCTGTTAAGATTCCAAATAATTTTATTTTTATTACAAAATTGTTTAATCGTTTTTGCTGTCATTAATGGTATTATCAATAATTAACGGATTTTTTTGTAACATTACACACAAGGAGAATTAAGATGTCCCATTATCAATATGATACATTTTTATTGTTTTTGGGCATCGGTTTGTTTTTGTTAGTGGCATCGATAATTGGTCAGCTTCTAAAATACCGCTTCAAATCCCCCAGTATTGATAATTTAAATGCTCGAATTAATGCATGGTGGGTGATGGTAGCCATTATTGGTGGAGCTTTTTGGTTAGGTCAATTGGCAGTGATATTTTTGTTTTTTATTGTTTCGGGATTAGCTTTACGTGAATTTCTTATTTTAACACCGATTAATCGCTACGACTATTTTGCATTAATTTTTGCATTTGGTATCGCTTTACCTGTGCAATATATTTTGGTCGCTTATGCTTGGTATGGTCTATTCAGTATCTTTATTCCAGTTTATGCGTTTTTGTTCCTGGCAATATTTGCTACGATTACAGGATCGACCCGAAATTTTTTAGAAAGAATAGCGGATGTACAATGGGGATTGATGATTACGGTTTATTGTATTTCATGCGTGCCAGCATTATTAGTGTTAGACATCGAAAATTATCAAGGTCGTAACCTGTTGTTAATCGCTTATCTAGTACTCGTCGTTCAGCTATCAGATGTATTGCAATACGTTTTTGGAAAATTATTTGGAAGACATAAAATTAGCCCAAATGTCTCACCAGCAAAAACGATAGAAGGGTTTGTTGGCGGTATTTTATCAGCCAGTTTTATTGGGGCATGTATGTTTTGGATCACGCCTTTTACTTTTCTGCAATCGGGTTTAATTTCGCTAATGATTACACTCTTGGGCTTTTTTGGGGGATTAGTGATGTCTGCCATCAAACGTGATCGGGGTGTAAAAGACTGGGGAAGGCTTATAGGTGGTCATGGAGGAATACTTGATCGCTTCGATTCAATCTGTTTTGCTGCTCCAATTTTTTTCCATGTGGTGAGATATTTCTGGGTAGAGTAATTTTAGTATTATTAATAAACAGCTATTAATAATCAGAATGTTATGAATAAATTTCAAAAATTAACGCTAAAAAAGAGCAAAAAAAATGAATTTATGATATAAATACAGGTATCGTATTAACGTTAGATATAAGTAAGGACATATAATATGCTAAAAGAGCAAATGGTAGTAAAAAATTCAACTGGTTTACATGCCCGCCCAGTAACGACACTTGTTAAATTAGCTGGTCGTTATAAATCATCAATTGAACTTGTTTATAACGATAAAGCTATTAAATTAAAAAGTATGATGGGTTTACTTGGTGCTGGCGTTAAAGGTGGTTCAACTGTTGAAATCATCTGTGATGGTGAAGATGAAAAAGCAGCTATGGATGAAATCCGTGAATTATTTGCTACAGGTTTTGGTGAATAATTTTAAGCGATTTTAATCAAGTTTTATTACTTAAAAATGAAAATCCCGTCGACCTTGGTCGACGGGATTATTTTTAAAGGGCATGAACTAAATACTTTTAAGTAGACCTAATAGAATTATCTAATCTTTGATAATTGAATCCAATTCCGAATGATCAATTGATGGTAATGTTGTTGTAAAAAATCTAGTTAAATAAAGTAGATAACAGAATCCAAAAGCCAACCATATCAATCCAACCATCATTGCTGTCGATTCAAGGCTAGTCCATAGCCACAACGAAAGTAGTAAACCAATTGCAGGCATTAGTCCATATTTTAATAGCATCAACACTGTTTTCTTGGTTTCACCACCTAAGTAGCTTTTGATAACGCATAGGTTGACAAAGGTAAAAGCGACTAATGCACCAAAACTTATCATCGATATCACTAAGGTTAAATCAAGAACCAAAGAGAATAATGAAAAAATAGAAACAAAAATTATTGATAAGTAAGGTGTTCTAAAACGTGGATGAATTCTATAGAAGATTCTTTTAGGTAATACACCTTCACGTCCCATAGCATAAAAAATTCGAGACACACTAGTTTGTGCTGTCATTGTTGAGGCAAATACACCAGTTAAATATGCTGTTTGGAAGAAATTATATATAAAATCATTACCAAAATTGCCAAGAATATTGGTTAAATGACTTATACTGTCAACTCTGTGCATTACATCCAAACTCGCTGTATCTCTATTATCAACAAAATCAGTCCATTGCGGATACGCTAAATGCGCACAATAGGAAACAACTAGGAATATACAACCAGCAATAAGTACGGTGCCAATAATAGCTCTTGGTAAGGTTTTTTTCGCTTCATTTGATTCTTCAGCCAGTGTCGCTATTGCATCAAAACCTAAAAATGCAAGGCATAATATGGCGGCTCCGGAAAATAAACCACTAAAGTCATCTGGTGTAACTGATATTGGTTTGAGCATCGCTTCGGGTGTTAAATCAACATTTATTAACGTTATAATAATAAACAATACGATAAATAACGCTTGAAATAAATTTAAAGTGATATTGGCCCAATTGATTAACTTTATTCCAAGATAATTTAATATACTGACACCCATAATCGATACTAATACAAATACATAGGCTGGAATATTCTCAAAGTGCTCATGTAGATATATTCCTAAAACCAAATAATTTAATATTGGTAAAAATAGGTAATCAAGAATTTGTGCCCAACCAACTAAGAAACCAACTTTTCCACCAAAAGTTCGTTGTACATAGGTATACGCCGAACCAGCAATAGGGAGTTTATTTGCCATTCGGCAGTAACTCAATGCTGTGAAAAAGATCATGGCAAGGGTGATGATGTAGGCTATAGGTAAGTGTCCATTACTGACAACGGTAACTTCCCCATAAGTGGTAAAGATCCCTAAAGGAACCATATAAGCTAAACCAAATGCAATTAATGCAGGTGTGGTTAAAACTCGTTTCATTTTTATTGCGGACATGATTTATTTTTGCTCCTCTGTCCCAAAAAACAATAAAAAACTACTAAGTATAGTTTTGCCTTTTACCCGCTTGAAGCGGCAGGGAATTCTGCCACATTATCATAATTATGCAAGCTAATTTTTATTATATTGACATTTAATTTAGTAAATTCTGGATTTAACCATTTAATATGAATTATTTCTGAACAATTCTTAATAAAAATAGATTTTTTAGACTCAAAGAAAGTGATTTATATTTAGGTTAAGCTCTCTATTATGAATAAGAATAAAAATAGATTAAACCAAGGTTATTTGCCTATAAAAATAAATCGCATTTTTAATTTCTGAAGAAAGGGAAATATTAAGGATTTGATATAAAGTAATGAGAAAATATATTTATAGGAATATTATGGTTAAATACTTTTCTAATAATAGTGACATTTTTATGTGATCCAATAATTGGCGTGTTAACAATTTTTTCAACTCCACATACGCATAAGCCAGTTAAAAGTACATTGTTAAAAAGTAATAGAGAGTAAGCCTATTCTTTTCTTGTCAGTAGGCAAAATAAAAAAATTATTATATTTAAGGAAATTTAGGGAACTTATGAAAAACATCCCCCTTGTTGCATTAACTGCATTATTCTCGACGACGGTTTACGCTAATCATTGCGCTACCTATTATGAACAAAAAGATTTTGATAAAGCTTTTATTGCTTGTAATACTGAGGCTAAGCAGGGAGATAGGGAAGCTCAGTATAATTTAGCACTAATGTTTTACAACGGCGATGGCGTTGAAGAAAATATTGAAAAAGGACTATATTGGGAAACAAAAGCAGCGGAAGCTGGATTTGCTCAAGCGCAATTTGATTTAGCATATAATTATTACATAGGATGGGATATCGAAGTCAATAAAGAGAAAGCACTATATTGGTATACTAAAGCCGCTGAACAAGGGCATAGTGAAGCGCAATATAATTTAGGGGTTATGTATGGTAATGGGGAAGGCGTCGTACAAAATATTGAAAAAGAATTATATTGGTATACTAAAGCCGCTGAACAAGGTCTTAGTAATGCACAATTTAATTTAGGGGCTATGTATAACAGAGGATTCGGTGTCGAAGTCAATAAAGAAAAAGCCCTATATTGGTTTACTAAAGCCGCCAAACAAGGGTATGGTGACGCGCAATATAATTTAGGCCTTAAGTATTACAAAGGGGAAGGTCTCGAAAGAAATATCGAAAAAACATTATATTGGTATACTAAAGCCGCTGAGCAAGGCGCTAGTTATGCGCAATTTAATTTAGCACGTTTGTATGAAGTCGGAGATGGTGTCGAGGTCAATAAAGAAAAAGCGCTATATTGGTATACCAAAGCCGCCAAACAAGGGGATGGTGACGCGCAATACAATTTAGCACGTATGTATGAAGTCGGAGATGGTGTCGAAAACAATAAAGAAAAAGTACGGAGTTGGTACACCCAAGCAGCGGAACAAGGTCATATTTTTGCGCAGTTAGAGTTAGCATATATCTATGACCAAGGAGATGGTGTTGAAGTCAATAAAGAAAAATCGCTAGATTGGTATACTAAAGCTACCAAACAAGGAAATGGTGATGAGCAATATAATTTAGCACGTATGTATGACCAAGGAGATCGTGTCCAAATCAATAAAGAAAAAGCACTATATTGGTATTCTCAAGCTCAAGTTCTATCTCTAGCTCAAGAAGAGGAAGATGAGTTTATGGTAGATCAATATTATTTGGCAAGTATTTATGCTGAAGGTGATGGGGTCAAAGTTGATAAAAAGAAAGCATTATATTGGTACACAAAAGCAGCGGAACAAGGGTATAGTGAAGCGCAATATAATTTAGGACTTATGTATCACCACGGAGACGGAGTAAAAAAAGATATAGCGTTAGCAAAAAGGTATTTTAAGCAAGCTTGTTCGCTTGGTTTTGATAAAGGATGTGATGATTATAATTCCCTTAAATAAACACGATTAATTCATATTGAAAATATATATGCTAAAAATGTCTTATATATTAAGACAGGTTTTTATACAGACTCAAAATGTCATTGATTCTGTTATCCCAATCTTTTTTGATATAGATTGATTTAACAGTGACTTTTTAATTAGGCCCAAGATATTTGGTTGATATGATAACATTTTATTAACTCCATATACCGATAAACGATTTAAAAGTACATTGTTAACGAGTAATAGATAGTAAGCGTATTTTGTTCTATTTTTGCCAGCAGACAAAATAAAAAAATTATTATATTTAAGGAAATTAAGGAAAACTAATGAAAAAAGTACAATTTGTTGTATTAACAACATTATTATCGACGACGGCTTACGCTAATAATTGCGCGACCTATTATGAACAAAACAATTTTGATCAAGCGTTTATTGCTTGTAACACTGAGGCTGATCAAGGAGATAGGGAAGCTCAGTATAATTTAGCACTTATATATGACGAACGTATAGGTGCCGACAATAAAGAAAAAGCACTCTATTGGTACGCAGAAGCAGGGGAACAAGGCCATGTTAAGGCGCAATATGATTTAGCACAGACGTATAACAATGGGTATGGTGTCGGCATTGATAAAGATAAAGCACTCTATTGGTACACAAAAGCAGCGGAACAAGGATTTCTTGAGGCGCAATATCAGTTAGCACTTATGTATGTTGACGATAACGGTATTGAAGTCAATAAAGAAAAATCGCTATATTGGCTCACTCAAGCAGCAGAACATGGGTTTGATAAGGCGGAAAATGATTTAGCGCTTCTTTATTATAAAGGTGACGGTGTCGAAAAAAATAAAGAAAAAGCCCTCTATTGGTTTACTAAAGCAATGGAACATGGGCTTAGTGAGGCGCAATATCATTTAGCACGTATGTATGAAATAGGAGATGGTGTCGAAGTCGATAAAGAAAAAGCCCTCTATTTGTACACTCAAGCAGCGGAACTGGGGTATGAATTTGCGCAATTTGAGTTAGCATATATGTATGACCAAGGTAAGGGTGTCGAAATCAATAAAGAAAAAGCAGCATATTGGTACTCTAAAGTTGAAGAAGTGGAAGAAGGACTTGCTGATGGAGAATATGAGTTAGCTCTTATGTATGACCAAGGTATAGATGGCGAAATCAATAAAGAAAAAGCGCTATATTGGTATACCAAATTAGCGGAAGGAAAGTATATTTCTGCGCAATTAGAGTTAGCATATAGGTATGACCAAGGTGAGGGTATCGAAGTCAATAAAGAAAAAGCACGATATTGGTACTCCCGAGCTAAAGCTCAAGGAGAAAGACAAGAATATGGGGTTGTTGAAGCGCAATCTGATTTGGCACATATGTATGCCGAAGGCAATAGGGTCAAACCTAATAAAAGTAAAGCATTATATTGGTACACAAAAGCAGCTGAAGAAGGGGATATTTCTGCGCAATTAGAGTTAGCATATATGTATGACCAAGGAGATGGTGTCGAAGTCAATCAGGAAAAAGCGTCATATTGGTTTTCTCAAGCTCAAGGAGAGGAAGAAGGGTTTGTTGGGGCGCAATATTCTTTGGCAAGTATATATGCTGAAGGTGATGGGGTCAAAGTTGATAAAAGGAAAGCATTATATTGGTACACAAAAGTCGCTGAACTATGGGATGGTGATGCGCAAGAAGAGCATACTGCTGCGCAATATGAGTTAGCACGTATGTATGACCAAGGTGACGGTATCGAATCCGATAAAGAAAAAGCACTATATTGGTATAAAAAAGCAGCAGATAATGGTAACACTCAAGCAATACATCAGTTAGGCGTTATGTATTATAAAGGTGATGGTATTGAAAAAAATAGCGAGTTAGCTAAAAAGTATTTTGAACAAGCTTGTGAGCTAAAATTTAAAGAAAGTTGCGATATCCTTCACAAAGGAATTAAATAAACATTATTCATAAGTCATGCAAATTAGAAACATGTTAAAAGAACTGCCTCACATATTAAGGCAGTTCTTTTTTTATACAGCCTCAAAATATCATTTATTCTGTTAACACAATCACTTTTTTGATATAAATTAGCTTAACAGTGACTTTTTAAAACGGCTAAAGATATTGGGTTGGCGTGTTAACCATTTTATCAACTCCATATCCCATAAGTCATTTAAAAGTACACTATTAACGAGTAATAGATAGTAAGCGTATTTTTGTTCTATTTTTGCCAGCAGACAAAATAAAAAAATTATTATATTTAAGGAAATTAAGGAAAACTAATGAAAAAAGTACAATTTGTTGTATTAACAGCATTATTATCGACGACGGCTTACGCTAATAATTGCGCTACCTATTTCGAACAAAAAGCTTTTGATAAAGCTTTTATTGCTTGTAACACTGAGGCTGAGCAGGGAGATAAAGATGCTCAGTTTAATTTAGCATTTATGTATTACAACGGCGACGGCGTCGAAAAAAATACAGAAAAAGCACTAAATTGGCTTACTCAGGCAGCGGAACAAGGGGTTTCTGTTGCGCAATATGGTTTATCACGCATGTATGAAGAAGGTGAGGGAGTCGAAGTCGATAAAGAACAAGCACTCTATTGGCTCACTCAAGCAGCGGAAGCCGGATCTGTTCAAGCACAATATGATTTATCCGAAAGGTTTGAACGTGAAAAATGGCTCACTAAAGCAGCAGAGCAAGGATTTGTTCTTGCGCAATATAAATTAGGGCGGTCGTTCGATTTCGATAAAAATAGAGAAAAAGCGCTCTATTGGTACACTAAAGCTGCTGAACAAGGGTTTGTTTATGCGCAGCAATATGGCTTAGCCAGTATGTATGATCATGAAGGAAATAAAGAAAAAGCGCTATATTGGTATACAAAAGCAGCGGAACAAGATGAGGGTTCGGCGCAATTAGAGTTAGCAGAGAAATATGACAAAGGTGACGGTGTTGAAGTCAATAAAGAGAAAGCAGTGTATTGGTACACGAAAGCAGCAAAAAAAGGATTTGTTCACGCCCAATATTATTTAGCAGTTTTGAATAATGAAAGTGACGATGTCATAGCAGAGCTAATAAAAAGGGGACATAGAAAAATCACTGGACCGGAATATGAAATTGCTCAAGCGCAATATCGTTTAGCAGAACTGTATGACAAAGGTGACGGTCTCGAAGTTAATAAAGATAAAACGGTATATTGGCTCAGTAAAGCAATGAAAAAAGAGCTTGGTAATGCACAAGATACTTTAGCACGTATGTATGACCAAGGTGACGGTATCGAAGTCGATAAAGAAAAAGCACTATTTTGGTATAAAAAATCAATAGATAATGGTAACACTGAAGCAATGCATAATTTAGGCGTTATGTATTATAAAGGTGATGGTATTGAAAAAAATAGCGAGTTAGCTAAAAAGTATTTTGAACAAGCTTGTGAGCTAAAATTTAAAGAAAGTTGCGATATCCTTCACAAAGGAATCAAATAAACATTATTCATAAGTCATGCAAATTAGAAACATGTTAAAAGAACTGCCTCACATATTAAGGCAGTTCTTTTTTTATATAGACTCAAAATGTTATTTATTCTGTTAACACAATCACTTTTTTGATATAAATTAGCTTAACAGTGACATTTTAATACGGCTCAATATATTGGGTTAGCGTGTTAGTCATTTTATCAACTCCATATACCGATAAGCGATTTAAAAGTACATTGTTAACGAGTAATAGATAGTAAGCGTATTTTTTGTTCTATTTTTACCAGCAGACAAAATAAAAAAATTATTATATTTAAGGAAATTAAGGAAAACTAATGAAAAAAGTACAATTTGTTGTATTAACAGCATTATTATCGACGACAGCTTACGCTAATAATTGCGCTACCTATTTCGAACAAAAAGCTTTTGATAAAGCTTTTATTGCTTGTAACACTGAGGCTGAGCAGGGAGATAAAGATGCTCAGTTTTATTTAGCACGTCTTTATGACAGTGAGTTTCTTTTCATAGGCAATAAAGAAAAAGCACTATATTGGTATACTCAAGCCGCTGAACAAGGAGTTAATAAGGCACAATATCATTTAGCCCTTCTGTTTGACAATGGGTTCAGTGTCAAAGTCAATAAAGAAAAAGCGCTCTATTGGATCGTAAAAGCAGCAGAACAAGGGCTTGATTATGCGCAATTAGAGTTAGCATATATGTACGACCAAGGTGAGGGTGTCGACGTCAATAAAGAAAAAGCACAATATTGGTACACGAAAGCTCAAGCAGCGGAAAAAGGGCGTGGTGATGCACAATATGATTTAGCTCGTATGTATGACAATGGGTTCAGTGTCAAAGTCAATAAAAAAAGAGCGCTATATTGGTACACAAAAGCAGCAGAACAAGGGCTCGGCAGTGCGCAATATGATTTAGCTGGTATGTATGACAATGGGTACGGTGTTGAAGTCAACAAAGAAAAAGCGATCTATTGGTTTGCAAAAGCAGCGGAACAAGGGCTTTATTATGCGCAATTAGAGTTAGCAGAGAGATATGACAAAGGTGAAGGTGTCGAAGTCAATAAAGAAAAAGCCCGCTATTGGTACACTAAAGCTGCGGAACAAGGGGATGGTTGGGCGCAATTGAAGTTAGCAAAAAGATATGACAAAGGAGACGGTGTTGAAGTCAATAAAGAGAAAGCAGTATATTGGTACACGAAAGCAGCGGAAGAAGGATTAGTTGAAGCGCAATATTATTTAGCATGCATGTATAACAATGGAAACGGTGTTGAAATCAATAAAGAAAAAGCGCTCTATTGGTATACTAAAGCCGCTGAACAAGGGGATGTTTGGGCGCAATATAAATTAGGGGTTATGTATGACGAAGGTGATGGTGTTGAAGTCAATAAAGAAAAAGCACACTATTGGTACACAAAAGCTGCGGAACAAGAGAATAGTAGTGCACAATATAAATTAGGGGTTATGTATGACAAAGGTGACGGGATCGAAGCCAATGAAGAAAAAGCTAAATTTTGGTATATTAGAGCAATAAACCATGGATATCGTAATGAAGAAGGGTATTCAGATCATTTTATAGAACAAGAGCTATTATTGGCTACCCGTTTAGCAGAACAAGGCGATAGTAATGCGCAATATCGTTTAGCAGAACGGTATGGAAACGGATTCGACGGTGTCAAAGTCGATAAAGAAAAAGCGCTATATTGGTATACAAAAGCAGCGGAAGCAGGGCTTCCCATTGCACAATTAGAGTTAGCACATTTGTACGACCGAGGTGAAGGTGTCGAAGTCAATAAAGAAAAAGCGCTCTATTGGTACACCAAAGCAGCAGAACAAGAGCTTGGTGATGCGCAATATGATTTAGCATTTATGTATGATAGCGGGAAGGGTATCGGAGTTGATAAAGAAAAAGCGCTCTATTGGTACACTAAAGCTGCGGAACGAGGGATTGGTGAAGCACAATATTCTTTAGCACTTATGTATGACAAAGGTGATGGAATCGAAGCCAATGAAGAAAAAGCGATATATTGGTATGTTAGAGCAGCAAAATATGGATTTAGTAATGAGGAAAAGTTTTCAGATCATTTTAAAGAACAAAAGCTATCATTGGCCACCCGTTTAGCAGAGCAAGGGGATATTGAAGCGCAAGATTATTTAGTAGGTATGTATTATCACTCAGCAGAAGATACCGAAGTCAATAGAGAAAAAGCGCATTATTGGTACACGAAAGCCGCAAAACAAAAGCTTGCTCAAGCACAATATGAGATAGCATCTAGGTATGAAAAAGGTGATGACGGTATAAAAGTCGATAAAAACAAAGCACTATTTTGGTATAAAAAAGCAGCAGATAATGGTAACACTCAAGCAATACATCAGTTAGGTGTTATATATTATGAAGGCGATGGTATTGAAAAAAATAGCAAGTTAGCTAAAAAGTATTTTGAACTAGCTTGTGAGCAAAAACTTAAAGAAAGTTGCGATATTCTTCACAAAGGAATCAAATAAACATTATTCATAAGTCAGGCAAATTAGAAATCTGTTTAAAGAACTGTCTTACATATTAAGGCAGTTCTTTTTTATATAGACTCAAAATGTTATTTATTCTGTTAACACAATCACTTTTTTGATATAAATTAGCTTAACAGTGACATTTTAATAGGCTCAATATATTGGGTTAGCGTGTTAGTCATTTTATCAACTCCATATACCGATAAGCGATTTAAAAGTACATTGTTAACAAGTAATAGATAGTAAACGTATTTTTGTTCTTTTCTTGCCAGCAGGCAAAATAAAAAAATTATTATTATTTTTAGGAATTTAAGGAAAACTAATGAAAAAAGTACTATTTGTTGTATTAACAGCATTATTATCGACGACGGCTTACGCTAATAATTGTGCGACCTATTTTGAACAAAAAGATTTTGCTCAAGCTTTTATTGCTTGTAACACTGAGGCTGAGCAGGGAGATAAAGATGCTCAGTTTAATTTAGCATTTATGTATTACAACGGCTACGGTGTCGAAGAAAATACTGAAAAAGCACTATATTGGCTTACTCAGGCAGCGGAACAAGGGGTTTCTATTGCGCAATATGGTTTATCACGCATGTATGAAGAAGGTGAGGGAGTCGAGGAAAACAAAGAAAAAGCACTCTATTGGCTCACTCAAGCAGCGGAAGCCGGATCTGTTCAAGCGCAATATGATTTATCCAGAAGGTTTGAACGTGAAAAATGGCTCACTAAAGCAGCAGAGCAAGGATTTATTGTTGCTCAATATGAATTAGGGCGGTCGTTCGATTTCGATAAAAATAGAAAAAAAGTGCTCTATTGGTACACTAAAGCTACTAAACAAGGGTTTGTTTATGCGGAGCACAGTGGTTTATCCTGGATGCTTGATCATGAAGGAAATAAAGAAAAAGCGCTATATTGGTATATGTTGTATTAACAGCATTATTATCGACCACGGCTTACGCTAATAATTGCGCTACCTATTTCGAACAAAAAGCTTTTGATAAAGCTTTTATTGCTTGTAACACTGAGGCTGAGCAGGGAGATAAAGATGCTCAGTTTAATTTAGCATTTATGTATTAGAACGGCGACGGCGTCGAAGAAAATACTGAAAAAACGCTATATTGGCTTACTCAGGCAGCGGAACAAGGGGGTTCTATTGCGCAATATGGTTTATCACGCATGTATGAAGAAGGTGAGGGAGTCGAAGTCGATAAAGAGAAAGCACTATTTTGGTATAAAAAATCAATAGATAATGGTAACACTGAAGCAATGCATAATTTAGGCATTATGTATTATAAAGGTGATGGTATTGAAAAAATAGCGAGTTAGCTAAAAAGTATTTTGAACAAGCTTGTGAGCTAAAATTTAAAGAAAGTTGCGATATCCTTCATAAAGGAATGAAATAAACATTATTTCTATATAAGGAGATATATGGTGTTGATATCTCGCCAGTGCTGATTTTTAAACTGACGGAATGAGTAAAGCAGCTCGTGTTAGAATGGTAATGCAAAATCCTTTTAAAGTTTCAACGCTTCAGCTTATCTAATCGGTTCCGATATTACGACAGTAATACCGGAACCAATATAAGCCAAGATCCCATAAAACTAAAAGGAAGCTAACCAAAGTTCATGCTTATACGCATGATTATAATACTCTCGTTAATCCCTTCGGGGACGGTCTTTTAATATCTAGAAAAGCTATGGATATATTAATTAGAATGGGTATTGGTGAGTTGAAAAAGATAATAAAGAAAGTTTTGGTTGGAGCATCTAAAGGCGTTGGTTTCAAAGAAACTATCTTCATAGCACCAGAAGATTTAAATTTAAAAATAGAGGGATAGGCATAATGGAAAAATTTTTCTTTTAATTCAAGTTTTGTTTTTCTCGTTCGTTAGTCCCAAAGGAACAAGTTTTGATGTAGATGATATGCAAATGTCTAATTTTAAAAATGTATGTTGATAATTATGATGTGGTAAATGCAACAAAAGGATATAATTTGCTCAAAAGACAATGTGCAAGTTCTATGTATAATGCATCTCAAGCAGCAGGTATAATGAAATGAGAATCTTTAAGGTAATTTCAGTTATAACTTTTTTAATAATATCTTTGTTATTTACGTGCTCATTTACTAGCCCTAAGTTTTATATAAAATCCTATAAATATGATAAAATTGAAGATGAGGATTCTTTAACATTAAAAATTTTTGCTAAAGTTGATGAAAAAGAGTATGGTTATATTCATATCTCAAAACAATATGTAACTTTCAGATATTATTATAATTTATCTAATTTTAATAAAGGTGCTACATCGGTAGAAAATATTATTTTTGATTATAAGGATAATCATTTTCTCGTCATAAATAAAAGTAATAATAAATTAATCTTAAACATTGAATGCGATAAAGATATATATATCAAAGCAAATAACTATTTAATAGAAAAGAAGAAACAAATTAAAGATGAGGGTTCTAGATCCAGTAAAGATATTTTTTTAGGACGTTAACCATAAATAAATACTGAAAACTAGAAATAAACCAGTCAACTTTTCAGGCTTATTTTTCAAGAAGAGTAACTCAAAGTAGAGGTTAAATAGCGCCGCCTACAAATTCATAATACCTTTCTAAGAAAAATTTTTATTAGAATATAATAATGGACAACAGTTCATTTATTGCTAACTAAGTGTTATGCATTACTTAAATGATTAAAAAATAGCTTTTGTAATTTTTTACGGTTTATTTTTCCAATACTTGTCATAGGTAGTTCGTCGATAAAAATGATTTTTTTTGGCATCTGATAACGGGCTATTTTTGATTTAAGCCAGTCCTGTATTTTAGTTTCGGATTGTTCGGTATTAGGATTTAAAACAATAAAGGCGACCAATCTTTGCCCGAATTCTTCATCCGGCACACTTATCACTGTTACATCATTAATTTCCGGATGAGTTGATAAGCAGTGTTCAAGTTCATATGGATAAACATTTTCACCACCTGAAACAATCATATCATCAACTCGACCTGCTAAAAAGTAATAACCGTCAGCATCTTGATAGACTAAATCTCCTGTTGAAACCCAATGGTTGCCTACAGTTGACCAAGCACATTTAATAAACAGCTCATGGTGTTTTTGTGATTCATTGTTTTGCTTCTGTAATTTTGTTGATAATCCTCTCAGCGGTTTACCAATGGTTTCTGGCTTGATAGAGAGAGCATCGGGCGAGGCAATCATGCAAACGCCTGCTTCTGATGTACCATACAAATTGAATAATATCTTTCCAAGTGTAGCAATGACTTGATCAACTAATATTGCTGTAATTGGCGCGCCTCCGGTAATAATACATTTTAAACTAGTGAGTTGATGTTTAGAGCATTTCAGCATCCTATTTAACATTAAAGGAACAAGTGTGACCACCTCTATTTGGTTACTAGCAATTAACCTGCATGCTTTTTGACTATCAAATTTTTTTGTTAAAAACATTGTCGCACCTAATAACACAGCTATACATAAACTTGCCATACCAAACCCATGATAAATAGGCGTTGCAATATAGATTTTTTGATAACGGAAAAGATTTAGTTTCACCAGTAGTTGACAAAATGGACTAATAAAATTTTGTGCCTTACTGTTGCGTTCTGCTAATTTAAAACGCCCTGTTGTACCACTCGTTAAAACTATAATTTTTGAGAAGTGGGTCGTTTTAATTTTTACATCAATTGTTGAAGTTGAAGCTAATAGAGAGTGAATTGACATAAGGCTTTCATGATAAATGGGTAAGCTTTTTACATTTGATAAACACTCTATTTCTGGATCATGAATTATCCAGTCAAAACCGACATTTTCGTGAATGGACTTAAGTTGATTTGTCGACAGTTCAGTATTAATAAGATAAACATCAACGCCTAATCTTGTCATTGCAAATAAAGTGTGAACTAAGAGTAGGTGGTTGTGCGCTATAATAGCGACTTTTTGATGACGCTTTATTTTAAAATTAATCGCTAATTGTTTGGCAAGGTGCTGAGATTGATTAAAAAGAGTGCGATAATCAGTGCCAGTGCCATTCTCATCGATTGCAATTTGGTTAGGAGAAAGCTTTTGACGAACATAAAGCAACGCCATTAAATTGATACCAACAATATGAACGCTATTTAATAAGTGCCAAATGCCTAGTAAAGTTAATAATTTCTTTTTATATAGCGCTTTAATAAGTTTTATCATAGCGTTTTCTTCAAAAAATAACGGTTCAATTTAACCCAAATATTATTAAAAAATAATGAGGCAAGTTGAACTATAATGGTCCACCATGGTTTATATTGATGTTTTTTTGTTTGTAATAAACGACAGATTATGGCTGCAGCTTTATCAGCTTGTAAGGCAGGAAATCTCTTATAAATCTTAGTAGGTTCAATCATTCGTGTTTTAACAAGAGGTAAATAAGCTGTTGAAACATTGATTTTCTGATTTTCCAATTCTGGCCTTGCACAGCTTAACCATTGGTCAAAGGCCGTTTTTGAGGCTTGATAAGCAGCCCAATTAGCCGTTGGGGCTAAAAGTACGTTTATGGCAGAAACATTAATAATTTGCCCTTGATTACGCTGTAATTGGGGAATTAACGCCAAGCAGAGTTTGACCGGTGCATAATAATTTAACTTCATCGTTCTATCAAAATCATGCATACGTGATAATGATTGCAGTATTGACCGACAAATTGATTTGCCAGCATTATTGATTAAGATATCAACAGAGTATCGCTGTAAATTAGTAATTAAATTATCCAATTGTTCCGATTCGCGCAAATCAACCGAAAATATATCAATCTTAGCTTTTTTGTGAGCTAATGACTGCTGTATATTTATTAATTTATCATGTGTTCTAGCGACTAAAATAAGATGACATTGAATATTGGCTAAAAGATTAACCAGACTTTCACCAATTCCATAGCTAGCGCCGGTAATGACAATCACTTTATTTTCTAATTGGCATTTTAATTTTGAATAATTAGGCTTAACGATTGGAAAGAGTACACAATTAAGAAGATTTGAGGAGTTGAACATTTTTGTACTGCCGGTAAACAATTGCGCATAGTATAAGGTAAACATTCAATCAGTCAACAAGTTAATGTTTTTTAAAATAAGTTGATTTTAAAGTTTATATCTAAATAAAAAACAGACCTTCCTTAAGAAACTTGAAATTATTGTATTAATTTCTAACTGTCAGTATTTCAAGCAAGTTATTTATTAGATTGCTTTTCCCCTATTAAAAATTTTGCTGCATCAGAGTTGAATGTAAAGCTTAATAAACTTGAAGATTATTCTTTTAAACGTTCAAGTATTATTATCTGCTGAAAACAAATGATTGCTTAAACCCTTGATGATGCTTTAAATTGTAATAATATTACTCCATATTTCACTGATTTATAAATCTTTGCTTATGCAATTCGAGTGCAAGCTTTACTTTACAATGCAGCACAAATTTTAAAAGCCAGCATGTTATCTTAATATTTGATAATTGGTTAAGTACATGTGAGATTTTTAGAATGTTATTCTCAACATCTAGAATTTTTACTTCTTTTATAACGCAATAATTGGTTGCTGCTCAGCAGTTAACTTTACCAACTAGTTTTATTCAGTGTAAGAATTTGCTATTGAAGTTAATGATTATTTTAATCATTAATAAATTCTAAATATTTCATATTTGTGATCTAGATCAAATTATTTAATCAAAAAATTAAGTGTCAATAAAAAATGAACGTTATATATTTGTTTTGTATATCTTTATTTTACTAAAATTTTATACTAAATAATTATCAAGAGGACTTATTTATGGCTTTAATTCCGGTTATTCCCGTCGAACTAACTGATAATCTTGCTCAAGATAAATCATTAGTGATCAAATTAATGGCAGAAAACAGTAACGAGTATTTAAACAATGTCACACAATTTTTCCAAGATCTTATGAATCATGAAAAAGAAATGGATACAGATGTACTAACAGATATTGCTTTGCCTCATGCTAAAAGTGGCGCAGTGAAAACACCATTTATTGTGGTAGGTAAGTATAATCCAGGAATAATTTGGAATAATGAAAATAAAGTTAAGTTAGTAGTAATGATTGGCGCTCCAGAAAATGCGGATAAAGAGCATTTGACAATAATTGCTAAATTGGCATCTAATTTGGCTGATGATGATTTTATTGAAGAACTGTTAAATAGTGATATTCAAACTGTAGCAAAATTAATTCGAGGTTTATATGAGTAAAGAATCGCTAAAAAATAAAAAAATTGTGGCCATATGTGCCTGTACAGCGGGTATGGCTCATACTTATATTGCTAAACAAAAAATTGAAAATGAAGCTAAAAAACGAGGATGGGATTGTAAGGTCGAAACACAAGGCGCAGCAGGAATTGACAATGTTTTAACAGAACAAGATTTAAAAAGTGCTGATGTGATTTTGTTAGCAACAGATATTTCTATTGATAATGCTGAAAGGTTAGAACCTTTTAAAAATGTGATTAAGGTGAGCACCGGTGAAGCGGTTAAAAACACGGTTAATATTTTTAACAATGCTGAAGCACTATCATCTAAAAAAGAAGTTAAGGAGAGTATTGGAAAAGAAATATTTAGGTCATTAAATACTGGTATCAGTAAATTTTTACCAGTTATTATTGCTTCAGGTATTCTTTTTTCAATAGTGTTAATGACTGGTCATGTAACTGGTGACACTATTTTACCAAGTAATCAATTCTTTGCCGATTTACAGCAAGTTGCGTTTTATGGCTTTTCAATGATGGTACCTGTGCTTGCGGCATATATGGCTTATTCGATTGGTGGAAATGCCGCTTTAGCTCCAGCATTTATTATGGGATATGTAGTAAATAATCCAATTGGTGCTAATCATGTAAGTACAGGCTTTATTGGTGCTATGATTTTCGGTGTTTTAATTGGTTATTTTGTAAAATGGTTTAAAACAGTTAAAGTCCATCCAGTTATTGCCTCGGTTATGCCTGTTATGATTATTCCAACTGTGACCTTATTAGTTATGGCTCCTATTTATATTTATGGCTTGTCATATCCGCTAGATTGGTTTGTAAAAGCGATGGTCGAAACTTTAAAAGGCATGTCTGAAGTTAATGCGGCATTTTTAGGTATAGGAATTGGTGTTCTTGCAGCGCTAGATATGGGCGGACCATGTAGTAAAGCAGCTACAGCTTTTACATTAGCAGCTATGGCAGAAGGTGTTTACGGTCCTAATGGTGTATTTCGTATGTGCTGTGCAATTCCTCCTTTAGGATTGGCTATTTCTTCTTTGATTGTGTCTCGCTCTAAATATACTAAGGAAGAAAAAGAGTTTGGTATTACTGCGTTCTTTTTATCCCTAGCTGGTATTACAGAAGGGGCGATTCCATTTGCGGCTAAAGATCCAAAACGCGTTATTATTGCGATCGTTGTTGGTACAGCGGTTGCGGGAATGCTAGGCATGATTAATGGTATTGATTCATTAGTTGCATTTGGTGGTTTAGTTGCGTTAGGTGGTGTAACCAAAGGTGCATTATGGTATGTCATTGATATGTTTATCGGAGCATTTATTATTGCTGCGATTTTAAATTTTTCTCGAAAACCAGCAGTGGAAGGCGATGTTATTGTTGATGCTGATTAATCATTGAAAAATTACCCCGACTAATAGGCGGGGTAATAAAGTTTTAACGATTATTAGGCGTGTTGATAAACTGTTTTCCCTCCAACAATCGTCGTTAATACTTTGACATTTTGAATATCCGTTGCTGGAATGGTAAATGGATTACGATCTAAAATAATTAAATCTGCAAATTTTCCTTTTTCTATAGAGCCTATATAATCATCTTGTTTTAACACATAAGCGGCGCCAATTGTTGCACAGCGTAGGACTTCGGTTGCTGTTAAATTGCGGTCACTATTTAAACGAGGGTGCTGTGCGTCAATTTGTCTGGTCATAGCGATTTGGAAATCATACCATTCATTAAGTGGATCAATTGGCCAATCGCTACCAAACGCACAGGTGACTCCAGCATCTATATACTGACCGTGGGCTTCTAAACCATTATAGCGTTCGGCACCAAATAAGGTTTCGTATTGTTCTACCATTGCTGAGCTACAGCCTGCCCATTGGAATGAAAATACTACACTGGTTTTCAATTGTTTATAACGAGCAAATTGATGCATAGCACTGAGTTCATTATGTGCAGTGCTAGGACGAATATCTGCATCTGGTAGTGTTTTTCGCATTTTTTCAATCGCGTTAAGAACAACTTCAATTGCTCCTTCGCCAACAGTATGCATGTGAGGATGAAATCCAGCTTTAGATGATTCCAGTATTAATGCATCTAACATCTCTGTTGAATAATATAGATCACCGAGGCGATCTTTTTCATTTTCTAATTGATAAGGTTTTAGTAAGCGAGCTGTCATTAATGGTGCTTGCATCACTCCATCGACAAATAATTTGGTATGCGATACTTTTATACCTGGTTTAGGTTGCCAGTTTTTATCATCATAACGCTTAGCAAATTGTTTAACGCGATCAATAACAGCAGGAATATCTTCAATAGAACCAACATCATCAGGTGGTAATTCACGTGCACCAAATAAACGTATTGAGAGCTGATCTTGTTGTTGTAATTTTAGAAATGCATCGGCTTGTGTTTCAGTGATGCGTGCATCCATAACTGACGTTACACCTTGCTTATTTAATTCAGTTTGTGATAATTTAGCTATGTTTACTGCTTGTTCATCGGTAATTTTAGAGATGCTGTCAAATGCGCGCATAGCAGGGGCATCTTCTAATATACCGTTTAATTCGCCATCTTCAGTGCGTCCAATTTTTCCATCAGAAGGCTCTGGCGTATTACGGTCAAGTCCAAATTTTTCTAAAGCAATGCTATTAGCAACAAGCGTATGACAATCATTTGAAAACAGAATTACAGGGCGCGTGGTATTAAGTTTATCAAGATCAAAGCGGGTAATGTCGGTTCCGATTGGTAACACTTCTTGGCGTAACCAACCACGAACTTGTAACCAATTTTTACTATTGTCTGCGGAATCATTATCTAAATATTCTTGAATAATGGCTAAGGTAGTATCAACAGTTAAACTTTGATAATTTAAATTACATGATGATAATTGCATACCGCCCCAAAAGGTATGTAGATGAGCATCAATTATGCCAGGCATCATTGTTTTACCTAGTAGATCATGAATTATTGTACAATTATCAACATATTGGGAGTTATTTATCTCTTGTGTGGTACCAGTTGCAATAATATAGCCATTTTTAATTGCAAGCGCTTCACAAACGGTATCATGCTCGTCTGCAGTGTAAATGTAACCATTAATATAAATAACATCGGCTTTTGCCATTATTTGTAATTCCTTAAGTAGAAGTTCAAAATGATAGACGAACGATAGCAGATTTATAAAAAATTTGTCAAATGCAATAATTTTCTTTATTGTGTGTCAAGATTATGCTACAACTAACATATTTAGTTACAGCGTCACAAGGTGAGCTTATGAAATATCAACAATTAGAAAACCTTGAATGCGGTTGGAAGTGGCACTATTTAGTAAAAAGACATTTAGAAGGGGAGCCTATCACTCGTTATGTTGAAAAGAGTGCAGCTCAACAAGCCGTAAATGAACTATTGTTATTAGAACACAAACCGACAGCCGTCGTTGATTGGATTAAGCAGCATTTAAATCCCGATTTAGATAACCGCATGAAGCAAACCATTCGGGCGCGACGAAAACGACATTTTAATGCCGAGCAGCAAAATACACGTAAAAAGTCTATTGATTTAGAATTTCTAGTCTGGCAAAGATTAGCTAATTTAGCTAAACGCCGGGGATGTACGTTGTCACAAACAATTACACAATTAATTGAAGATGCAGAGCAAAAAGAGCAGTATGCAAGTAAAGTGTCGACAATTAAAGATGATTTACTGTCATTACTTGATGTTAATTTAGACAGTAAATAACTTAAACTACAGGATAAATAGGTTTAATTATGGGAAAATCCCTTGTTATTGTGGAATCACCAGCAAAAGCAAAAACAATTAATAAATATCTTGGTAAAGATTTCGTGGTTAAATCAAGCGTGGGGCATATTCGAGATCTTCCAGTTAGTGGTAGTAGCCACCGCAATGAAAAAACCAGCAAAGATAAAGCCGAGAAGAAAGTAAAACGATCTGAAAAGCAGATCTTAGTCGATCGTATGAGTGTCGATCCTTATAATGGTTGGAAGGCTCATTATGAAATTTTACCCGGTAAAGAGCGGGTAGTTGATGAGCTTAAAAAATTAGCCAAAGATGCTGATATGATTTATCTCGCAACCGACTTGGATAGAGAAGGGGAAGCCATCGCGTGGCATCTAAAAGATGTTATTGGTGGTGATGATGATAAATATCGACGTGTTGTATTTAATGAAATCACTAAAACTGCGATTCAAAATGCGTTTAAGCATCCTGCTATGCTTGATATGGATCGTGTTAATGCTCAGCAGGCACGCCGATTTATGGACCGCGTAGTTGGTTTTATGGTGTCGCCATTACTTTGGAAAAAAGTAGCAAGAGGTTTGTCAGCTGGTCGAGTCCAATCCGTTGCGGTACGATTAGTTGTTGAACGTGAACGTGAAATCCATGCCTTTATTCCTGAAGAGTATTGGGAGCTCTATGCTGATTTAAAAACAGCTAATCAAGAAAAACTAACAATGCAAGTTACGCATTATAAAGATGATGCGTTTGAACCGAAAGATCGGGTTGCTATTGATATTGCTTTAGCAGAGCTAAATAATAAACAATATCAAGTAACCAATATTGAAGAAAAGCCAACTAAAAGTAATCCAACTGCGCCATTTATTACGTCGACTTTACAACAAGCTGCAAGTACTCGCCTTGGCTTCGGGGTGAAAAAGACAATGATGTTAGCACAGCGTTTATACGAGGCAGGTTATATTACTTATATGCGTACCGACTCTACAAATTTGAGTCAAGACGCATTAACGATGGTCCGAGATTATATTGGTGAAAATTATGGTGATAAATATCTACCAAAATCACCGAATGTTTATACCAGTAAGAAAAACTCACAAGAAGCGCACGAAGCTATTCGTCCTTCTGATGTTAATATACAAGCTACAAGTCTGAGTGATGTTGAGGTTGATGCTGTTAAGTTATATCAACTAATTTGGCGTCAATTTGTTGCTTGTCAAATGACATCAGCTGAATATAACTCAATTACTGTTACTGTTAAAGCTGGGGATTTTACTTTAAAAGCAAAAGGTCGTACTTTACGTTTTGATGGTTGGACAAAAGTACAATCTCAGTTGAGTAAAAACAATGAAGATAAAATGTTACCCGCTGTATCTGTCAACGATATTTTAGAGTTACTTAGCTTAAATCCAGATCAACATTTTACTAAACCACCTGCTCGTTACAATGAAGCTTCTTTAGTAAAAGAGTTGGAAAAACGAGAAATTGGTCGCCCTTCTACTTATGCAACGATCATTTCAACTATTCAAGATCGTGGATATGTACGATTAGATAATCGTCGTTTTTACGCAGAAAAAATTGGTGAAATTGTTACCGATAGATTAAGTGAAAATTTTAATGATCTTATGAGTTATGATTTTACCGCTCGTATGGAACATGCACTTGATGAGATCGCTAATAAAAAACAAGAATGGCGCGAAGTTTTAGATCAATTTTTTGAAGATTTTAGCCAGCATCTTGAAATCGCTGAACAAGATCCAGATCATGGTGGAATGCAATTAAATCCTTTAGTTTTAACACCAGAAATTAAATGTCCTAATTGTGGTCGTGAAATGGGGATTAAAACTGCAGGAACCGGCGTGTTTTTAGCTTGTTCTGGTTATGCATTACCGCCAAAAGAGCGTTGTAAGCAAACAATTAACTTAATTCCAGAACATGAAACCTTAAACATTTTGGAAGAAGCTGAAACAGCTGAAACCAACGCTTTAAGAGCACTTAAGCGTTGCCCTAAATGTCATACCGCTATGGATAGTTATCTGCTTGATAATGAGCGTAAGCTACATATTTGTGGTAATAATCCTATTTGTGATGGTTCTTTGGTTGAAAAGGGTACATTTAAAGTAAAAAGTTATGATGGGCCCATTATCGAATGTGAAAAATGTGGATCAGAAATGCACCTAAAATCAGGTCGTTTTGGACTCTATATGGGCTGTACTAATCAAGATTGTAAAAATACACGTAAAATCTTGAAAAATGGTGATGTGGCTCCTCCTAAAGAAGATCCAGTTGATTTGCCTGAATTACAATGTACTAAATCAGATGCACATTTTGTCCTTAGAGATGGTGCATCAGGTATATTTTTAGCAGCGCATAATTTCCCAAAATCACGGGAAACTCGTGCACCATTAGTTGAAGAGTTACAACGCTTTAAATATCGTTTACCAGAAAAATTTATTTATTTAACTGAAGCACCAAGCCATGATCCAAATGGTAATCCAAGTATTGTTCGTTATAGCCGAAAGAATAAAGAACAGTATGTTACTTCTGAAGTTAACGGCAAATCTACTGGTTGGGTCATGCAATATGTTCATGGTAAATGGGTTAATAGTAAAAAATAGGTAATAACACTTAATCATTTTATAAAGAATAGCT
Source organism: Gilliamella sp. B3482 (assembly GCF_026536805.1). Taxonomy (NCBI): domain Bacteria; kingdom Pseudomonadati; phylum Pseudomonadota; class Gammaproteobacteria; order Orbales; family Orbaceae; genus Gilliamella; species Gilliamella sp. B3482. Next base: position 258,449 of record NZ_JAFNNL010000003.1, on the reverse strand, counting down.
CAGGTTCAGTAGCTGTTTAATATAAAAAGCCGTTTATGTGGTAAGGTGTGAAGGGAATTACCTTAAAAAACCCCTTTCCTCAAGTTTTTTTTGAGAAAAGGGAAAGGTATATAGTTAAAGGAGCCTTTGTCATGAAGTTGCAACAGCTGCGTTATATTGTTGAGGTTGTTAATAATGATCTCAATGTATCGCTTACTTCTGAAAAACTTTATACCTCTCAACCTGGAATAAGTAAGCAGATTAAATTATTGGAAGATGAGCTAAATGTACAAATCTTTACCCGTGTAGGTAAACATCTTTCAGAAGTTACACCAGTTGGTGAGCAGATTATAGCTTTAGCCCGTGATATTTTAAATAAAGCACAAGATATTAAAATTTTAGCTAAAGAGTTTAGTCAACCAAATCAAGGCTCATTAACGATAACAACCACTTATACTCAAGCTCGTTATACTTTACCTCTTGTTATCCAACAATTTATGCAACAGTACCCGAGTATCACTCTTCATATGGAACAAGGGTCATCTCCTCAATGCCTGATGCAAGTACAAACTGGACAAGCTGATTTTGCTATCGTGACCGATTTATCAGATCTTAGTGATGATATGATTGCATTACCTTGTTATCATTGGAACCAAGCTGTCATTGTCATGAAAGATCACCCTTTAGCTAAAAGCAGTTTAGTTACAATTGATGAGCTATCTAAATATCCATTAGTTAGTTATGATTTTTCTAATGATGGTTCCGATCTTAATCAGGCATTTATTAAAGCTAATCAAGTCCCAAATATTGTATTTAGCACTACTGATGCTGATTTGATTAAAACCTATGTCAAATTAGGTGTTGGTGTTGGCATTGTGGCTAAAATGGCGGTTGATGAAAGTTCAGATTGTGAATTTGTGGTGCTAAATGCCGGCCATATATTCCCTTACAGTACAACTTATATCGTCTTTGCGCGATCTCTGTTCTTACGTAATTATATGTATGATTTTATTAGTCAATTTTCTCCACATTTAAATAGACAAACAATAGATAAAATTAGTCTTTGTGAAAACAATGTAGCAGTGCAAGCTATGTTTAATGGAGTTAAATTACCTGTTAGATAAACCGATAGGTCATTTTGAAATGTATTTTAAGAAACCAAGCTCAAAGATTGTGCCTCGCTTGGTTTCTTTTTTATATTATTTATGTCTAGCTTTTAAAATGCCAATCACATCTTGGAGTGATAGATTTTGATCCTGTAGTAAGACTAATAGATGGTAAATCAAATCTGCTGATTCATTTTTCAATTCTTCTTTATCTCGTACAGTGGCAGCAAGGGCGGTTTCTACACCTTCTTCTCCGACTTTCTGAGCAATACGCTTAGTACCATCATGATAGAGTTTTGCAGTATAAGAGGTGTTAGGATCAGCTTGCTTACGAGAGCCAAGTAATTGTTCTAAATCGTATAGAAAGCCCCATTCAGTTTTAGAATTCTTAAAGCAGCTGTTTGTTCCAGTATGACAAGTTGGTCCAATCGGATTGACTAAAATTAACAGCGTATCGTTATCACAATCGGTTGAGATATTAACCACGTTTAAAAAGTTGCCTGAGGTTTCGCCTTTGGTCCATAAACGTTGTTTAGTCCGAGAATAAAACGTTACTTTTCCGCTATTTAGGGTTTGAGCTAAAGCTTCCTGATTCATATAGCCCAGCATGAGCACTTCACCAGAAATATAATGCTGAATAATAACTGGCATTAAATTATCGACTTTTTGCCAATCAAGTGATTTTGTATCTATCTTTATTTGGGAATGTTGAGTTAACATAATCGTATTTCTACTCCATGTTGAGCTAAATATTGTTTAAGTTCGCCAATATTAATAATTTGTTTATGAAAGACTGAAGCCGCTAAAGCACCATCAACATTAGTTTCTTTAAAAGCTTGTAAAAAATGCTCCATAGTACCCGCACCGCCAGAAGCAATCAGTGGTACTTGGCAAACTTCTCTAATCGTTTTAAGTTGCTTAAGATCATAACCATTACGAACACCATCTTGGTTCATCATATTCAATACAATTTCACCGGCACCTCGCTTTTGGACCTCTTGAACCCAATCAATTGTATTCCATTTGGTGGCTACAGTTCGCTTTTCATCACCGGTAAATTGATAAACGTGATAACTATCTGAATCTTTATCATACCAAGTATCAATCCCTACCACGATACATTGCACACCAAAGCAATCAGCTAATTGAGTAATCAAGTTTGGGTTAGCTAAAGCAGGTGAGTTGATTGAAATTTTATCTGCCCCATAAGTTAAAATCTGCCCAGCATCTTCAACCGTTTTTATACCACCAGCAACACAAAAGGGTATGTCAATAACTTGAGCAACTTTAGCCACCCAACTTTTATCAACCACACGCCCATCAGATGAAGCAGTGATATCATAGAAAACCAGTTCATCTGCACCTTCTTCCGCATAGCGTTTAGCTAATGGTACAATATCACCAATGATTTCGTGATTACGGAATTGCACGCCTTTAACAACTTGACCATTACGAACGTCCAAGCAAGGTATTATCCTTTTTGCCAACATGAAATTGCCTCCTGAACTGTAAATTTACCTTCTAGTAATGCCCGACCCACAATGACACCAGCAACACCACTGTCTTTTAAGTCCTTTACATCGTTCAACTGTCCGATTCCACCAGAAGCTTGAAAATCAATAGTTGGGTATTTTTTGCTAATTTCTTGATATAAGCTTATGTTAGAACCAGTTAATGTACCATCTTTTGAAATGTCAGTACAAAGGACATGTTTTAAGCCATAAGGTAAGTAATCCTCAATTACTTGTTCTAAAGTTTGCTTAGAATCTTCTTGCCAGCCATGAATAGCGACATTTTTATTGCCATATTTGTCAATACGAACATCCAATGCTAATACCAAAGATTCAGGTCCATAATTTTCAAACCATTTTTTTACTAATTTGGGATCTTTAATTGCAGTTGAACCGATAACAACTCGTGTTGCACCAGCAGAGAGAAGGGCTTTAACATCATCTTCACTGCGAATTCCTCCTCCAACTTGTACTGGAACTTGGACACCATTAATCAGTGTTTTAATTAATGTGATTTGCCGAGCTTTTGGATCTTTAGCACCTGTTAAATCAACTAAATGTAGTAATTTAGCTCCTTGCCTCTGATAGTCTTGTAATCGAGCTAAAGGATCATTACCATAATCACGTTTTTGTTCATAATCACCCTGGTGTAATCGAACCACAGTGCCATCAATTAAATCCAGAGCAGGAATAATAATAGGGTAAACTGCCATTTTTACATCTCCAAAAAGTTCTTTAGTAATTTTGCACCGGCTGAGCCAGAACGCTCTGGATGAAATTGCACACCGTAAAAGTTGTCTTTTTGTACGGCAGCTGTAAAGCTTTCGCCGTAATTGGTTTCTGCGATAGTTGATGAGCATAATGGTAAGGCGTATCCATGTACAAAGTAAAAATAAGCACCATTAGGAATATCTCGGAATAAATGGTGGCCAGCTTTAGGGTTAACTTGATTCCACCCCATATGCGGTAGTGGTAGTCCACAATCAGGAATTTCAGAGACTTTTTCGTGAATGATACCTAACGTATGGACATGCCCTTCATTACTATAATCGGCCAAAAGTTGCATACCAAGGCAGATGCCTAATACAGGTTGGGTGCAAACTTTTATCAGCTCGATTAAATTCCGTTCTTTTAACTTTTTCATTGCTGCAGATGCGGAACCCACACCCGGTAAAAAGAGTTTATCCGACTCAAGCACAATATCAGGCTCAAGACTAATAATTGGATTATAGCCTAGTCGTTGTATTGCGTATTTTACTGATGAAAGATTTGCACAGCCTGTATCGAGAATGACAATTTTCATCTATAGCACTCCTTTCGAACTAGGTAATCTATCACTTTCAATTTTAATTGCTTGTTTAAGTGTTCGAGCAAATGCTTTAAATAAGCTCTCGATTCTATGATGATCATTATTTCCTGATGTTTCAATATGTAAGGTGATCCCCATAGCATAAGTTAAAGAGTAGAAGAAATGCTCTACCATTTGTGTACTCATATCTCCAACTTTAGGATCACTAAATTGTGCCGAAAATACAAGGTAAGGGCGACCAGAAATATCTATTGCACATTTTGCTAAACATTCATCCATTGGAATAACTGATGCATAGCGTGTGATTCCACGTTTATCTCCAAGAGCTAGTTTTAGCGCTTCACCTAAAGCAAGGCCAGTATCTTCAATGGTGTGATGATCATCAACATGAAGATCACCTTCAACTTGGATATTGAGTTTAATGCCACCATGAGTAGCAATTTGATCGAGCATATGGTCAAAAAAACCAATACCTGTATTAATTTGGCTACCACCTTGTCTATCTAACCAAACCTCAACTAAAATCTTAGTCTCTTTGGTGTTTCTTTCGACTTTTGCATAACGATCTGCTGTGGTTAAACGTTGAGCTATTTCGTTCCAATTAAGATTTACTGGATCATAACGTAACCCTTTTATTTGCATATTTTCTGCAAGCTGGATATCAGTGACCCTGTCACCAATTACATAGCTATTTTGTTTGTCTAAGTTGCCATTCATTAAATAAGGAAGCACCAGTTTTAGTTTAGGTTTACGGCACTCACAATTGTCCTCAGGAAAATGTGGACAAATTAAAACTTCTTCAAATCTGACGCCTTGTGATTCAAATATTTGCATCATTAAGTTATGAGGGCCATCAAATTTGGCTTGTGGATAGCTGCTGGTGCCTAAACCATCTTGATTGGTCACCATAACTAATTTATAACCAGCAGCTTGTAATTTAAGTAATGCGGGTATCACATTAGGTTCAAATTCAAGTTTTTCGAAACTATCAACTTGAAAATCGATAGGAGGTTCAACAATTAATGTTCCATCACGATCGATAAATAAATATTTTTGTAACATACTTGCTCCTATAATATGGCTTTAAGTGCTGTTATTACTGCTTCACATTCAGCTTGGGTACCAATCGAAATTCGAACAAAACCATCTTGACCAATTGATTTACTTTGGTCACGCAATATAATGCCTTCATTCCAAAGTTTATGAAATACATCCTTATTATTCTGAAATTTAACACATAAATAATTTGATTCACTAGGATAAACTTTTTCGACTATAGGCAGTGCTGAAAGATGCTTAGCCAGCTTTTCTTTTTGATTATTCAGATTGATGACATGCAATCTCATCGTATTAATACCGTCTTTACTCAATGCCTGAGTGGCAATGTCAGCTACAGGTGTAGCTAATGGATATGGAGCGATCACTTTTTGTAACGCGTCGATTACTGGCTTATTAGCTAAAGTAAATCCACAACGTAAACCGGCAAGTGCAAATGCTTTTGATAAGGTGCGTAAAATCACTAAGTGAGGAAAGTCTTTAAGCCAACTGACTACCGTTGAATTAGGCGAAAACTCAATATAAGCCTCATCAATCACAACTAGCGCTCGATCTTCGGCTATATTAAGTAATGTTTTAATATCATCTTGATTGATTAAATTACCAGTGGGATTATTTGGTGAACAAACATAGATTAATTTAACACTATCAATATTTTGCTTAATTCCTTCAAGATCAAGTTGCCAATCTGATTTGGTCGGTACAGTTTTAGTTTTTATTCCTAAAGTTTCAGCACTGACTTGATACATACCATAAGTTGGTGGACAGTAAAGTATTGTATCTGTATCAGGCTCACAAAAAGCACGCATTAACAGTTCTATCGCTTCGTCAGCACCGCGACTAACTATCACTTGATCAGGTCGAACTCCTGCATACTGCGCATAACCATTTATAACATGTTCAGGCTGTGCTTCTGGATAACGGTTTAATGTTTGTTCTGTTAACTGATAATTGGGGGCAACAGGGTATTCATTGGCATTTAACCACACGTCACCTTTACCACCAATACGCCTGGCTGATTGATAAGGTGTCAACTTTTGTACGTTTTTTCTGACTAATTGATTAATATCCATTTTATCCACCTATTATTTATTATCAGCATTAAGTTTAGCTAAGCGAATCGTTACCGCATTTTTGTGTGCAGTCAGTTGCTCAGCTTGTGCCATTAGCTCAACTGCTGTACCTATTGCTTTCAATCCATCAGGCGTTAATTTTTGTACAGTCATCCGTTTTTGAAAATCTGGTAACCCGAGGCTTGAATAAGTTGAGGTATAACCATAAGTAGGTAATACATGATTTGTACCTGATGCATAATCGCCAGCAGACTCTGGTGACCAATCACCGATAAATATTGAACCGGCACTATTAATTTTATCGACCAGTTGATCCGCATTTTTAGTTTGAATAATTAAATGCTCAGGCCCATAACGATTGCTGATATCTACACATTCTTCTAAATCATTGGTTACTATAAGTCGGCTTTCTTTCAACGCTTTTTCAGCAATATCTTGGCGCGATAGTTGCATAAGTTGTTTATCAACCTCAATCGAAACTTCCTGTGCAATCTTCTCATCAGGAGTGAGTAGTACAACTTGTGAATCCGGTCCATGTTCAGCTTGAGAAAGTAAATCAGCAGCTATAAAAGATGGATTAGCAGAACTATCGGCGATGACCAATACTTCAGAAGGGCCTGCTGGCATATCAATAGCTGCACCATCAAGACGTTGGCTTACTTGACGTTTGGCTTCAGTAACATAAGCATTACCCGGGCCAAATATTTTATCGACTTTTGGAACTGACTCGGTACCTAATGCCATTGCAGCAATCGCTTGTGCCCCACCTAGTTGATAGATTTCTGTTACACCACAAAGATCGGCAGCATATAAAATTTCGTCTGCAATTGGGGGAGGTGAGCATAAAATCACTTTACGACAACCAGCAATTTTGGCTGGAATAGCGAGCATTAAAACAGTTGATAATAAAGGAGCAGAACCACCAGGTATATAAAGACCAACTGAATCAATAGGTCTGGTCACTGATTGGCATTGAATACCTGGCATAGTTTCAACTGTTATGGTCGGTCTTACTTGCGCTTGATGGAATTTTTTAATATTGCTCACAGCTAATTGCATTGCCTGTTTTAAATCCGTTGTGACACGACTAATTGCTGTTTTTATCTCATCTTCAGTCAATTTAATTTGATTGGTTTGAGTTTTATCATATTTACTACTCAATGCTTTGAGGGCTTGGTCACCATTTTGTTTAACCTGTGTCAAAATATCTTTAACCACTTGGCTAATAGAATCTGAGGCAGCAATTGCCGGGCGAGTTAATAATTCTGCTTGCTGTTCTTTAGAACAATTTTGCCAATAAGAAAGCTTCATTTGATTACTCCATCATTTTTTCAATTGGTAATACAAGGATTGAACTAGCACCTAATGCTTTTAGTTTTTCCATGGTTTCCCAGAATAATGACTCAGTACTAACCATGTGTAATGCTACCCGATTTTGTTCACCGGTTAATGGTAAAATAGTTGGATTTTCTGCACCAGGTAATAGCGAAACAACTTGATCTAAAACTGCTGTTGGAGCGTGAAGCATAATATATTTAGATTCACGAGCTTGAATTACACCTTGAATTCGAGTCATCACTTTATCGATTAGGGCTTGTTTAGTGCAGGACATTTCACCTTCACGTTGAATTAAGCATGCTTTAGATTTATAAATGACTTCTATTTCTTGTAAACCATTGGCCTCAAGAGTTGCACCACTTGATACCAAATCACAAATTACATCAGCTAAACCAGCTCGAGGAGCCACTTCAACAGAACCATTAAGCAAACAAGTTTTAAAACTTACATTATATTGAGAGAGATAACGGCGGAGTAGGTGAGGATAAGTTGTTGCTACACGCAAATTATTTAAGCACTCGGGACCTGTATAGTTAAAGTCACGAGGGGCGGCAATAGATAAACGACATCCTCCAAAATCAAGTCTACGTAATTTTTTATATTGTGGATTATAACCTTCAGCTTGCCTATCTAGAACTTCTTCTTCTAAAACATTTTCGCCTACAATACCAATATCAACTACGCCATCAATCACAAGGCCTGGTATATCGTCATCACGAACGCGTAAAATATCAATTGGCATATTTTCAGCGAAAGCAATTAGACGTTGCTCTTGTAGATTAATTTTGATACCACACTGAGCTAGTAATTTTTTTGACTCATCACTTAAACGTCCTGATTTTTGCATTGCTATACGTAAACGTGAATTATCCAACATGTTATTCTCCCTAAATAAAATTATTAACCACAAACAAAAAACCCTCGGAAGTTTGATCTTCCGAGGGTTCTCTATTTGCTTTTGCGAAATCACCGGAAGACCATTTGTCTTCCAGCACCAATCGCCTGAAGACTATTCAGGAATGATGGTGATGATGGTGTTTAGTCATACAAAAACAATTCATAAAAATTAAAACCTTTAAATTTAACTGTTGTACAAAATATAACAGAAACGATTAATGAGCAATAGCTTTTTGTTAATTTATTGAAATAAATTGTAAGCAAGCGATTATTATTAACCATAATGACTTATCAAATATAAATATTTAATCATTTATTTTTACGATTAATTATAAGATTTGTTTTAACTTATGGCTGACTTTATAACGACTATAATCAGCAATTTTATTTAAGAAGTTCTCTAGACTATTATTTTCAAAGTGGCAGACAATCATATAACAACCATCACCAGTAATTTTGTAAAATTCGGAAACCTCATCAAAAGATTTTACTAACTTTTCAAACGATTCAAATTGATTTGAATTCATATAAATAGTAATAAATTGTAATTGAGATTTTTGCTCTTTAATGGTGAATTTTTCGATAATATGATTATTTAATAACTCTTGCACACGTTGACCAACTGCTTGGCTTGACAAGAATACCTTCTCTCCAATCTCTCGCCAAGATTGACGACTATTCTCTTTTAACTCATTTAATATAGCGCGATCTTTTTTATCCATATTTTCATTTTGAAAGCGAACTGCTGTTAATTCCTTCAATTTACTATGTTATTTAAAAGTTAATACCTGCAGAATAATAACATAAAACATTATAAAGGAGAGCAAAATGACGCAAGCATTAATAATTATTGATGTGCAAAATGATTATTTCCCTGAGGGAAAATACCCATTAAATAATACCGAACAGACGTTGAAATATATTTTAAAGTTACAAAATTATTTCCGTCAAAAGCAATTGCCGATTATTTATATACAGCACGTTAATCAAGATGTTAATGCCGCTTTTTTTGTAAAAAATAGCTACGGAAGTCAGTTACATTCTAAATTACTTCCTCTTGAAGAGCATAATGAATTTATTGTTCAAAAAGCATATCCAAATAGCTTTTACCAAACTCATTTACAACAGAAGTTAGAGCAATTAGGTATATCACAATTAGTGATTTGTGGAATGATGAGTCACATGTGTGTTGATTCCACTACACGCTGCGCATTTGAACTAAATTATCAACCAATTTTGATTCATGATGCTTGTACTACTCGTGATCTTAACTTTAATGACAATATAATTGCTTCACAAATAGTTCATGATAGTTTTATGTCTGCATTAATGCGATTTGCAACAGTAAAGAAGTGTGAATCATTTATACAAAAAATTTAATGAAGTGAAATAAATAAAACACTATTTTAAACTTTAATAATTGAAGTAAATATTCTTATTTTTGACATTAATATTTATCTGTGATAATACTGGCTAATTAAAAATAATTTAATATTAATTAGTATTTTATAGGTGTTTTACATGTTTCAATCCATTGATGTGCATCATGTAGCAAGAGAGGTTATTATATTATTATTCTTGTTGCCAATCTTTTATTTCTTTTATGTTTTTTCATTCATAACTATCTTTGTAAGAATGAATCGAATTATTAGAGCAATTCTAGCAACTATAATTTTGGCTTTAACTGTTTATATTTCAATCAATGCTAATTTGGAGTTTTTTATATTTTTTCTTTCAGCCATTGTTTTTCCGCTAATAATTCGTTTTTGCCAATCAGAAACAAAAAAATATTTTGGTTCAAGAAATAAATTAGCTTCTCTATTCAGTTATATATTATTACCATTATTTTGTACTTTCTTTTGGCCGACTTATTTAATCATAGTACCTGGCGTGACTAAGTATTTAGAAAATAGACCAAGTAGCGAGTGCAAAAAAAATGGACGTTTAGTTGAACTGTCTAAAGATGCAATCTTACGTATTTATCCTAATTCTAAATATTCACCATTTTGGGTTATTGAAGGATATAATAGTGCTAATGTTTCAGAAAGAAAATTTTGCGAGAAGTTTTCTAATGATGTAGCTCATAAAATTGATAAAATTAGTGATATTAGAATTGACTCGAGTGATATTTGCCTTCATCCAACATCCAAAGCATTAACTGCTTATTGCAATAATATAAAAAATGAAAATTTACAATTTAACAATTTAGATATTGATTTTTTTAGAACTAATAAGAATAGCTCTGATGACAGTTCATTTAAAATATTTCAAGAAAACTTAGAGTATGCAAAAAGTAAAGAAAAATGTGATTATTGTTATAATAAATTTATAGAGAGTAATCAATTTGACAATAATATAGTTCTGTATAGATTTAAAAATAATAATATTCTAATTGTTCCCCAACCAAATTGGTTACCTATTCAATCTGAACCATTAGTAATTAAATGTTCAATTGATAAGGATTTTGGATGTCATTATATTTATGAATATAAAGGGGATTTTAAAGTATCACTTCACTATGAATTTATTAATCATGATAATAAAGCCAATTATGGAGAGGAACCCATTTACAACCAAGAGTTCATTGATAAATATTTAGAAGGCGCTCAAAAAGCCGCTTTAGTAGTTGAAGATTTTATTGAGAGTCTAAGTGACAAGCAAGATATGGTGGATTGAGACTTTAGTTAAATAGTTTCAAATTACTTGCCGATTGATGTTAGTTTATATTTTAAGGATTGATTTCAGATAAAGCTTTCAATGCTTAGATAAATTTACCCAGAATATACATATTATAGTTTTCTTATTATTAATAAATAAACAATCAAAAAATTGTAGCGTAATATGTTTAATAAAATAGATCATATAAACATAACTGGTTTAAATAAAATATAATTATCTGAATGTTAAGATAGGGAAGAGTAATAAACAATATCGATAGGAAAACTAAGCCATTATTAAAACTAGATTGAACTATTTATTTAAGCGATAAATCAAAGTTAGAGGAAAGGTAATCATTTTTACCTTTCCTAGAAATTTAACATATTATGACTCGATAATTTGTGGATATTTTTTACCAGATAGAACACTAAATCTGCCGGTTCCAAGCAATGAAAGACTAAAAGCAGTTAAAGACATAAATGCTGGATATTCCCAACCACCACCTGGATTAGTAAATGACCAACCATTAGCCCAATGCACAATAGTTATTATTGCTAGTTGAAAAAAGGCAATTAATGCAACAGCGCGAGTTAGAATACCTAATAGCAACAATGCACCGCCACCAATTTCAAAAACGATTACAATATAAGAAAAGAACCCAGGAAAACCAAGAGTGTGAAAATACTCTGCGGTACCTTCTGGTGTTAGAACAAGTAATTTAGTAAAACCATGAGCTAAAAACATCATACCTAAAGCAATTCGTAATACGAAAGCAGCTACATCAGTTTGATATTCTTTCATTGTGTGTTTCCTATATTAAGTTAACAAAATAATAAAAATCTTATATATCTATTACTTATTTGAAACATAGGATACTGCATGTGAGATTGTCTCACAGTTAACAATCAATAGTAAAGGAACATTAAAATATTAAAGTTCTTCTTATCAATATGAATTAATACTATTAATTGCGATAAAATAGCGGTGCGACTAATGTCGCACCGGTATTACTTACTTATTGTTGGTGTCGAATAGAATTGGTATTTAAATTTGTTTGCCTAAATTATGTTTCTAAACATTCAAATTTTATTGGGTAACATTATATATCAAAAATGAGACTTTAGTCTCATTTTTTTAAAATATTTCACAATTAATAATTTATTATTTAGAATGAAAGAAATGGCGCAAAATTAATATAAGTCAAAAAACAGTGTTATGAACAAATCTGAAACTAGTTCTTTGAACAACTTTACAAGTCTTAAAAAAAAGAATTATGAGCGATTGATAGAGATTGCCTTAGACTCATTAGAAAATGGCATTGAACCAACGATTACTGAGTTAGCTGATAAATCAGGAATCTCAAGGTCGACTGCTTATCGCTATTTTCCAACACAAAATGATCTGATATCGGCTGTAGTTAATCGTTCACTTGATCCTATTTTACAATGGCATACAGACGAACAAAATATAAACCAAAGAGTTAATGAATTCATATCGTTTGCTTATACTGAAATGATAAAACATGAAGGTGCTATAAGAGCGACGATGCGATTATCTTTGCAACAATGGGCGAATGAGCGTTCTAAATTAGCACCTAATACAACAAAACGAGTACGGGAAAATCGTAAAGAGGTAATTTCGAAATTATTACAACCGTTACAATCACAGCTTAGTGAAGAGCAATATAATAAAGTCATTTATACCATATCAATCATCTGTGGTTCGCAAATAACGGTTTTAAAAGATGTTTGGAATTTAGATGATTCATATATTATATCGCTTTCTCAATGGATAGCTAACGCTATCATTAATCAAGCGAAAAATGATGCTAACACTTAACGTGTTTTTTCCTATTCCTTTCTAAGTTTTTAAAACGAAAAATCATTCAAAACACTGCCATATTAGACAGTGTCTTTCTTTTATAACTGTAAATTTTAGAAACAGATATTTTTTTAATGGTATTGAATTGGTTGTTGGTTTTGTTCATCGTGAACTAAAAACAAACAGGTATTGCTAGTTAAAACGGCTTGTTGTAAACGCAGTTTATCTTTCTCATTAAGATCATTAACACATGCAACTACATAACTACAGGTTTTACTTTGTAATGCTTTCTCAATAGTAGATACTAAATTTTCATTATTCAAATTAGCTAAATGAACAACTTTTTCTTTATCAAGTCCAGCAGTATTCACCCATGAACGTTTTAGCATCGGACGATCTGATAGCCATAATTGCCATTTTTTCTCTTTATTAAATGAACGTAATAAAGGTCTCTGTTGTTGTAACACCTGTTGAAAAGGTGTTTCAAAATTGATAGCCATAAGTTGTGGTGAAGAATGTTCAATAAGCATAAAAACCTCGATACTGTTTGTATATACAGTGTATATTAATACAGTAATTTTAGGTTGTAAATACTATTTGTGATCATTTTTTATATTGTTTTGGATTAATATACCTTCATGAACGAAAAAATTGATAGGTAAAAAAGCCTAAAAATGTCATTAAAACTGAGCCAGTAACATGAACTGCAATGGTCGCTAATCCCCAACCAATACGACCTTCTTGAAGAAAGTTAACAATTTCAGCCGAAAACGTTGAAAAAGTAGATAACCCACCACAAAAACCTGTAATTATCAGCAATCGCCACTCAGCAGAAAGATTTGCATGATTAAAAAAAGCAATTGCAAAACCAATAATATAACCAGCGATCAAATTAGAAAATAATGTACCTAAAGGAATAGCAAAAGCAATGACATTTAATTTTAACGATAAGAACCAGCGAAGCAATCCTCCGAAAACTGAACCGATTGAAATAGCTAAAATAAGTTTCAACATAAATGGGCAACCTTTAAATCATAAATTAAATCCGATCATATCAGTAGAGCATCCAATTGAATATCTTTTTGAAGATAAAATCATTCATTTATTAAATATTCGATTTCAATCGTTATTATTTTTTACTGGTTTGCGCTAAAATATTTAGCTAAATGATTAAATATAAAGGTTATGATAATGTTTACAGGAATCGTACAAGGTGTTGGTCAGATTATTTGTATCACAGATCGAGACAAATTAAGAACCTATAAAGTCAAACTTCCACACAACTTAACAAATAATATTGAAATCGGAGCATCAATAGCAAATGATGGCTGTTGCTTAACTGTAACCGGAATTGAAAATGATTGCGTAACCTTTGACATTATGCAAGAAACCCTTGCTTTAACTACTCTCGGCAATAAGAAGCAAAATGACTTTGTTAATATTGAACGAAGTGCTAAATATGGTGATGAAATTGGTGGGCATGTTATGTCTGGACATGTCTCTTGTACTGCAACCATTATCGATATCCAAAAAACAGCTACTAACTGTCAAATGACCTTAGCTATGCCTGAAAAATTTATGAAATATGTGCTATATAAAGGCTTTATTGGTATAGATGGCGCAAGTTTAACCGTTGGTGAGGTTAAAGATAACCATTTTAACATTCACCTGATCCCAGAAACCTTATCGATTACTACTCTGGATACCAAAAAAGTAGGGGATAGTGTTAATATCGAAATTGATTCACAAACTCAAGCTATTGTCGATACGGTTGAACGCGTATTAGCAAAATAAATGATTGAGCACAAAAGATTATTTAATAATGGTTTATTGCAAAATAATATACTTTTTATTGAAATAAAAGCAAACTATTAAAAGCATCAAACCATTATTATTGAATTAACTTATAACATAAGTTATTACAAACATTTATCTCTTCATATAAAATAAACTCAGCTATTTAATAAGATGAAAATATTAAAGGTATGCTTTACTATCTCAAATGAATCATCCAAATAATCATCATTCTTAATTTATTCATTAAAAAGAAGTATAAAATAGTAATTTCATGTCAAATGACTAAATGTATTACCTCATTATTAAGACCTTTATAATCATCTAGATTAAGAAAAATACCCCACTTTAAGATTGCTATTTACGCACTCAGACTTTTCAACATTGGTTATTATCACATTGGATTCCAGATTAATCTGGAAAAAAATGTAATCGTCTTATTTATTTATCTAACTATACTTTAAATCATCATGAAGGTATTACATACAGAAAAAGGAGTTGAGTAATGGAAAGACAGATCAAATTACTTAAACTACTTTTTAGCCAGTCAGAATTTAAACCGGCTGCTTTTTTTAGTTCAAAATTATTAATTTCAACTAAAACCGTATATTGCGATATTGAGAAACTAAACGAACGTTTAAAAACGATACCGAATATGGATATTCGAATCGAAAAGTCACCTCGTAACGGATTAATTTTATTAGGTCAAAAAACGGATATTGAAACAATAATTAATTATTTAGAACAAAAAAATAGTCACAGTTATTTTAATAAAAAATCACGGCGATTAAGCCCTGAATACCGTCGTTTAGATATTGTTAAACGAAGTTTATTAAACAGTGAAACCGTATCACTTGAACAATTATCTTTTGACTATTTAGTCAGTAAAACATCATTACACAAAGATATCGAATTTATTAATCGTGCGCTTGAGCAAGAAAATATCGTATTAACCGTCACCCACAAAGGAATTCATGTTGACGGTAATGAAAATCAAATTCAACGAGCGATTAAACATTTTCTCTCCTTATATATTCACAAACAAGATGACTATTATCTAAATCAATTGATGAAATCCTTTATTGGGGATGATTCGTTTGAACAGATAAATCGATTACTGTTTGAACGTTTTGAATCGGTCGTTGCACAATCTACTGAGCATTATTTATCTTCGCTACTGATATCAATTACCATACAACTTAAGAGATTGTGTTTGGGATATTCCATTCCTGAAGAAAATGATTTTTTATTTAATCATATTCGATATATGCAATCCTACTTAATTGCCTCGGAATTGGCAAAAACACTTGAGTCAACTTTTCAGGTGGCGTTTCCAACCAATGATATTAAATATTTAAGCAAACTGTTTTTTGCTCATCGAATCATTGATGAAAATATCATTGTTGATGACAGTTTTTATGAACAAATCATCTTTAGGATCATAAAAAAAATTGGTGACATTGAGAATGTAGATTTAACGGGTGATAGTAAATTGTTTCACTCTTTATTGTCACATTTTCCATCGATGATTACTCGTTTACAAAAGAAAATCCGTATTATAAATCCAATATTAGATGAGATAAAACAAGAATATTCTAAATTATTTAGTGTGTTATGGTATGCACTTTCAGACTTAGAACGTAAATTTGACATCCATTTAAATGATCATGAAATCTCATTTTTATTGATTCATTTTCAAATAGCTTTAGATAAAGCCGCGGATGCAAATAATATTGTCATTATTTGCCAATATGGATGCTCATCATCAAATTTAATTTTAAATAAAGTACGAAAACTTTTACCGTCGAAAGATAATATCGAAGTCTATTCTGTTTCAAAATTAAATTCGACCAAACTTAGTAATGTCGATTTAATCATCACTACACTTGATATCAACAACATTAATAAACCCATTGTCAAAATATCGTCATTATTAAACAATCAAGATTACCAAAATATTATCCAAGCTTACGCCAACTATGTTCTTAATAAACAACCCGATTTTTCAGACAATTACTATCCAACAACAGCTAAATTCGTTAAAGCAGATTTAATTGAATTAAACGTTGATATTCAACACAAAAATGAATGCCTTAACTTACTGATAAATAAGCTTGAAGAGAAAGGATTTGTAACTAAAAACTATCGTGATTCAGTGTTATATCGTGAAGAAATCGGTGATACCTCGATTGAAAACGGGATCGCTTTACCACATGGTTCACCAATGTTTGTTATCAAATCAAGCATATCAATCATGACATTAAAACAACCGATCAAATGGGGCATGATTGATGTCAGCATCATTATCATGGTTAGTCTTTCGGAGAACAATATTAATAGTATTAATGACGTTTTCACTGAAATTTATGAAATAGTCTCGAATAAACAGGCAATTTCATCCTTAAAAAATCTCACAAACTTTAAACAACTTAAACTATTTTTGGACAATCAAAGAGGAATCAAGAATGTACTTTGATCAGCATTTATGCCTATTCAATATTGAGGCAAAAACTAAAGAAGAGATCTTAACAACAATGGCACAAATGTTATTTTCACATGGAATTGTTAAACAAGACTATTTAGATGGAATTTTGCAAAGAGAAAAACAATATCCAACAGGATTATTAATTAATTCTGTCGGTTTTGCCATACCACACACTGATTCTTCAAAAGTTAATCAATCACAAATTTGCTTTGCATCCCTAAAAAATCCAATCATTTTTTCTGGTATGACTGATGATAAAGAACAAATCCCAGTCAAATTTATTTTTATGCTAGCAATGAAGCAGCCACATGAACAAATTGAGAATTTACAGAACCTTATTGGCTTATTTCAAAATGATGAGCAAATAAAATTATTAGAAAAGTGTCAATCAATTAACGAATTTACCTCTATCTTAAATAGCGCTGGCGTTAAATAGGGTGGATTAATTTTATCAAGGAGATACAAATGGATAGTGTCATTAATATTTTTCAATGGTTAATCGATCTTGGTGGAGTGGTTTTTTTACCCATCATCATCTTTATCATAGCCTTAT
Source organism: Gilliamella sp. B3482 (assembly GCF_026536805.1). Classification (NCBI taxonomy): domain Bacteria; kingdom Pseudomonadati; phylum Pseudomonadota; class Gammaproteobacteria; order Orbales; family Orbaceae; genus Gilliamella; species Gilliamella sp. B3482. The sequence goes on along the minus strand of NZ_JAFNNL010000003.1, from coordinate 240,869 downwards.
TTTTTAGAGTCAGTTTTTCCAAAGCAATAATGTCGGGTATTACCGTCGGTATCGGTATCGTTGGTCTTGGATTAGTTATCGGTTTACTATCTGACACTTTAGGTGTTGCCATCCAAAAAATGGGTGAACAGTATGGAACATCATTAAGTATTATGGATATTGGTTGTGGAGTAGGTGGGCCATTGGCATTCTCAACGACATTGGGATTATTACTAATTCCAGCATCACTAATTATCAATTTCTTATTTATCTCACTCGGTTGGACTCGAACGTTAAATGTCGATATCTGGAATTTCTGGTTTGCGATTTTCCTAGGTTTAGTCGCGTATTCAGTCACAGGTGAATATTGGGTTGGTATCATTGGCTGTATAACTGCAGTAATGTTGCAATGGTTTTTAGCCGATCTACTACAAAAACCAATAAGCTCATTTTTTGGTTATCCTGGCATTGCTATTACTCACCTCATGGCATTATCGGGTGCAATTGTCGCAATCCCATTAAATTGGATCTTTGACCGTATTCCAGGGTTAAATAAATTAAATGCCGATTCAGAAACGCTAACCAAACGTTTTGGTATCTTTGGTGATACTGTTGTTATCGGATTAATCATCGGTATTGTTGTAGGGATTTTAGCCAATTATGATGTTCCAAAAATTGGTCAGCTAGGTATTTCAACTGCTGCAATCATGAAAATTATGCCAAAAATGGTTGCAATGTTTATGGAAGGCTTACTTCCTGTTGCTGACGCTGCGCGTGAATTTACTAGCAAAAAACTTAATGGAAAACAAGTAAACATCGGAATGGATGCCGCATTAACTGTTGGTCATCCTGCAGTAATGGCAACTGCGTTAATCATGGTGCCAGTATCATTACTACTTGCTTTGATCTTACCGGGTAACAAAGTACTACCTTTTGGTGATTTAGCCTTCTATGCATTTGGCATCTGCTTAATGGTACCGTTCTTTAAAGGTAATATTATTCGTTCAATCCTTGGTGGCACCATTTACCTAGTTATCTGCCTATATATGGCAACTTGGCTTGCACCAGTCATCACTGATGTATTCCATCTAGCTAATTATGATGTAGGTACAGCTGGTATTGTTACTGTAATTTTATGTGGATTATGGCCTGTAACACTATTTGTACTGTTATTAACCCATATCGGATACCTTGGCTTAATTGGTTTAGCTCTCGTAATCCTTTGCTTGCTTATCTATATCAACAAAATCAAAAAAATTGAAATGTATTAAAAGGAAATAGTCATATGAAAAATTTACTCATAATGTGTGGTGCAGGTCATGCAACTTCAACTATTGCAGTAAGCAAAGTCACTAAATGGCTTAGTGATGAAAAATTAACAGATCAAGTAAAAATTTATCAATCTAAAATTGCTGATGAACTTAATAAAATCGACTCTTATGACGTTGTGGTGAGTACCACCATCGTACCAGATTCAATTAAGGCTAAAGTCATCAACGGTTTACCATTACTTACTGGTGTAGGATTGAATGAGTTTTTTGCAGAGTTAAAAAAACGTTTAGCTATTTAATTGAAAAGCATCATTAAGTATTTATAACGACCGCCTCATTGACTTTCGTTAACTGAAATAACAAAGTTAATGAGGCTGCAATAAGGAATAAAGCAATATGAAAATTATTCATCATGCCATTGAAATCAATACTGTTGCTGGCAGACACTCTTACCATGATATTACTGAAGAATTAAATCAATTTGTTAAGCAATCCAATATCCAAAATGGTCAGTTAACCATAGCTACCACACATACAACTTGCTCACTATTTTTTGAAGAGTGTATGCATGACACTAATTTTTTTGGTGATGAGTTTCTTCATGTCGATATCAACAATACTTTAGAAAAAATTGTACCACGCATGACCAGTGAAAATCAGTACAACAGCCCTGGTCCAAAGCATGTTGAATTTGGTTTAGGACTTAGTGATCCCAATTATCCAGCAGAAAAATGGGTTATGCTAAATACTGATGCTCATATCAAATCATCACTTTTTGGTCATTTCTCATTGGTGTTGATCATTAAAGATGGTTTGCCACTATTAGGGCAATTAGGAAAAATCTATTTTGTTGACTGGGATGCGTTACGTGAACGAAAACGTCATGTCAATTTTATGTTGATGGGCTGTTAATAAGAGGGAATAATTATGATACTGTCTCCATCACTATTTAATTCTGATCTTTATCAGATTAAAGAAAACTTGGAAAAATTTAAATCATTGGGTATTCGTCAATTACATATTGACGTGATGGATAATCACTATGTACCAAATCTTGGCTTTAATGCAAGCTTTGTCAAAGATTTAAAAGCACATACTGATTTTATTTTAGATTGTCATCTTATGGTTGAGAAGCCTGAGTTAGCCATAGCAGATTTTATTGATGCTAAAGCTGATATCATCACCTTTCATTACGAAGCAACGGCCCATCACTCATTCATTATCAACAAAATAAAAAGTAACAATATCAAAGCTGGAATATCTATCAATCCAAGCACACCAATTGAAAACCTTAAGCTACTCTTACCTTTTATTGATTTGGTACTAGTTATGACAGTCAATCCTGGTCAAAAAAATGAAAGCTTTTTACCTTTTACCTTACAAAAAATTGAACAATTAACCCGTGAAAAGCAAAAAGGTAATTATCATTACGACATCCAAGTTGATGGCAATATTACCGACCAAACTATATCACCATGCATTGCAGCTGGAGCAAATAGCATTGTATCGGGTGGATTCATCTTTAAAAATAATGCCATAGAAAGCAATATTGAAAAATTAAAAATGGCAATAAAATAGGAATAAAACAGTGACTATCAAAAATGTACTTAGCAATATATTGACAGAAATATCGGCTCAGCAAGGTAATTTAAATGAAGATCAACTTCAGGAATTTAAAAACGCTATTATTTCCGCAAAACATATCTTTTTAGCTGGAACCGGCCGTTCAGGATTAATGATTAGTGCATTTGCTAATCGATTAATGCATTTAGGTTTAAATGTGAGTTTAATAACTGAAATCAGCAAACCTAAAGCAAATGTTGGTGATTTATTGATTTTAGGATCTAATTCTGGGGAAACTAAAAGCCTCATTGCTTATGCTAATCAAGCAAAAGCAATCGGTGTTAAAATAATCCTATTTACCACCAACAACAACTCAAGTTTAGCAAAACTAGCTGATAACATTGTTGCAATTCCAATCAATGTTGTTCAATTAAATCAACCTATGGGCAGTACCTTTGAACAACTATCTCTGCTGACTTATGACAGCATCATTTATAGCCTAATGGAAGATTTGAATCAAACGCCAGAATCAATGAAAAATCGACATGCCAATATTGAATAGCATTGAGTCTAAAAAACTCCAAGTCTCAAACCTAAATTAGTGATGGATGCTTTTGGAGGCAAGTCCATTGCATCTACACTATATGGGATAGTTAACATTATAGTATTTAATATCTTTATAAAATTTTGAGGAACGGGTTTTTTGATTCAAAAAAAGTTGAGGAGCGGGGTTTTTGAGGGGGGTGAGAATGCAAATAACTCTTAAAAAGTTAAACTGCCATTAATTTATCTATTCAATTAACAGCGATTTTATTCCTTACAGATTGAATCACTATTTAATATTTTTTTAAATAGTCAGCAATTTCTGCAATATCTTTAGGTGTAGTTTGGCAGCATCCGCCAATCAATTTAGCACCTAATTTTAACCAAGTTGGTAATTGGTTTTTGAAAGTACAGTTGTGTTGGTGATTTTTATGCCATTGTTTGGTGGTTGGATCATACTGTTCACCTGAGTTTGGATAAACAATCAAAGGTTTTCTAGTTAAGGTTTGTAATACGGTTAATGCGGCAGTTACTTCTTCTAAGGCAATGCAATTAATACCAACACTAACCACTTGATCAACGTTATTTAGATAATCGATAACTTCTTTTAGCGGGGTACCATCGCTAAGGTGATTAGCATCTTTTAGGGTAAATGAGAACCATGCTGTCATTGTTGGATACTGTTTCAGTACTTTAACAATCGCTTTAATTTCAGCAAAATTGGGTAAGGTTTCGCAAGCTAGGATATCGGCTTTTGCATCGATTAGTGCTTGTATTCGGATCTGATGAAACTCGATAAATTCTTCTTCACTTAATTGGTAGTTGCCTGTGTATTCTGAACCATCGGCTAAATAAGCACCATAAGGACCAACTGAACCAGCTATAAATAGTAGTTTATTTTTACCAATCTGAGTTAAATATTGCTCTTTTGCTTGTTGAGCCAGCTCGACACTTTTTTTGATAAGCTTTATAGATTCATCTAAAGATATCCCTTTTTTAGCGAACCCTAAAGGTGATGCCTGATAGCTGGCTGTGGTTGCACAATCTGCACCAGCTTTAAAGTAGTCATAATGAACTTGCCTAATCAGATCGGGTTGTTCTATTAATACTTTGGCTGACCACAAACTATCATTAAGATCACAGCCACGGCGCTGTAACTCACTAGCTAAAGCACCGTCAATTATGATATTTTGGTTGAATGATATTGGATTAAACATTATCGGTTTACTCGTTGTTGATAAGCTCGGGTAACATGATAGGCGATATAGCAAAACACCACAAATGGAATACCACAATAAAGCGCGATGCGCTGTTCTGGATCGAATGCCAAACCAACACAAGCAACTAAGCATAGAATAAAGCCTAAAATTGGTACTAATGGGTATAAAGGTGCTTTATATTTGAGACCTTCAATGTCAGAAGATGAAAGTTGTTTTCTAAAAAAGTAATGAGAAGCACAAATACTTAACCAAACTGCCACCACAGCAAATCCAGAAATCGCGGTCAGACCGACAAACACCGTATCTGGGGCGATGACACTAGAAAACAGCGCTAATAAACCACCAATCATACTAACGGAAATAGCAGTGGTTGGAATACCTTTTTTATTTAGTTTACTAAAATATTTAGGTAATGTACCTTGATTGGATAGTGACCATAACATCCGACCAGAAGCATATAGACCAGAATTAGCGGCTGATAGAATAGCGGTTAAAATAACAAAATTCATAATATCAGCCGAATAGGGGATACCAATACTTTCGAACACTTCAACAAATGGACTTTTGATTACACCAGCTTGCTCCATTGGTAGTAGCGCTGCTAATACAAAAATTGTACCGACGAAAAAGATGATTAATCTGAAAATAGTGGTTTTAATCGCTAATGGAATCGATTTTTCAGGCTGATGGGTTTCACCAGCAGCTATACCAATAAGTTCGGTTCCAGAAAAAGCAAAATTAACTGATACCATGGTCATAATTATTGGCGTAATACCATTTGGAAACCAGCCATGCTCGGTAATATTATGTAAAAATGGAGCTGGCATATCATTTTTCATCGGAATTATGCCAAAAATAGCTGCGCTTCCGGCAATGATAAATACTACGATAGTGATGACTTTTATTATCGAAAACCAAAACTCACTTTCGGCAAAAAATTGAGCGGTAATCATATTCAACATAAAAATGACTATGCAAAACACTAAACACCACTGCCATACTGAAACTTGCGGGAACCAGTATTGCATACACAATCCGGCAGCGGTAAAGCTTGATCCTAATGCGACAGTCCAAGTTAACCAATAAAGCCAGGCTACCGTATAGCCTGTAGCCGGGCTGATAAATCGAGATGCATAGGTATGAAAGGCACCCGTTTCAGGCATAGCCACAGCAAGTTCACCTAAACATAACATGACAAGATAAACGACTAATGCGCCAATTAAATAGGCAATGATTGCACCAATTGCGCCAGCAGTGGCAATAATATAACCGGTATTAAAAAATAGACCGGTCCCAATTACACCACCTAAAGATAGCATAATTAAATGCCGAGTTTTCATGGTGCGTTTAAATTGATTTTCATTACTAACAGAAGAATGTTTATTCATAAAATTTATTTTCAGTTAAAGTAAAAGAATTCATAATTCTAAGTAAGTTGAATTATGATTTAAATATTCATCTATCATTGTTTAAACAAATACTTCATTTTGTGATTTGATATAACTAATCAAATAATATGTATCGGATTTACAAATAAATTGTTTATTGAAGCTATCCCGCCAAAAGGTGGCGGGATAAATTAGTGATAAAGAGTTTAACTTTTAAAAATGGTTTTGAAGCTCTTGAAAACTCATTTTTTTGCCATTAAGGTTGAATTGACCACTTTGTTTAGTGTATTCAATTTCAGTGAATATACCTTCCACATCTCCTTTTTTAAATAAAATTGCTGGATATGGAGATCTATTAAAAGATCTTTCAACGATGAATTGCATTTGTTTAGCATCAGACTCAAATTGTTGTTCAGAAATATTTTCATTTTCTGGATTATCAAATTGAGTCTTAATACGTGCTATAACTTTGTATGGTGCATCAAGATTTACTTTAAATTGGTTAAGTTGATCGATATTTTGAGCCAATCTGAAACTTGACATTATAGTGAAATCAGAAACATCAAAAAATGCGCTGTAGTTAAAATCACCGGCTGCATTGTGCCAATTGACTTTTTTGATGTTTATTTTGGTATTAGGTGAACTATGTTTAATTTTAGCTAAAAACGGCGCTGCTTCCGGGTAAATTTCTAAAAAAGATTTATCTAATCCTTCAAAATCAAATTCAAACGAACCATTACCTATGTCTTGTTTACCATATTTAAATGAACCAAGCTTGAATGCAAAATCACCATTTAAGCCACTCTCTTTTGCTTCTAACACATAATTCCAAGCTAAATTTTTCAGAGAAATTTCTGGTGTATCTCTGGCCGATTCAAAATTAAAATAGAAATCATCAACGCTAGCATTTAAAGTATATTTATTTTGAAAATCTGCATCGTTAACAACTTTTAAATTGGTTATTTTTAATTGATTATCTGCATCATGTTGATAATTAATTTTACTTGCTTCAATCGAAATTGATGGGGCAACAAAATTAATGTTTCCTGAAGCACGCCAATTTATCTCACCAAGATCAAGTTTACCATCAGCATCTTCAACTCCGATATCTTTCAAATCAAGTACAATTGGTTGAGTTGATATGTTATAGTCTATGAAGTCAGAGTAAGACAGGCTTATATGACCTTTCATAAATGGCTGATTGCCCGCTTTTTTCCATAAATCAGGATTAAATTGTTCACTATTTTGAAATTCAACCCAAGCTTGTTGTGGTGTGAATACGCCATTTTTTAACGCTTCAATTGGAAAAGGACCATGATGAATAATCACATCATCATCGTATAATACAACTGTTTTTGAGTCCTTAATTACAGCTATTTTTATGTGTGTTTTAGTTGAGAAAAGGCTTTTTTCGTCATTTGTATGCGTGATTTGTACATTAAAATTATCTTGTAAACTATTAACTTTTTGGGTTAAATTTTTTAATGTGCCATCAAGACCATTTTCAATTACATTTCCGGTATACCATGCAGTACCAACATACCCCAAACCTAATATTGCAATAACACCAACTGCTAATTTTGTTTTCTTCATTTTTACTCTCTTAATTTCTATTACTTGTTAGTTACTTTTCTAAAATTAATAATTTTTACTGCTTTTTACTTCGGGTTTAAGACTAATTGGGTTTTAATTCATTATTATTTTAATAGTTCCAATACATCACTTTTATTATAAATTTTTCCATTAATATTAACATCATTGCTATCTTGAAGTATATCAATAAATAAACCTTGCTCTCCGTCTTTACTAAAGGTAAATAATGGCGAATCATTAGACATATGTGCCAATATGTCTTGGACTATTTTTTTAGATTTATTAAATTGATCCTCTGTTATACCACTATTATTAGGAGAATAATATTGAGCAAATGTACGCGCTAGTACGTTAAGCGGGGCGTTCACGTGTAATGTAAAGTTATTGATGTTATCTAACGGATCGTTAATTATATAAATTTTATTAAGATTAGTAACATCAAGTAAACCTTTGATATTGATGTCACCATTATCATTATGTAAATTTAAATTTTTTAACTCAAATCGACTATTGATAGGTTGATTATATTGAGTATCTTCATCGATAAACGCTGCACCAAATTCCGCCTTATCTAACCCTTGATAATCAATATTTATTTCTGCTTTTCCTAACTCTTGTTGTCCATATAAGATCGAGTCAATACTACCGCTAAAAAAGCCATTTAGAGTACGGCTATCACCAAAATTAACTTTCTGATTGACTGAAATTTTATTTACTTTTATAGCAGGTCGTTTATCGTCTGACTCAGGAATTAAGGTAAACTTATCGAGGTTAGCTTGTAATGTTATATTTTGATTATTGGAATCAATAGTGCTATCTACTTTTAGATTGTTTATTAAGAAAGTGTCATTATCGGACTTAGTAAAGTCATAATCAGGATTGAAAAAAGCATCTCTTAGATTTGTATTTAAAGAATCTAAACTCAATAAATAATGAGTATTTGTTGATTGTTTTTCGCCAGCAAACTCAATGTGAAGCTTATCTAAAGTGAAATATACATTAGCTTTTTTGGTGTGAAATCTATCTAAATCCAGCGTTATCGAAGGTATAGGGGAATCATTATTACTAATAAATGTAAAACTACCATTACCTAATTCGTATTCAAGATTAATATTAGTTTCGAACTCCCTTTTTTCACTAAATTTTCGACTAAAAAGTTTCATGATCAGATTATTACTATAATCCAAACTAATGTAGCCAGTAATAAATGGTTGATTTCCCATAGCTTCCCATAACGCAGGTTTAGCTTCTTGGCTGATTTCATAATCAATCCAAGCCTGTTGTGGTGAAAATATACCTTGTTTTAAAGCTGCAATTGGGAATGGTCCATGATGAATAGTAAAATCTTTATCAGCTAACGTTAATACATCCTCTGAACTTCCATCTTTGGGTGTTAACGTCATATAGATGTGTGTTTTGGTTGAAAACAGATGTCTTTCATGATTAGAATGGGAAATGTTTAACTTAAAGATATTTTGCGCATTGTTAAATTTTGCAACGGTTTCGGGTAACGTATTGTATAGTTCCTTTTCTATTACGATACCTGTATGCCATGCTATACAAATATAGCCTAATATAGCAATAGTAATAATGGTTAATATAGCAATAGTAATAATAGTTAATATTGTTTTTTTCAATTCTTATGTTCCTGTATATTTCGAGCTATTTTTCTTGATGTTCAGCAAAATCAGCTAATAAATTTTTAATATAATCAATGCGTTCAATGCACTCTAAATCAGCTTTGAGTAATTTTAATCGATTTGTTCCTTCCAAGCGATAATTTTTTGGTGATTTTTGAATTGTTTCAATTAAATAATCAACTGAAATTTTGTTGTTAGATCCAAACTCAATAAAACCACCTTTTTCACCAAATTCAATTTTTGTAATACCTAATTTTTGTGCTTGATAACGGATTTTTGTTATTTCTAATAAAAAAAGTACCGGATCAGGTAGCTGACCAAAGCGATCGCGCATTTCGACTTGAATATCGGTTAATTCATCTAAACTTTCGATGCTTGCAATTCGCTTATATAGTGACAATCGAGTATTGACATCGGGGATGAAATCATCAGGAATCAACGTTGGTAATCGTAACTCAACTTCGGTCTGTTGATTATTAAGTAATGATTCAAGAGTCGGTTCTTTGCCTTCCTTAAGAGATTTAACGGCATCATCAAGTAATTCGATATAAAGGTTAAAACCAATTGTTTCAATCTGCCCACTTTGATCACTGCCTAATAATTCGCCTGCACCACGGATTTCAAGATCATGTGTAGCTAAAGCAAAACCAGCACCTAAGTCCTCTAATGTAGCGATAGCATCAAGACGTTTTTTAGCATCTTTACTTAGTAATTTAGGGTGTGGTGTTAATAAATAAGCGTAAGCTTGGTGATATGAGCGTCCAACTCGACCACGCAATTGATGTAATTGTGCTAAACCAAATTTATCGGCTCTTTCAATAATAATGGTGTTGGCATTAGGGATGTCGATTCCGGTTTCGACAATGGTAGTACACACCAATAAGTTGAATCGTTGATGATGAAAGTCATTCATTACGCGCTCTAAATCGCGTTCATGCATCTGCCCATGACCAACTGCAATTCGTGCTTCAGGAACCAATTCAGCTAACTTTTCAGCCACATTTTCAATATCTGATACGTCATTGTGTAAGTAATAAATTTGACCGCCACGCAAAATTTCACGCAAGATGGCTTCACGAATAACTAAGTTATCATATTCTCGAACAAAGGTTTTTACCGCTAATCGGCGAGCAGGTGGTGTAGCGATAATTGAGAGATCACGCATACCACTCATTGCCATATTTAGCGTTCGAGGAATTGGGGTTGCCGTTAAGGTTAAAATATCGATATTGGCTCGCATCGCTTTAATTCGCTCTTTTTGGCGAACACCAAAGCGATGCTCTTCATCAACAATTAAAAGCCCTAAATCTTTCCATTTTACATCTTCTTGTAAAAGTCTATGGGTGCCAATAACAATATCGATTTTACCTTCAGCGAGTTCTTGAATTATAGCTTGTTGCTGTTTAGCGGTTTTAAATCGTGACAAACTTTCAATGCGAATTGGCCAATTGGCAAATCTATCACAAAAACTTTCATAATGTTGCTGTGCAAGTAAAGTAGTCGGGACTAAGACTGCGGTTTGTTTATGATTTATCACCGCTAAAAATGCAGCACGAATTGCCACTTCGGTTTTACCAAAACCAACATCACCACAAACTAATCGGTCCATAGCATAAGGTGAGCACATGTCACCAATAACAGCACCAATGGCATTTTGCTGATCTTCCGTTTCTTGGTAAGGAAAAGCTTGGCAAAACAGCTCGTATTGTTCACGATCTTGTTTGAATTCGAAGCCTGGCTTACTTTCGCGTTCAGCATAAATATCTAACAATTCAGCTGCAACATCTCGTACTTTTTCGGCAGCTTTTTGTCTAGCTTTACTCCATGCATCAGTACCTAATTTATTGAGTGGAGCATTTTCTTCATCACCACCAGAATAACGGCTAATTAAGTTTAGCGATGAAACGGGTACATAGAGTTTGGTATCATTGGCATAAAGTAAAATAAGGTATTCAGCAGTAATACCACCTGTTTCTAATGTGGTTAAACCAGCGTAGCGACCAACACCATGCTCAAGATGTACAACAGGCTTACCAGGTGTTAATTCTGCTAAACTACGGATTAAACTGTCAGTATTAATTGCCTGCTTGCTCTCTTTCTTACGACGAATAACTCGACGGCCCAATAATTCGTTTTCAGTAATAAAGGCCAAATTTTGTTGATGATCGATAAAACCTTGTTCGCTAGCACCAATCATTAAACAATAACGGTTATCCGATTGTTGGCTAAGTTGAGTAATGGTGGTTGGATGTATTCTTATACGGCCTAATATTTCTAGCAATGCATCTTTTCGACCTTCCGATTCGACTGAAAAAATAATCCTGCCATTAAAATTTTGAGTAAATTGTTCAAAATGTGAATAGGGATTTTTCTGCTGAATCTGTATAGCCATTTCAGGCAGTAAACTAAATGGTAAATTAATACTTTTGTTCGATTCAGTGATTTGAGCGCGTGAAACCGTAATTCGTGGATAATGTTTGAAATGAGCAAAGATTTCATCGGTTTTTGACCAAATAATTGTTGGTTCTAAAAGCGGTCGCATAGGATCGACTTTTCGGCTCTCATAACGCTGAGTAATATCTTGCCAATATTTATTAGCAAACTGTTCGATGTTAGCAGTGTTAATGATCAGTGTATTAGATAAAAAATAGCTGAATAGTGACGTGAGTGGTTCATTAAAGAATAATGCCTGCCAATACTCAATACCGGTTGGTAAAATATTTTTACTGACTTGTTGGTAGATACTTTCAGAGTCTAACCTTACTTCAAATCTCTCTCGCCATTGGCTTCTAAACAATTCTATTGATGTTTTATCAAAAGGAAACTCATGAGCAGGTAGTAGTTGAATTTCGGTAATTTCATCGAGAGTCCGTTGAGTTTCGACATCAAAAGTCCGAATGCTGTCTATTTCATCATCAAAGAAATCAATACGGTAAGGGCTTTCACTGCCCATCGGATAGATATCAAATAATGCTCCGCGAGTAGCATACTCACCATGTTCCATGACTTGACTAACTGAACGATAACCGGTATTTTCAAGTTGCAAGCGTAGATTTTCCCGACTTATGGCTAAGCCTTTTTTCATCATAAAGACATGCCCACCTAAATAGTTCTGCGGGCAGACTTTTTGCATAAGCGTATTAATTGGTAAGATTAATGCACCTTTGGTCAAATGCCCTAGATTATAGAGGCAAGATAATCGTTCTGACACGATATCTTGGTGCGGGGAAAAGCTATCATAAGGAAGCGTTTCCCAATCGGGGAAGAAGATCGACGGATAGTGTGAAAATTGTTTTAGCTCTTCATGAAGACGAGTTGTTTGTTGCATATCATCTGTAACAATCACCACTAAACCATCATGTGCGTCAATGATCTGCGCACAAAATTGAGATAATGAAGAACCGACAAGTTGACCAACTTGTTTAACTTCACCTGATTTTTTAGGAATGATGCTAGAAATATTATTAGGCATGTTGGAATAATAGATAATTGCGACAAAGTTATCGTGATATTATAACGTAATTATATGGTTGTTTTCTATAACTGTTTAATCCTGTATGATAAGCAACTAAAATTTAAAAAGTTGATTGAAAACTTCAGGTACTTAATAACTATTATGTCAAAGATATTTCGTCCATTAGTATTTTATATTGGTTTACGCTATGTATATGGGCAAAAAAACGATGGTTTTGGCCGCTTTGTTTCCTGGCTATCTATGATTGGAATTATGCTTGGTTCTATCGGTTTAATTGTGGTATTGTCGGTAATGAATGGGCTGGAAGAGCAGATGCAAAATAGTATCTTAAAGTTTTTTCCTCAAGCACAAATTACCTCTAAAACAGGTAAAATTGATTCTAGTATTATCACTTCATCGCAATTTGAAAATATCCAAGGTGTTGAGCGGATAACGCCGATTATTACAGGTGATGTGGTTTTACAAAGTCAACAAAGTATCACGGTCAGCACCTTAATGGGGATTACTGCTGACGACCACGATCCGATTGAAGATTATGTTTATGCTGGTTCAATCGACACCTTACAGGCAGGCAGCTATAATGTAATATTAGGGCAGACGTTAGCCGATCAATTGGGTGTGATAGTTGGCGATAAGATTCGCTTGATGGTCACCGATGCCAGTCAGATTACACCAGTAGGGCGTATTCCTTCCCAACGTTTATTTACCGTGAGCGGGTTGTTTTCCGTTAATCATGATATCAATCAAGCGTTAATTTATATCAATCAAACTGATGCTAGAAATTTATTACGTTATCCTGCTAATAATATTAGTGGCTGGCGTCTATTTTTAGCTCATCCACTTGAAATTTCGTCAGTAACAAAAAATCCATTACCTGAAGACTTGGTGTTTACCGATTGGCGAGCAAAACGTGGTGAGCTGTTCCAAGCTATTAAGATGGAAAAAAATGTGATGGGGCTGTTGATTAGTTTAATTGTAATTGTTGCGGCATTTAACATTATTACTTCGCTTAGCTTATTAGTTATGGAAAAACAAGGCGAAGTGGCCATATTAAAAACGCAGGGTTTATCACGCTTTAAGATTATGCTGATTTTTATTATTCAAGGTGCTAGTTCAGGTGTCATTGGAACTTTATTAGGTAGCGCCATTGGTTTGTTACTAGCCTCATATTTAAATGAGTTGATGTCGGTGCTTGGTTTATCCTTTGCTGGTATTGAATTACCAACGCTAGTTGAACCTGCACAAATTATATTTATTATTTTCGGATTACTTATGTTATCGCTAATTTCAACTATTTATCCTGCATATCGTGCAGCCAATATCCAACCAGCCGAGGCTTTACGTTATGAATAATTCACAGCCACTTCTTTCAGCTAAAAATCTTTATAAAACCTATAAAGAAGGCAAAATGGTGACCGAGGTATTAAAAGATGTCTCGTTTGATATCTATCCTAAATCATTGCTGGCAATTATTGGTAGCTCTGGTTCAGGTAAAAGTACTTTATTGCATTTGCTTGGTGGATTAGACAAACCAACTTCAGGTGAAATCACATTTAAATCTCAACAACTGAATCGCTTATCAGAACAAGAAAAAGCACATTTGCGTAACCAAGAAATTGGATTTGTATATCAGTTCCACCATCTATTGCCTGACTTTACTGCGCTTGAAAATGTAGCAATGCCATTGTTGATTGGAGGCACTTCACCTAGCGAAGCTAAAAAACGCGCTATGGCGATGTTAGAGTCGGTAAATCTAGTTAAACGTGCTAATCATCGTCCATCTGAACTATCTGGTGGTGAACGTCAACGCGTTGCGATAGGACGAGCATTGATTAATAATCCAGCACTCGTGATGGCTGATGAACCAACGGGTAACTTAGATAAATCAACAGCTGATTCAATTTTTGAGTTATTGATAAAACTTAATCGTGAACATGGTACGGCTTTTTTAGTGGTTACGCATGATCTCGCTTTAGCAAATCAACTCGATCATCAATTGATTATGAGTGATGGACAGTTGTCTCATTCGGTGAAATAAAATAAAGGTAAATGGATTATGAATTTATCATTAATCACAGCCATAAAATTCCGTAAAGGACGCCGTAAAAGCGGTATGGTTTCGTTGATATCAATTATTTCAACTCTGAGCATTGCTATAGGTATTGCTGCGCTGATCATTGGCTTAAGTGCCATGAATGGTTTTGAGCGTGAATTAAATGATCGAGTTTTATCGGTCGTGCCTCATGGACAAGTTTATTCTCATATGGGCAATTTGGAAAATTGGGAACATATTCAAACTGAACTGCAAGAAAATAAACGTATTGTATCTGCCATGCCGTTTGTTAGTTTTACGGGATTGATTGAAAATGGTAGCAAGCTTGGTGCGGTTGAAGTACAAGGGCTTGACCCAGAACAAGAAAAGAAGATAAGTGCATTACCAAATTATGTACTTAATAATAAATGGCAAGATTTTAAAGCAGATAATCAACAAATCATTTTAGGTGCCGGTTTAGCTAAATCACTTGCAGTTCAAGAAGGGCAGTGGGTTTCTTTGCTTATTCCGGTTTCAAACAATCCAGAACAACTTAAACCACCTCGTCGAGTTCGTTTACAAGTACATGGTATTTTAGATCTTAGTGGCTCATTGAGTAACAATGTGGCTTTATTACCTTTAACTGATTCACAAAAGCTACTCAATATTGGTGACAGTGTCACAGGATTGATGATCAATGTAGATAATGTTTATCAAGCTAGTGATATTATTGGCCAGGCAACGTTGAATCTTGAAGAAAATCTCGATTTTAATAGTTGGGAACGTACATTTGGATTTATGTATCGTGATATTCAAATGATTCGACAAATTATGTATTTAGCGATGATTGTCGTAATTGGCGTTGCTTGTTTTAATATAGTATCGACGCTAGTTATTGCAGTTAAAGATAAGCAACGAGATATCGCTATTCTTAAAACACTTGGCGCAACCAATAATCTTATAAAACGTATTTTTATTTGGTATGGTGTAATTTCAGGTTTGATTGGTAGTGTGATTGGTGTGGTGCTTGGCGTTATCGTTTCATGGCAACTTTCAAACATAATGGGTGTTTTTGAGTCGATGATGGGACATAAAATCTTAAATAGCAACATCTATTTTGTTGATTTTTTACCATCCGAAATTCATCTGTTTGATGTTGTCATTGTGTTTATTACGGCAATGTTATTGAGTTTGATTGCCAGCTACTACCCAGCTCGAAGAGCATATAAAATTGATCCGGCTCGAGTGCTAAGTAGTTATTAATAAATCAGATAAAATAATAAAGGCGCAAAGTTCAATTTGCGCCTTTATTTTTAATAATTAAAACCATATGTTGTTTTAAAATATTGATAAATTGAATATAACAGCAAACACGATGCCGCAAAGAGGATTAAGATTAATAGAGTGTAAATATTGCTTTGATAGCGAAATTTTTTCAAACAGACCGTAACTATCCCACCTAGAATAAACCCTGTAATCGCACCACCAATGTGCGCCATATTGTCAATAGAAGGTAACAAACCTAATCCCAGAGTCAGAAATAAACTGATTACAATAGACTTGATAGGCATCTCTTGCAGATCGGTACGATTGATGAGCGAATAGGCAAGCAGTGCAGTGATAATACCTAAGATAGCCCCTGAAGCACCACAACTAATAACACTATGACGAATGGTTGAAACGTCACTCGCTAAGCTACCAAATAAGCCGGACAATAAGTAGATACCAATAAAAGAAAATGGTGGGATCAATCGTTCTAAAACAATCCCAACACTCCATAATGCTAACATATTCATAGCAAGATGAGCTAATCCTGCATGTACAAAGATATTGGTAAATAAACGCCAATATTCACCAGAAAAAGTTAACTGAGCAACATCCGCACCCCAGTCAATCAAGAAGGCGTTTTCCATATATGTTGAAAAACCACGAGAATCAAGTAGATGAGAAATAACAAACCATGCAACATTAAGCAGAACTAAAATACTCGTAATTTTTGCTTGTTGAAATAAATATTGAAGATTTCTTAGATTGCCCATGTGTGGAGTATCCCTTTTGAAAAAAATAAATCATAACTAAGTTAGATAGATGTGTTAATCCAGATGCTTACCTAAAATAACTAAATCACGCTTGACGCCATCAAGTTCGGCAATTTTGGGGAGTAGGGCCCAATGTTGATAATGAAGTTTTTCAAATAGTTTTATGCTAGGCGTATTGTGTCCAAAAACATAGCTAAGTATGGATTGAATACCGATTTTTTTTGCAAATGATTCAATTTGTGTCACTGTGGCTTGGCCGATTTTCTTCCCTCTAAAATCTTGATGAATGTATAAACTAATTTCAACCGTTTTATCGTAAGCCGGACGGCCATAAAATGATGATAAGCTCACCCAACCACAAGGTTGATTTTGATATTTGATTAACCAAAGTGGGCGTTTTTGTGGATTATGCTGTTCAAACCACGTTAAACGACTTTCAACAGACACCGGCTGTAAATCAGCTGTAACTTGGCGACTAGCAATTGTTGAATTATATACATCCACGATAAAAGGCAAATCATCTAAAGTTGCATCTGTGTAAGTAATCATAAGTTTAAAAGAAAAGTGATTAGTTTTGCATAATTGTAATGGCTTTATTATGTACAAGCAACCAAAGGCGATTTAATAACTAAAAAAAGAAAAATAGTTTAAAAGAATTTACCAAAAAACCCTTTCCTCAACATTTTTGACACCATTCCAATAATGAATAAATTAGCAAAAAAAGTTGAGGAGCGGGGTTTTTGAGGTTTAATTTAGCTGATTTTATGCTGATTAAAATAATCAATTATTGCTTGATTGACTGTTGAAGTTTTAATGTTTTTACGCCATATCAGATAAATATTTATTTTTAATTTTTTATCTTGGCTGTTGATCAACTTTTTATAGATAACACCATCGACTTTCATTTGTGTCATCGATTGTGGTAAAAGCATTATTGCTTTACCCAATGCAACTTCCAGTAGCATAGATAAATTATCAGCGAGTTCGGCACGACGATGTAGTGGGTGGTTTAAGCTATTGAAAACCTTTTCACACTGGTCGTAAAAAAATGGGTTTAAATGTTGTTTAAACCAAAACAGGGGTAAATCAATCACATCATTAAGATTAACTTTATCTTGTTTACTACATGGGTGATGAGCTGGCAATACTAAGGTCATGGGTTCTTGATAGATTAGTATTGAGTTTTCATTAAAATCTCTAGTTGAATAATCCGAAACAAAGGCAAAATCAATATTGCCTTTTTGTAACTCAAGTATTAGCTCTTTAGAGGTATAGTTATGTTTATATATTTCTGTTTCATCACTAAATTTGGATAAAAACGATTTGAAATAAGGAATATAGTCAAAACTTAAGGTTTTAGTTGTTCCTATAATAACTTTTTCTAGATGCTTTGTTGATTTAACCATTGAACAAAGATCACTTAATAATTGTGTTACTTTAGATTTTAGTATTTCGCCTTCATTGGTTAATACAATATTGTGAGAGTTCCTTAAAAATAGTGTGCTTTGTAGGGTTTCTTCCAAATTTTTAATTTGAGTTGAAAGAGGAGGTTGGCTAATACCAAGTTTTTTGGCTGCGGCAGTAAAACTAAGTTCTTCACAGACCGCAATGAAATATTGTAATTGCTTAATAGTCGGTAATCTTTTGCTGTAAATGTCCATAATTACACAGTTCTTAATACATCAATTAGTTTGGTGTCCAAATCGTCGTATAGTTTTTTAGCTCAATCATCATTTAGTTATTATGAATGAGTTTTACATCTTTTGCTAATCATCATTTTTTTGCTATACGATTTTCGTATAACAAAATATGTATTTTTAAATTAGCTATTTGTTAGATAGTCTTCTTGAAAACTAATTAATCTTTATTATGAAATCTATGTTAAAAGAAGAAACAATACAGAAAAAATCAAGTCTAATTTTGTCAGCAATTTTAATTGTGCTATTAGTCGGCTCGGTTTATATAAGTCAACTTATCTTTCAAGAAATATCAAAAAGTTATCATATTGATATTTTAGAAGCGAGAAATGTGTTTAGTTTATCTTGTTTTTTTTATGCCATTTCTTTTTTTATTTATGGTCCACTCTCGGATAACGTTTCAACAAAGTTATTAGTTCTGATTGGCAGTATTGGAACTATTTGTTGTCTTATTTTATCGGTGATCATTGATTGTTTTAATTTATATTTGGTTGTTATGTCATTAATAGGCTTTTTTGCAGCTGCTGTTCCTGCTGCTTTGTTTGCTTATACCGCTAAAAACACGCCAAATCATAAGTTACCACAAGCAATGGGAATTATGATTTCAGCTTCAATTGTTGGCATCATTTTTAGCCGTAGTGTGATTGCGATGTTAACTGATTTTTGGTCTTGGCAGATTGCTTTTATCATTTATGCGGGATTAATCATTGTAGCATGTCTTTTTGTTCCTTTTGGTATAAAGCAAACAACAAATCAATCTCCAACAACCAGTTTGATAGGTACGTATTTCTCTGCACTTAAATTATTTCTAGATAAAACTGTCGTTATTTTTTTAGTAATCGGTTTTTTACTATTTTTTGTTTATCTTGGAATATCTTCTTTACTCACTTTTTATTTGAAAGGCGCACCTTTTTACTTATCTTCAACCGTTTTAGGTTGGTTGAATTTTGCTGGTCTAAGTGCGGTAGTCGGTAGCATGATCACTGGTAAGTTAACTCAAGTCATCAATGAAAAATATCTATTCATCATCTGTCTGTTAGCGGTATGTGTATCGATTGCCACTATAGGATTTAGCTCATCATTATATGTTATTGGATTAGGCATTTTTTGTTTATTTCTATTCGTATTTGGTATTCAACCATTAGTGATTGCAATGCTAAATAAAATTGTACCAATTAGTTCTAGAGGAGCTATTTCATCTTTATATCTTCTTGCTTGTTTGGCTGGCGGTAGTATTGGTACTTATTTACTCGGTATTGTTTATCAAAATAAAGCTTGGAATGGAGCCATAATACTTTGTGTCTTTTTGTCTATCGTTAATTTAATCCTAGCGTTAATTGCGATTCGATTAATTGAAAATAGTATTAAAAATTAATGTGTTATAAATAAGGAAATTAATAATGAAAAAATTTTTACTGCGTATATCGATGTTTATATTTTGCTGTTTTTATGGAGGGTCATCTATGGCAGGCTTAACAAAGATTTCCTCAGACTTCAATGCTCCAACAGGAATCGCATTTGATAGTAAAGGTGAGATGTATGTGACAGATTGGTCAAATAATTCAATTTTGAAAATAAATGCTAATGGTAAAAAAGAGACTTTTTATTCGGGTATATCATCACCAGCTGGAATAGTTTTTGATGCAAAAGATAATATGTATGTTTCATCTTATGGCGATGATTATATTTTAAAAATTAATCGTGATGGTAAATCAGAAAAAATTTCTGATGGTTATCATACGCCTACCGGAATCGCTTTTTCTAATCAGGGGCAATTACTCATCACTAATCGTTCAACAGGTGAAATTGTTTCGCTTGATCTTCAAACAAAACAAAAAAATATTGTTGCTCGTGGATTAACTACACCAGTTGGCGTGACTCAATTAGCGGATAATAGTTTAGTTGTTTCTCAATACAGTGGACGTCTAACTATGATCAGTCCAAATGGTACTCAAACGGAACTCGGCGCCGAATTTAGTCGCCCAGGTGTAGGTATTGTACGAATTGCCCCAAATGTAGTGGCAGTGGTTGATAATGGTGCCGGTATGGTGCGAAAAATTGATGTACAAAGCAAAAAAGTGACGACATTAGTTTCGAACTTATCTCAAGCTGTTGCATTAGCTTATCATAATAGCCGTTATTACATTGGCACATGGGGTGACGGTAGTGTATATGAGTTTAATAATTAACTATTTATCACTAGCAATTATTTATCCTTGAGGGAAAGAAAAAAAGTTGAGGAGCGGGGTTTTTGAGGTCATTTTTTGAATGATTAAAAACATTTAAATTAATTTTAAACCTCATCCCGCTGCTTTAAGTGTATATTTTCCAAAGTGCTGATTTCATTGTTGAAGCGGTATTTAAATTATTTTTATGCTTATCTATTTCCAAGTCAGTTCAATTAAGAGTATATTTAAATTTAACGTTATTGAAGGTATTCAAAAAGTTTTCAGATTTCATTCAATAATCACTCTTCCGCGAGTAATATCACTAATATTCTTTTTAAGTGTGAGCAAATTGTCTTGTGTGATAGCGATGCCGACTGTAACACCTTCTGCATCAAAATTTTGTTGTTCAATAATTGCATCGAGTTCCTTCAGTCGGTTTTCTATGATAGGCCACTCGTTATAGTAACAGTGAAATTCTAAGGTTGTTCTGGCAATAAGTTCTATTAATTCAGCTTGTTGTAAGCAATGGCTTGCTGAGCCGCCATAAGCACGGATTAGTCCACCTGTACCTAATTTAATTCCGCCAAAATAGCGGGTCACAACAACGACGACTTGATCGCAATCTTGTCCTTCAATAGCTGATAGAATAGGGCGCCCAGCAGTACTGGTAGGTTCTCCATCATCATTGAAACGATATTGTTGTCCTATTTTCCATGCCCAACAGTTGTGAGTTGCATTTGGATCACTAATGCTATCAATAAATTGTGCAGCCTGCTCAGCATTTATAATGGGTGCCGCATTGACAATAAAGCGACTTTTTTTTATTTCTTCGGTTAATTCGGTTGGATTTGCTAATGTATAAGGCATACTTATTCTGGTAAAATCATTTTATTGTAACTAATAATACTCAGCAGAGTTGAAATGTCTATTAATTTAGCACAATTAAAACTTTCACAACAGCAATTAGCCAATCAGGTTAGCTTGGTGGATGATTTTAACCCAGCAATAAAATTGATTGGTGGGACGGATGTCGGTTTTGAACAAGGTGGCATGATAACTCGTGCTGCGATTGTGATATTGACATTTCCTGATTTTGAAGTGGTTGAATATAATATTGCTCGATTGGAAACAAATTTTCCTTATATTCCAGGATATTTGTCTTTTCGGGAGTATCCAGCATTGCTTAAAGCATGGCAACAGCTTAAGCACAAACCTGATTTGTTGTTGGTTGATGGGCAGGGTGTTGCTCATCCCAGACGATTAGGAATTGCAAGTCATTTAGGTTTATTGCTCGATATACCTACGATTGGTGTAGCAAAAAGAAAATTATGTGGACAATTCGAGCCTCAATCGAAAAAAGCGGGAAATGTAACGCCTCTGGTTGATAAGCAAGAACAGATAGGCTGGGTTTTACAAAGTAAAGATAATTGTAATCCGTTATTTGTTTCCGCAGGGCATAGAATCAGTCAGGACAGTGCATTACATTGGGTCAAACAATGTTTACGCGGTTACCGTTTGCCGGAGCCAACTCGTTGGGCTGATGCAATTGCGTCCAATAAGCCATTATTTAGAAAGTTTAGTCATGCCAAATAATCAGCTACCATTAAAAAAAGGTGGATTTACCTTTAAGCGTTTTTTTGTTGCCCATGATAAAAGTCCCATGAAAGTGACAACGGATAGTTGCTTGTTAGGTGCATGGGCTCCTATTAAACCTGATATACAAAATGTTTTAGATATTGGTACTGGGTGTGGTGTTATAGCATTGATGCTTGCCCAACGTTTAGAAAACCATTCATGTCAAATTGATGCGATCGACATTGATCCGCAAGCGATTATGCAATGTCAGCAAAATAGCTTAAATGCTAATTTTCAAACGATCCAAGCATTAAATATCAATGTTAATCAATTTAGAATAGATGATATTGCTTGTTATGATTTGATTATAACTAATCCACCTTATTTCCAATCAGCAGTCGAATGCCGAAATACAGAGCGTCAGTTGGCTCGTTATACCGAGAGTTTAAACTATCAGCAACTTATTGATGCGGTAATTCGTTTATTAAAACCAAATGGATTATTTTGTTTAGTCTTACCTTATCATGTTGCAGATAAATTTAAACA
This sequence comes from Gilliamella sp. B3482, assembly GCF_026536805.1. Lineage (NCBI taxonomy): Bacteria > Pseudomonadati > Pseudomonadota > Gammaproteobacteria > Orbales > Orbaceae > Gilliamella > Gilliamella sp. B3482. The sequence continues at coordinate 218,140 of NZ_JAFNNL010000003.1, read as the reverse complement.
GTTATGCGAGTTAAATAGGTTATTTTTATGCAGTGAAATGCAAGTAAAATATTCAGCTGATAAGGATTTCTCGTTGGCACTGATGGCCTTTTCATTTCATCAAAATGATAATTTCCTTAGTCAATCATTGTGTATGCGTGATGACCATGGGGGGTATTCCCAACCATTTAGAGAATTATTGGCCGATTTTTATCTGTTTCGTAAATAATGCCTTTTCGATTATTGTGGAATAATGTAGAAGTATATTATCGCTATGATAGCTAGTATAACTATGGTTATGGCATAAATTTTGTCATGCAAATAACTGAAAGATGATAGATGCCTTTGTTTTCTTGCATAAAGGTAGAATAATAATCCAACACTATATAAGATCATGGATAGTAATAAATAAGACACTCCACCAGCATAGATTAACCAGAATCCATAAATTGAACCCAGTGTACCGATGAATAATAGATGTTTTTTTCGTTGCCTTATAGATAGTTTAAACACGAATAGTGCTGATAGTAGATAGGGGATGAGTACCATTGAAGTTGATAGCTGAATTAAGGTGTTGTAACCCGATTGATAAAAATGTGCCAAAATCATAAGTACACTAATTAAACTCGTTGTTAACCACAATGCATTAGCGGGTGTGCTGTTTTTATTAAGTTTACCGAAACAACTAGGTACGGTATGTTGATTGCCTTGGCCAGAAAGGAACAGCATTTCAGCCGCTAACATTAACCAAGACAATAATCCACCACTGACCGACACAATCAAACCAATGTTGATACATTTAGCTCCCCAACTACCTACAACATGTTCAATCACTAAGGCCATGGATGGATTTTTCATTTGTGCCAGTTCGTGTTGTGGGACGATCCCTAAAGATAGCACCGAAACACAGACTAATAATAGACTGGTAATAGCAAAACCAAAAAAGGTGGCTCGACTTATACTAATAATATTTTTAGCTCGAGCAGCATAAACTGTTGCACTTTCAATCCCCAAATAAACCCATACGGTATAAAGCATGGTATGTTTTACTTGACTGAGGATGGTTCCTAATTGAGGTGTCCCCCAAAAGTCCATGTTAAAAGTATCAACTTTAAACGCTAAAACGACACAAACAATAAATAAACAAATAGGCACAATTTTAGCTAATGTGACTAAACAATTAAGTAAAAATGCTTGATAGATGCCTTTTATGACAAAAAAATGGATAATCCATAAGAATATAAGTCCAGCAATCACTGCGGGAATAGTGGTGCCATTACCAAAATAATTGAAGCACTCAAATGAACCTAATGCGCTAAATAGGATAACTAAATAGCTGCCACATGACATCCATGCCGATATCCAATAGCCCCAAGCGGCATTAAAACCAATATAATCACCAAATCCTTCACGAACATAGCCATATAATCCTTCATTGATTTTGTAAAAACGAATTGAAAGATACTGAAAAATTCGCGTAAGCATAAACATGCCAAATAAGGTTATTACCCATGCAATTAGTATGGCACCAGCCCCAGCGCCTTCGGCCATGTTTTGAGGAAGGCTAAAAATACCACTACCGACAATACTGCCCACTACCATTAATGTAAGTGGGAGTATGCCAAGCTTTTTTCTTACTGGCATATTCATATCGTTTTCTTATTTTAATTGTTCAGTTAAGTTTTAATTAAAATCGCAATGACATACAACTAACTCCACCATCAATTTTGCGATATTCTGAGGTATCAACTTCGATGACTTGATAGCCAAGCGCTTCAATTTTAGCTTTAGTAATTGGATAACCAGCCGGCATGATGACTCGCTCATTAACCCAGATACAGTTAGCGGCATAACTCTCTTCTTCTGGTATTTCAATAATATTAAGATGTTGAAATTCTGGTTTAGTGATAAATTCACCCGCAGCTAATAAATTATTGTGTTCCAAATAGGCAAGTCCGGTTTTTAGATGTAATACTTTCTCTAAAGTCACCACTGAACCGGATAGTCCGTATTTTTCTAAGATAGCAATCATTTGATTGGCACCTTCTTGATTGGTACGAGCGGATAAACCAATGTAATAGTGATTCTCAACCATCATAATATCGCCCGCTTCAACAGTGCCAGGGGCGGTAATGTGTTCAACATTATTAGGATAAAATCGTTCAATAGTATCAACGATGATTTCTGTTTCTGCACGACGGCTTACCGCGCCAGGGCGAGTAATAATGGCGCAACAGGGCGTACATAACACGGCATCTTCGACAAAAACAGAATCTGGAAATCGTTCATCGGCAGGTAATATTGTGATATCGACATCGCATTGCTGTAATGCTCGAATGTAGTTGTTATGTTGATCAAGCGCTTTTTGATAGTCTGGTTTTCCTAAATTGGCAGAGGTTAATCCGTTGATAAGTGACTTAGCTGGGGTTCTGGCAATAATATGATTAAATTTTTTCACTGTTTAATTCCTGTTATAAATATTCATTATTTTTGAATAATAATTCATAATAATAACTATTTCAAGCATTAAGTTGATATTTTATGCAAATTGAGTATGGCGATATTTGTTGTGGTTTGGGCTAGTTAAAATGAAATTAGAGTAGCGGATAAGATAAGCCTGAATTTGATGGCAAAAATGAGGATATTAATAAATGAGGATGTTGCAGACGAATAGGGCGACATTTCGCCCTAAAAATATGCGTTATTCACCGGCAAAATCGACTAATGTGTAACAGTTAATTCCCATATCAGTTAATTTTGTTTTCCCGTGTAAATCAGGTAAATTAATTACAAATGCCGCATCTTGAGCAATACCACCTGCTTTTTGAATTAATTTTGCGGTAGCGGCAACGGTGCCTCCAGTTGCAAGTAGATCGTCAATAATTAACACTCGTTCGTTAGGTTTGATCGCATCGCAATGCATTTCTAAGGTATCTGTACCGTATTCAAGTTGATACTCTTCTTTAAATACCTTACGCGGTAGTTTATTTGGTTTTCTTACCGGTACAAAACCAACGCCTAATGCTAACGCAAGTGGCGCTGCAAAGATAAAACCTCTAGCTTCGGTGCCAACCACTTTGTCGATTTTTTTATCTTTATAATGCTCAATTAAAAGATCGACAGATGTTTTAAATGCAATAGGGTTTTCAAGTAGACTGGTGATATCACGAAATAAGATACCTTGTTTAGGATAATTTGGTATTGTGATAATGCTATTTTTAATAAGTTCAAGTTTTGATTGAGTCATTTTAAATGTTCTCTAACTATTCTCTTCAAAAGCGACTAATTTTTTATTATATACCTTTGCACTTTAGACTGGCAATAAACAAACAGTTAACGCACCGTAAAATAGAGAGATTGGTTAGTTTAAGTACTAATAGGTGTTTTTTATCAAGGTTTTACTTTTTACAACTTTTTACAATTAAATACATTATTTAGACAATTTATTTGGCGATTGATGAATAATTGAATAAACTTTATATAGGAAGGAAAATACTATGAAATTTATTAAAATATTTGTCATGTTAGGTTTTGTCTTGTCTAGTTTATTTAGCTATGCCACGACAATTCTACCAAGTTCACAAGTTTCACAAATTAACGTCCGTTCAGAATTGTCTTCACCTATTATTATGGCAGGAAGTGAAGAAACCAATTATTTAAAAGTTTCATTAACTGGTGAAAAAGCGAACTCTAATAAACATGTGCCGATCAATTTAGCGCTTGTTATTGATAAATCAGGTTCAATGCAAGGCGATCGCATAGTAAAAGCGAGAGAAGCTGCTATTTTTGCGGTTAATATGCTAAATGAAGAAGATACATTATCTATTGTTACTTATGATTATGATGCGAAAGTTATTGTTCCAGCAACTAAAGTAAAGAATAAAGAACAAATTATTAAACTAATCAATAAAAATTTAGTTGCAGGTGGAGGAACAGCCTTATTTGCAGGATTGAGTAAGGGAATAAAACAAGTTGAAAGCCAACTTACGAAAGATAAAGTTAATCGTATTATTTTGTTATCTGATGGTCAAGCCAATATAGGTCCTAGTTCAGTAGCTGAACTTTCTCAATTAGCTATTATTGCAGCTAAAAAGAATATTGCTATTACCACAATGGGGATCGGTTCTGATTATAATGAAATATTAATGTCATCTATCGCAAGTTATAGTGATGGTAATCATGTATTTGTTAATAATACTTTTGATCTTGAAAAAATGTTTGTTCACGAGTTTACTGACGTGATGTCCACAGTTGCTCAAAATGTTGTGATTACTATCCAATTGAAAGATGGCGTTAAACCAGTGCGTTTACTTGGTCGAGATGGTGTAATTAAAGGTAATCAAGTTACGATTAAAATGAATCAATTGTTTTCAAATCAAGAAAAATATGTACTGTTAGAAGTCATCCCTGAGGAAGGAAAAGTTGGCCAAAGTAAAACGTTAGCTCAAATTGATTTATCATATGACAATTTATTGAGAAATAAAGCTGAACACGAAACTCAATTTGTAAGCGTAGCGTATACCGATGATAAAAAGTTGGTCAAGGATTCAATGATTCAAGAAGTTTTAGCTGAATCAGAGATCCAGAAGGTAACCATTGAGAATGAAAAAGCCTTAGAGTATTACAATCTAGGTAGGTTTCAAGAAGCAGAAGATATTCTTATGGAAAATAGTAAAAAACTTAGCTCAATTTCAAATTCAGTATCCTCAGAAGAGGCAAAAGAAAGATTAAGAGGCCAAATTGAAAAAAATAATATTATGGCTGATGCTGCTAAAGCTGATAAAGACGTTTTCAACAAAATTTCAGCTGAAAAGCAGTTTGAGTCAAAAAGCAATGTAATTAAGAAATAATTATGAAAAGATTAGCAACGATTTTATCTTTAATGATGTTAATAGCGTTTATAAGCTATTTAGGTTGGCGAAGTGTAGAACACGAAGTGTTATTACGAGAAAGCAACCAAATCTTACTCGCCAAAAGCCGTATAAATAATATCAAGTTATCGATTGAATCGTTGCTAAATCAGCGTCTATCTTATTTGAGTAGTTTGTCACTTCAAATTAATGACGACAACGATAAAGCGGAAGATTTATTAGGATCAGAAACTGATATTAAAAATATTTTTATCATCAATAAAAATAAAATTTTATTTGTAAGTGATGTGTATGATTCGCAATGGCATAAGATAGTAGAATCCATCGCTTTAGATAATTCTGTTTTATTCAATCAACAAGATCATACTGAACAGTTTCAACCAAGTTCTGGTTGGTATCAAATGTATAACCACTTAATTTACTGGTCAATTCAATCGGATAATATTATTGGTTTTGAGCTTTCTAACATCAAACTTTCTTTTGATATGATCAATTTATTAGATAAGCAAGCTTTTGATGATAATTTTAAATTATCCGATGGCGATAAGCAGATTTATACCAATGGTGAAAAATCTGATAATGAAATTTTGATATCGCTTGACTATCCTTTACAAAATTGGCATTTAACCTATTATTATTTCTCCCCAAATGTTGTTAATTTGTATTTATTAGGTTCTGTTGTTATTGGTCTTTTCATTACCGTAATACTTGGATTGATTTTCTATAGCTATCGAGAATATACTCGAACATTGCGCTTAGCAAAACAGCAGGTTAGTTTTGTCGGGCAAGTTTCCCATGAATTTAAAACCCCCCTAACCAATATCACACTATATTCTGAAATGTTGTCAGAGTATCTAGAAGATGAGCCTGCGCCCATTCCTGATTATTTGTATGTAATCAGTGCTGAAAGTAAGCGATTAACTAGGCTAGTTCAAAATGTTTTAAGTTTTAATAAACCACTTAGTGTCAATATAAAACCAGTTAATTTAACCGAGCTAATCAACCAGATATATAATACCTTTAGTCCTATTTTAGATGCAAAATCGTTACATCTTAATATCACTAATATTGCAAGTGATTGTATTGTTAATACGGATGAAGACAGTGTAATGCAAATTCTCAATAATTTTCTGAGTAATGCTGAAAAATATGCTTCTAAGGGCAAGCAAGTTGATTTATCTTTAACTAAATCGGGAAAACAGGTGATAATTACGGTTCGAGATTATGGTGAGGGCATTGCTAATCATTTATTAAAACAGATTTTTGATCCTTTTTATCGGGTTAGCTCATCCATAACCGAAGGGGTTTCAGGTACTGGAATAGGGTTGACGATTGCCAATCAGTTAGCTAATCAGATCAATGGTGAAATTAAAGTTATGAATCAGAATCCAGGAATTGCGTTTTCACTTATTTTAATGGAGTTAGAAAATGAAGATTTTAATTGCTGAAGACGATAAGCATATTCTTAATGGTATGTCAGATCTTCTAGAAAAAGAAGGTTATACGATTATCAAAGCAAATGATGGTAAAGTTGCACTTGAAATGTTTAATCAACATCAACCCGATTTTATTATTTTAGATATTATGATGCCTGAACTTGATGGTTATTCTGTTTGTCGTGAAATCCGTAAATTAAATGAAGATGTGCCAATTCTATTTTTATCTGCTAAAGATGAAGAGATCGACCGAGTAATTGGATTAGAGCTCGGTGCTGATGATTATATGAATAAGCCTTTTGGTATTCATGAACTTAGGGCAAGAATCAAGGCAATAGCCAAACGTTACTTAAAATCAAAATACTCAAATTGCTCTAAAGAAGACTATTTTCAATTTGGTGATTTGAATGTCTATTCTTCCGAATTGTATGCAAAAAGAAACGATCAGGTTATCGAATTAACCTTAAGAGAAATTAAGATTTTAGAGTGTTTATATCAGTTTAAAAATCAGGTTGTTACTCGAGATATGCTTTTTGATTATGTTTGGGGATATGATTTTTTACCTAATAGCAGAACGCTCGATCAACATATTTCAAAATTGAGAAAACAAATAGAAATTAATCCATCCACACCAACTTTAATTAAAACTGTTCATGGGATTGGTTATAAACATTAAATTTAATATAAATTTTATGAAGTTCAATTTTATTTTATGCAGGTAAAATCTTAGATGTAGTAACTCAAACCTGATCTGACAGTTACCCGTTTTTTATAGGTGTCTATCAGCTATGCTAGAACAAGTCCTACTCAATTGTATCGGATTATTTGGGCAGACCCGCTCAGGTCTATGATGACAAAGGTGAATTGGTTTGGCAGGTAGAATTTGACATCTATGGCAGAATACGGGAAGATATCTTTAACAATAAGTTATTTATTCCGTTCAGGCAACTGGGGCAGTATGAGGATGTTGAAACGGGGCTTTATTACAATCGGTTCCGATATTATAATTCTGAAACAGGGCAATACATCAGCAAAGACCCCATCGGTCTGCAAGGAAATAACCCGAATTTGTATGCTTATGTGCATGATAGTAATGCTTGGGTGGATCCGTTTGGGTTGTCCCCCATATTTGTAAATCCCAATGATATTAACTTTTCACAAAGGACTGTGTCTGAAGTAAGAGTATTTGATGCGTCTAAATATACGCCGATAAATGTTATTGAAGTTGATGGACAATTGGTATCTTACGATAATAGAAGGTTGCTTTCCGCCCAAAATGCATGTATAGATAAACTTGAAGTTAATGTTGTAAAAGCAGATGATGTTTTTCCCGATTCTACAACAGGAAAAACTTGGGGGCAAAAATTCAAAGAACGATTTAACGATATAAGAAATAAAAAAGCAGGTGGAGTTGTTCCCGACAAAGGACTAAAAGAAAAACCTCGAATTTCTTGTGGATAAAAGATATTTTTATGAATATAAATGATTTAATTGATAATTTTGAGTGTCCATTAATTAATGCTTTATTTTTTCCAAATGGAGAAATGTTAGTTTTAAAAAATAATAATGAATATATAAGAGTATTATGTAAATCAACGATTGAAAGTTTTTTTAAATACAATAATGAAGACTGGGTTTCCTGTTTTGATATACTTAAAAAATTTGAAACAGATAACTTTATTATAAATGTTGGTGAAGGAAGTTTTGGTAATGACGGTTTTGTTCAACTTAATGACAAAACAGGAAAATTACTTTGGTTCTTATTTTTAGATAATAGCAATCCTTTTATAGAAGTGAAATTAGAAAATGATTTCATCGAAGTAAGAAGCACAAAAGGTATTACGATAAAAATTCCAATATATAACCCTGAAAAAATTTACATTGTAAAATAAATTGGCTACCAAAAAACCGCTTCAAAGCGGAATAAAGAAAGGGGGCAAAAATTGAATGTAGGTAAATTTTTATTATGATAATAGATGAATTTTACAATTGGTTTTTAACTTTAATACCTCCTAATAATTGTGAATTAGAAATACAAAAAATAAATTTTGGTGAAAATATATTAGATAGTACTCTAAAAAGAACTATAGTTATAGATATTACAAATGACAATTACATCGGAAAATTTGTTGTTTGGGATGATAATAGTTGTTTTTTTGAATTAATTGAAATTTTATCTGAAAAAAATGTTCTTCATCAACGAAAAGATTTTAATAATTTAGAAGAATTAAAAACTTTATATAAAAATATTGAGAAATATTTTTAATTATGAAAAATACGGCCATAAAAATTTGCTTTAAAATCATGATAAATTTAACAACAGGTGATTTATACTCTTCATACATCAAGGACAATATAAGACGAAGAACTAGATGGGCTTTATTACAATCGGTTTAGGTATTACGACAGTAATACAGGAACTTATATAAGCCAAGACCCTATAAAACTTGAAGGAAACAACCCGAATTTTTATGCGTATGTGCATGATAGTAATGCTTGGGTTGATCCGTTTGGATTGGATTTAAAACCTGAAAATGGATATACTAGAGGGAAACGTCATGGTACAAAGTTATCTAATAAAGATGCTCAAATTTTAGCTAATACAGAGAATTTACCACACGGAAAATGGGGAAATAAAGTTGATTTAAATTATGCGGGAAAATTAGCAGATACATTAGAACCTGGTGGATTTAAGGATTTTCCTGTAAATGCTGATAGTAAGAGTGTGGTATTTCATCCAGGAATAGCTCCTGATGTAGCAACTCCTCATCCGGCGACACATTATAGAGTTAGAAATAATGGAGATGGTACATTTCATGGTTTTCCAATAGATTGCACAGCTGAACCTATAGCCCAAGGGAAAGAAGCTAAATTAAAATCAACCTGTCATTAAAATGATATTATAATGAATTTTAAATTATTAATAAGCCACCCTAATAATCTTTTACCTAGAGATAAAGAAGATATTACTATAAATGAAGCTTTACAAACAATTTATCCATACACAAGAGAATCATCAATTTATATGTATTGGAATGGTTATATTTTAGAACTGTGGTTATGTGCAGAAATTTCAGATATTTTCAAAGATATTTTATTATTAATTAATTCTTTAAAAAATGAGAAACAATTCACAATTAATTGGGGAAGTAATATTTTCTTTGGAACATGGGAGTGTTTGCAATATAAAAACACTATTAAGATAAAATCTGATTGGACTGCATTAAGAGGGGGGAATGAAATACTTAATGAGATAAAGAAAGTTTCAAATGAACTAATTATAGATATAGATGCATTTATCAAAGAATGGTTAAAGTTATTAAATCAGATAAAAGAAGATTTAAAAAAAACGGGTTACAATAAAGAAAATCTAGAAGATTTTTATTTATTAGAAAATTTAGATAGATATTTAAAATAATCTTAAAATCCAACTTATAGAATTGGTTTTTTTCTAAGCATTTAGCTTATCTACTAGTTCGACTTCATACTTAGGGATAAGGATTTTAATAAGGTTTGAAATTTCAAATAGTTCAAGCGAGTAGTGCTAAAGAAGCTTTTACTAAAGCTACTCGATTACATGATATTATTAATGCTGGAAATATTGCAGAAATAGATGCAAAAAGTATAAGAGAAGCAGGTTTTGATGTAATTCATAATCCTACAAAAGGTATAGGTGATGCGCATGCTAGATTAATCCATCCGGATGGAGCCGATGGATTTAGTAATAGTAATTTGAAAAAATTATCAGATAACTTTAAATGTCCTTAACGAAATGAAGAAAATAATAGATAATATCATATTGATAGTAGGTTCTAATAAATTGAACATAGGAAGTATCAATGTTAGCCTACATAGAGAAATTAGTTTTAATAATATTAATAAATTGCATTATAGTGGAAATATTAGTAAAGGAAAAGATATAATACCAGAGTCTTTACAAAATCTTTTAAAAGAAAAAGAAGAATCTATTAATACGGGTTTATTTTCTATTTTAGATGAGCTTGATGAACAAATCAATAGTTTTGATTTATTCCTTGAAAGGAATAATATACGCATTTATGATTTGTATATTGAAAATGACGGTGTAGAATTTACTATACTAAATAAAAACTAAAAGGGAAAAACCAATGTAAAATTTGGTTTTTTGGTTTAACAATCAATTTAGTTTCTCTAACAATTCCGATTCTGAGTTAGGGTGAAGGATTTTAACGAGCCAGAGCAGGTTATAAAAATCTAGGTGAGAATGGCAGAGCGTAAGCCCTTTGCACTGCGTTTCCGCTAAAAGGGCTGTTTGCCCAATATTACAAATAGAGTTAAGCGAAAAACCTAAGTTCTTATCATCAGGACTCAATTTTAGATATAGTAAAATAATTAAAAATTCTTGAGGATTTATATTTCTTTATATTTGAATGATGATTTTTTCTATAAAATTTGTATATCAATCTTCAAAAAATCCGATCAAATATATGGTGCATCGGGTAAGATTCTAAAGGATAAAAATTGGAATTATATTTATGATAAACAGGGAAATCTTATTTTAAAAACTCCGATAAATTTTAAAAATTCTGCCAATAATTTACCAAAAAATTCATCTTTCTTAAGTGAAAATACAAATTCTAAGAACAATTTTTGGATTGAAGAAAATGAATTTGACCGTAAGGCCGAAATACGGCGATATTCAAAATCCGAACTTAAACAATACGATAAAATACGAAAAAAAAGAACCCTTGAAAATTCCGCCCCTCCATAATGGCAGCAAGGTGGCTGGGAATACCAATGGCAGGGCAACCTAATATTAAAGCGTCACTCAATTACTCACGATTTATATAATCAAATTTTCTAATTTATTAAAATCTCTTCTAAAATTTTATAGGTTTTCAGTATTAACTTTAATATTTATTGTTTTACTAGCTTAGGTCTTTAACATTTGGAGAGTACTATGCTTAACTATCTGGATTTTATTATTATTGCTTTAAAGTTATTGGTTGTTTTTATATGTATCGTTTTATTCTTAAAAATAACAGGTAAAACATCACTATCGCAAATGTCGAGCATTGATTTTATAGGGAATATGATATTAGGTGGGATTGCAGGTGGAATTATCTATAATCCTAAATTGACCATATATGATTTTATTGTTGTCTTGTTGATGTGGACAGCAATCATGTATACCTCTAATTATTTAAAAAAACGAAGTCAAAATGCTAAAGCCTTTATTGTTGGTAATCCAATTATATTAATGGATCATGGAAAATTAAAATTAGATGCTTTCACCTCGATTAATTTAGATTTGGCTAGTTTTGCAGTACTACTCAGAATGAAGAATGTTTTCAACATTCATTGTGTTGAAAAAGCTATTTTGGAGCCTAATGGGCAATTATCAATAGTTAAAAAAGGGGATAAGGACATATCCGTCATTGTATTAGAAAACGAACAACCCGTTGATAATGTTTTAGAGCAACTAGGTAAGGATGAAAAATGGTTAAAATCCGCGTTAGCTGATCAAGGTTATAAAAGTTTTGAAGGGCTTTATTGCGTTGAGTATTATGATCATCATCTTTTTGTTATACCAAATGATGCTATACACTAAGGTTGGGACTTTTTCGATTTTATGGTGATTAACCATATAAATTAGTTATATTTATATGGTTAATCATGTTAAACAAAATTAATTAATCTGCATACAGCGGTGATAAGTTTAGTGATTTAGTTATAAAGTTTTTGACTGAGAGGGACTTCAGCTCATTTTGTATCGACAATGCTTGTTCTTTAGAATCACAACGAGTGAAAACACATGCTCCTGTCCCTGTTAGCCTTGTTGGAGCAAATTTGGACAAATACGATATAAGCTGATCGACTTGAGGATAACGTTCACGCACAATAGGTTCACAATCGTTAGTAAACTTATCAAAAGGAATTGACATTAATTGTTCAAAAGTTCGTTTAGGTGTGTCACGCTGTAATTTAGGATCGTTAAATACTTTAACTGTTGAAATTTCAATATTAGGACAACTAACTAAATACCAATATTGAGGAATATCAACTTGTTGAAACTGATCGCCGATACCTTCAGCAAATGCTGAGTGACCATAAATGAAAATAGGCACATCCGCTCCAATTGAACGGCCTATTGTTATTAAAGTTTGTTGCTCAATATTTAAATTCCATAATTGGTTTAAAGCAACAAGAACTGTTGCAGCATTGGAAGACGCACCGCCAAGTCCTCCTCCCATTGGGATCATTTTCTCTATAGCAATATCCACACCAAGTTCACTATTATTTGCATAGGATTTTAACCGCTGAGCTGCAATAGTGATTAGATTTTTATCTTCAGGGACTTGTTCAAATTGAGTTAATAATCTTATTTTACCATCATTGCGAACATTAAAAGTCAGTTTGTCGCAAACATCAATAAACTGGAATAATGTCTGTAAATTGTGATAATTGTCTGGACGACGTCCAGTAATGTATAAAAATAAATTTAATTTAGCTGGCGATAACCAATGTTTCATATTCTGTTCCGTTAGTTTAACGTCCAGTTGCTAATTTTTAAGCGAATAAGTTCATCATCATGTGAAAGTTCAATGATGGCGGGTAAATCAACTTTTTTATTTTTGAAAGTATAAGTTGCATAGCTCAAAATCTTTAATGTCCATTTATTGTTATTTTGCATAAAAGATGTTGATGCAAGCCTACCTGAGTTATCTAATTTATCTGTTTGGTTATCATCAGAAAAGCCTTTTAACCAATTATGTAAAGAGTTAAGAGGAATGTTGATGTTAGAAACTTTTTTCATTAATCTTTCAATATTAACATCATTATAATGTCCACCATTTTTATCCACTAATTCGGCATAGTTTGGTTCCGACTTTAGTGTTAAAATATTGGTTCCTACAGGTGTCGTTAATTTGACCTCATAATGATCTTGTGATTGTTGAATAATAAGGAAACGACCATAGTTTTTCGTTTTTGTTCCAGTATGAGCAATACTACCATTAACCTTAAAAGAATTAATTTGTTCAAGTATCTGTTTATGGCTTTGCCATTGTTGCTCGATTGATGCATTAGATTGGTATTTTGTTGTTTGACATGCAGTAATCATTAATGGCAATATAAAAAGTAACGCAAATTTGATTTTTGTCATAAAATAACTCTTAAGTAGTTATAGTCAAAAGTAGGGCATATTATAGCTGATAATTTTGCGAATAAGAAAAAGTAACTGTAATTAACCTTTATTATTTTTTTAGCTATAATATTTAAATTTAGACGCTTTATAAACTATTATAAAAGAATCAATGCAATGTCTATTACAGTATTGGGTGTAAACCATAAAAGTGCGTCAGTCGCTTTAAGAGAAAAAATTGCTTTTTCTAATGAGATTATTGATAAGGCATTATACAGTCTATATCAGCATCCTTTAATTACTGGGTGCGTCATTTTATCAACTTGTAATCGCACAGAAATTTACTTAAGTTATGAGGATGAGGCAGATTTTTTTCGAGTAAAGCAATCTGTTGAAAATTGGTTAGGACAATTTCATCACGTTGATTTGGATGTTTTTAATAAGTCACTATATTGCTATGAAGGCCAGAAAGCTGTCGAACATCTTATGTCTGTTGCTTGTGGTATTGATTCGTTAATTATTGGTGAGCCTCAAATTCTTGGTCAAGTAAAACAAGCTTATAATTTTGCTCAGCAAAATAATTGTTTGTCAGTTCAACTCGAAAAACTTTTTCAATCTATTTTTCATGTAGCCAAAATTGTTCGAACAGAAACTAATATTGGAGCAAATACCGCTTCGGTAGCTTACGCGGCGTGCTTAGTTGCGCGTGATCTTTTCTCTGATGTGTCTGAGTTAAGTGTAATGCTAGTGGGAGCAGGTGAGACCATTGAGCTTATTTCTCGCTACTTAAAGCCTCATGGATTCAAACATGTTATTGTTGCTAATCGAACAAGAGATAAAGCGCTAAAATTAGCATCTATTATTGATGCTGAGATCATCTCTTTACCCGATATTGCTAATCGACTCAAAGAGGTTGATATTGTCATTAGTTCAACTGCTAGTCCTTTACCTATTATTGGCAAAGGGATGGTTGAACGGACACTACATGAACGAAATAATAATCCAATGTTATTTATCGATTTAGCCGTTCCTCGTGATGTTGAGTCAGAAATTAGTCAACTCGAAAATGTTTATCTTTATACTGTTGATGATCTGCAACAAACCGTTCAGAACAATCTAGAACAACGGATTATTGCCGCCAATGAAGCTGAATATATTATTCATGAGCAAGCTGAGTTGTATATCGATTGGCTAAAAACCAGACATGCTGTTGAATATGTAAAGCAATATCGCCAGAATGCACAAGTTATTAAGCGTGAATTAGAATTAAAAGCTTTAAAAGCAATTAAACAAGGTGCCAATATTGATGATGTATTTTTTGAGTTTTCACATAAATTGACTAATAAATTGATTCATGCACCAACACAAACTTTGCTTGATGCGGCAACACATGATTGTGATGATTGTTTTAAAATATTAAGTAAAGGATTAGGCTTAAAAGAGCTTTAATAGTTGTTGATCTTCATAGGAAGAGATAGATTGGATCAAATTGAATTTTTTGACATACAAAGCCCATGTAGACGAGTATGTGAGACAGATAAGCAAGGTTATTGCATCAAATGCTTTCGTTCCAGGGAGGAAAGATTCAATTGGTTAAAATTTTCAGATGTTCAAAAACAAGAAATTTTGCGATTATGTAAGCAAAGGGCATTAAGACGCCGCTATCAATTATTACAACAACAAAATAATAATCAAATAAATACTGCACAAATCGATTTCACTTTCTAATAAAATATAGCCATTCTTATATATCTTGTATTCAATCTAAACTCGGAGTAGCATTTTTATTCAGGTTAAGTCGATTTATTTTAATTACCTGCAAATTAATTGGAATTTAAAATATGAAAATGTGTATTGCTTGTGGTATGCCAATGACAGCTATTGCTGATTATCCTTTACATGATTTGTCGAAAAACTACTGTAAACATTGCGCTCATTCAGATGGTTCAATGAAAACCTTTGATGAAAAATGGCAAGAAGTTACTCTTAAATATTCAAATAACCATAATGTTGATTATTTAGTGGCAAAAGAGACCGCTTATACTATTTTAAAAAAATTACCTGCTTGGAAACGTAAATGGTAGTAGAAATTTTAGGCAACTAACTGCGTTTATAATAATATCTGTTGCAGATATCACAAAGCTTAGTATAATTGCCAACGTTTACTTATTTACACTTCAGATGCCAGTGTGGCGAAATTGGTAGACGCAGCGGATTCAAAATCCGCCGCCCTTAAAAGCGTGTCGGTTCGAGTCCGACCACTGGCACCAATAATAGATCATATTTCAATTACTCACCCAAATCCTAAAAAATTAATACTAAATAAAGTTATTATTATCATCAAAATTTTTCCAAGTTCTCCGAAGTAAGCCTGTTTAATCATTAATCTGGTAATAGGAGTAAAATATGGCAGAAAAAATAAATGTTAGAAAATTGACAATTTTCATTTCAACACTCTACTGTTCTTTAATATTTTCTTCATCATTATTAGCTTTTCAAAAAGGATCAACCGAAGACTTTCTTGGTCATGAAGTTGGGGTTACATATCATACTGCCGATCAAGCCGTTAGTAGTAAAGAATACTTGCCTATTTATCCTCAAGAAGGTACGCCTGAATTTGAAGCAGATAAGATTGCCTATTTACATGGTTATAATCTTAAAGATACTGATCGCTGGAAACAAGCAACAAAGGATGCTGATTTGCATACGGCAAATGTAGCTGAAATTTTTTCTGAACCTTTAGGTATTACAATATCACCCGAAACAACACCCACTTTATATAAAATGTTTGGTGATTTATTGGTTGATTCTGCTGATAATGCCACTAAAACGGCTAAAGAGTTTTATATGCGAAAACGTCCTTTTGTCTATTTTGGTAATCACTCTTGCCAGCCTGTTGATGAAGAAGAACGATTACGTCAAAATGGTTCATTTCCATCAGGTCATACCGCTTATGGTTGGACATTAGCTTTAGTTCTAGCTCAAATTTCACCTTCACATGCTGAAGCGTTAATCAAACGAGGCTATGAATTTGGTCAAAGCAGAATGATTTGTGGGGCCCATTGGCAGACCGACGTAAATGCCGGTAGAATGGTTGGGGCAGTGGAGTACTCAAAATTACAAACTATCCCACAGTTTCAAGAAGATCTTCGCAAAGCAATTGACGAAGTTAATCATCAATATAGTTTATTAAAAAATTGATAGGCCATTTTGGAAAATTAAAAAGGCAGTATTACTGCCTTTTTAAAATATAAAGATTAATCTAATTAAGATTTCAATGCATCTAAAACAAGTTTAAAAACATTTGAATGGCCTTTACGGCTTGGATAATAGATATAAAATGGCTCATAGGTAATTGAATAGTCGCTTAATAATTCTATAAGTCTTCCAGTTGCTAATTCATTTTTTACATCAGGATAACCAATCCAACAAATACCTAAGCCATCAAGTATCGCCTGTTTTCTTAAATGATTATTGATGGAGAAGTGAGTAGAGGGGGGATATTGAATAATATTACCACTATTAGTAAATTCCCAAATTGTTTCCATTCCATGTTGGCTTGAAACTTTTTTGCCAATTAAAAGATGTTGATCTAAATCACTTATCTGTTTAGGCTCTTTTCTCTGCTTTAGATAATCAGGACTAGCAACTAGGACCATTCGCAAAGGATCTGATATTTTTACAGCAACCATTTCTTTAGCAAGGTCATTCCCAATTCTACAACCCATATCAAAACCATCTTTAACGATATCGACTAGATTATTGTCACATTCAATTTCAATCTTAATTTGTGGATAGCGTAAGGAAAATTGACTTAATTTAGGATATATAAAGTTTTCAATCGCAATATTTGATGCGTTGATCCTAATTGTACCTGATGGCGTATCTAAATAATCGCCAAGTGCGTTAACTTCTTCATTTATCTGTTTAAATAGAGGCGCTAGTTGTTTATAAAGTTGTTCACCAGCTTCAGTTAGTGAAAGACTTCGAGTTGTACGATTAAATAGCCTGAGATTTAATCGAGTTTCTAAATTCCTCATACTATGGCTTAATGCGGAAGAGGAAACTCCCAAAGATTTAGCTGCTCCAATAAAGCTTTTTGCTTCAGCGATAGTAATAAAGTAATTGAGTTCATTATAGTTATGCATAATATATAAAATTAATGAATTTAATTCATGATACTATAAATGAATACCCTGTTTATCTCAATAAAAGTTATCTCTAAAATAATATTATCAAAATTGACTTTTTATCAATTTATTAAATTATTTAAACGATTCTGACATACTGAGGAGTTATTGTATGGATTATATAAAATTAGGTACTTCTGATATTGAGGTCTCCAGGTTTTGCTTAGGATGTATGAGTTTTGGTGATCCTGCCAGTAAAATGCATGACTGGACACTTAATCCCGACCAAAGTGAAGCCATCATTAAACATGCTTTAGATCTAGGTATTAATTTTATTGATACAGCTAATACTTATTCAAGTGGAACTAGCGAGGAATATGTTGGAAGAGCATTGAAACGAAATACCGCTAGAGATAAAGTCGTTTTGGCCACTAAAGTCTATTTTAACGAAGGACACCTCTCTAAAACAGCTATTGAAAGAGAAATTGATGGATCCCTTAAACGATTGGGTACCGATTACGTCGATTTATACATAATTCATCGTTTTGATTACAGTACACCGATTGAAGAAACCATGGCGGCATTACATCATTTGGTCGAGATGGGTAAGGTACGAGCCCTAGGTGCTTCGGCAATGTATGGTTATCAATTTTATAATATGCAGCTGGCAGCTAAGCAAAATGGTTGGACTCAATTTGTTTCAATGCAAAATCACTATAATTTATTATATCGGGAAGATGAAAGAGAGTTAATTCCGATCTGTAAGCAATTCCATGTTTCATTAACTCCTTATAGCCCATTAGCGGCTGGTAGACTTTCCCGATTAGAATGGAAAACCGATACGTTGCGAAGTAAAACTGATAAAGTTGCTATTGCCAAATATGATAGTACGCAACAAATAGATAGAGAAATTGTTGTAAGAGTAAATGATATCGCACAAAAATATGGTGTAACCATGACGCAAGTTGCGCTAGCATGGCAATTTGCTAAAGGCGTTGCATCACCTATCATTGGTGCAACCAAAACGCAATATTTGGATGATGCAGTCGGCGCGTTAAAAGTTTCATTAACTAAAGATGATATTGCTTATCTTGAGGAACTTTATATCCCCCATGTTATTATGGGAGCAATCTAAAAGTATTGTTTTTTAACTGTTTTTTACAGCTCACTAACCCTCGATATTATATTTGAAATATCGAGGGTTAAATAATAAATTGATTTTAAATAATATTTAAATGACTTTTTTTATCAATTTAATCAAAAGTATTCCAAATTTCGTAAATAAAAATGCGTCGTCACTTTATTTGGACCTAAACAATATTCTTTAGTCCAATCGCCGTGCTTATTATAATCACCATAAGAACACTCTTCCTTCATCTCAGCTATTCTTTGATTGTTTTCATCGAGTACAATTTTGCCAAATTCAATTTTGTAGTCGTATTGAATTCTTTTACTCAATTGTTTTTTATCATTATAAAAATATTTATATTCTCTTAAAACAACGATGAAACTGTCAGTTTCATCGTATTTTTGAAAAATTTCTACAACCCTTTTAGAGACTAAATCGTTTTCATAATCAACTTGACTAATGAAATCCAAGTCATAGGTTGAATCTTCAATTTTTATTATTCGCCCATTAGAATCATAACCTACCAATAATTTATTATTTTTTTTTGCATCCTGATAAGAAAGAATATTTTTTTCTTGATCAAACTTGATATCAAGATTCAGGTTCTTATTTTCAGATTCATAAGTATATTTCCCATTTTTATAATCAATAACAAATTTATAATAATCTAAAGTCATTGATTCAATGAGTCCATCGGTATTTGCCGTTAAAGTTACAGGATTATCCCCTTTTATTGACTGTTCTTTAATTGGAATGGAATAGGGGGCTAAATCTATACCGGCATGAATTAAATAACTATTTTCAACGGCTATATTGGGTGTATGATTATCTTTACATCCAAATAGCGCTAAACTTATAAGAAGAATTATTTTGATTTTCATTATTATACTCCTATTTATTTACTTAAAGGTTAATATTCAATTTCACGTAAAACAAAGAAACTGAAATTTTCATTAGGCTTTAAGCAATAATATTTCGTCCAATCACCAAATTGATTAAAATCATAAAATTGGCATTCTAATTTTTGGTTATTTTTTGTTATATAATCATCTAAATAAATTATTTTTTTATCAATTTGATGATGATTATTATAAAAATATTCCACTTCATTTTTTGACATTAGTTTTGTTTCATCATTTTCTTTAAATGTGGTTTCTGTAATGATTTTTTTCAAATTATTTTGGTCATAAAGAAATGTTGATACGAAGGTAATAAGATTGGGATCAGTTTTTTTTGTAAGCTTAATCAATCTTTTTTGCTCATCATAATTAGCATACCAAGCAATAGGTAGTTTTGCTTCATGAATTTCGGTCATATTCTTGTCATTATCGAATTTTATATAAAATTCTAAAAGAAATTGATCTTGTTGCGAGAAAATCATTAAGGATTTTTGGTAATCAATATCTATTTTGACTGGAAATGCTTTATCTGATGATTGATTAAAAGTAGGTTGAATTTCGGGTGAAACAACAGAGGTAATAAAACCTTGCTGATTTATAGTAAACTCTTGGTTTATGCTACCAGATAATATTTGTTTTTTTATTGGTTTGGAAAATGGTTTAAGTTCAGGAGCTTGAA
The DNA here is from genome assembly GCF_026536805.1 of Gilliamella sp. B3482. Classification (NCBI taxonomy): domain Bacteria; kingdom Pseudomonadati; phylum Pseudomonadota; class Gammaproteobacteria; order Orbales; family Orbaceae; genus Gilliamella; species Gilliamella sp. B3482. The sequence continues at coordinate 197,894 of NZ_JAFNNL010000003.1, read as the reverse complement.
AAAATAAGTAATTATTATTAATAGCTTGCTCATTATCACTCTTTGGGTTACAGCCAATTATCAAAAATGATAAAAAGCAAATGATAGTTTTTTTCATTATGATCCTTATGTTTAAAATCTGGTCCTAATCCTAAGGATACCATTATTTTTTTAATATAATAAGGACATTGAACTCAAAAGCTTAATAATATTAAGGATACTAGTTTAACTAATTTATTGATATCCTATTTTCTTAGCGATATTTTAATCTTATTTCACATATTTCCAATTTGAATATAGATATAATTTTTTCGTATTATCCCAATAGTTATTCACCGACTATAATGACTCAATAGTCGTATCAGAATATGTTCGACTAATTTATCTTAATAGGGAGTGATAATGAAAAAATATATTTACCTGTTTATATTATTAGGATTTACATTAATTGGGTGTGACAACAAGTCAGATTCAGCTAAAAACAACCAACTAGAGAAGAAAGAAATCGTAGTTGGTTTGCCACCAAGTATGCATAATATAATGATGGAAAAAGTCGTAAAACCTGCTTTAGAACAAGAAGGTTACAAAGTTAAGATGGTAAATTTCAGTTCATTAAGGGATTCAAATACCGCTTTAGTTGAAGGAAGTATCGATCTCAATGCCGCTCAACATCAATCTTATTTAGATGTATATAATAAAGAAACTAAGAGTGATCTTGTTTCTTTAGTTCATATTCCTTCAATATCCGCGGCGCTTTTTTCACAGAAACATCATTCAATAAATGAAATTGCTGATGGACAGACAATTCTTATTCCAAATGACCCATCAAATAAAGCTCGTTCATTACAATTATTACAAAGTTTGAATTGGATCACCTTAAAACCTGAAAGTGAAGCAGGAACGTTAGATTTAAATGATATTGCAGAAAATAAGTATAATTTAAAATTTAAAGCAATATTATCTGAAATTATTCCTAGAACGCTTAATGAGGTTGATTATGCCATAATGCCTGGGGGAATAGCATGGTTAAGTCATATTCCGGCAGATAATGTTTTAGTTCAAGAAAAGTTAACTCCGAATCTTGAATTAATGGTCGTAGTTAAGAAAGAAAACTTAAATACCAAGTGGGCGCAAGATGTAAAAAAACTTTATCAATCAGATCAGCTTAGAAAATTTATTAATGAAGATCCTGACGCTAAAGGTCGCTTTATTTGGCCACAGCAGTAAATCTTTCCAAGATATCCTAATTACTATTAGGATATTTTTCATAATTTATATAACTGCTTTCAAACTTTGATTAGATCAAAAACTATTTTGTAAAGCAATTTAAAGATAAATAATTCATTTATTTTGATTTTTCACCATGATAAAATTGTTATCTCCCCAATTATGAATATAAATGAATGTGATGAAAAAAATTCAATTACCCATTTTAATTGTCTGTGGCGTTATGCTTTGTAGCTGTTCCGATGAACCTAAGTCAGTTGTTCGTATGATTGATAATCCCACTGATAATGAAATTGTAGTAGCCATTGATGGTAAAGAACTCGCTATTCCGGCTAACTCTAACACTACCTATACTTTTGAATATGGTAAGCATAATTTAGCTTATAAAAATGAGTCGCTCGATTTTATCGTTAAACCAGCTAGGTTTCCTAATGATGGTTTTATTAATCCTACACAAAGCAACTATATGTTTCATACCTATATCTACGCTACTGAAAATACCAGTGACGAAGATTATGATAAGTTATATGAAAAATCTTTACGTAAAGTCTCCATTATTATAAATGGTGTAGAAGATGAAGTTGAACTACCTGTTAAAGTGATAAATAATGTTTTTATCGAAAGGGAAGATAATACTTGGGACTATTCAATCAACCAGGAAGCCCCTAATGAACTTTCTAAAAAATTTAAAACCAAAAAAGATATCCAACTTCCTAGAATTAAAGTCTATCGTGAAAAAGATTATATCACCTTATTAAAAAATGAATTTTTTGAATCCAATGAAGATCCAGAGACAGGATTTGAAGTAAGTTTTCCTAATAAACCAGTAAAATTTGCTGAGATTGAGCAATACGTATTCCCTAAAATTAATTTGGGTGGAATTGAATGTGATGCTGGTAAAAAATATTTAGCAGACACATTAGATAATTGGAAACAACTTTTCACTTTAAATGGTGATGACTTTGCTAGTAAGTATAAAAAATTAGGTGGAGAGGAAGGCATAAATTCTTTAAGAAAATCTGATGAACTTTGTCCTAAAGAAATAGATCCAAATATGACTTATTACCAAGCATATGGCCCATTTGAAAAATTTTTAAATTTTACCCAAGATACTAATATCTATATTATCAAATAAATTTTAGTCATTGTGTAATTTATCACTACAATAATTATAAAAGGCATAATATTTTTATTATGCCTTTTATTTTATCAATAACCGTTATTCTGAATTTATTGAATTGTATTTATATTATAAAAAAAGTTGAGGAGCGGGGTTTTTGAAGTTTCAAAATCGCAATTATCCAATCTTTATATTCACAGATCATGCTCCTTCCTTGAATAAAATTCGAATCGCACGAATTGTAGATAATAATATTGACCTAAATCACATAAATCATAAAAAGAATTTTGATTAAAATCGAATCAATATAATATTTATAGTGAGTTAATAAAATAAAGGAATATCTTATGAGTAAAACTAGATTGAAAATTGCAGCATTAATTGGTGGTATTATTTTTAGTGCTTCAAGTGCTTACGCATCAATTGATGATGTTAAGCAACTTAAAATCATCAGTTATAATGTTTATAACGGGATGAAGTTAGATGAGAGCGAAGGCAAGCAGAAATATATTGATTGGGCAAAAGCTCAAGATGCCGATATCATTGCCTGGCAAGAGATGAATTTCTTTACTCGAGAAAAACTTGAAAAATTTGCAGCCAGTTATGGTCACAAATATGCTGTTCTGTTAAAAGAGTCACCAGATGATCCTGCTTTTTTCCCAGTTGCCATTACCTCAAAATATCCTATCGTAAATGTGAATAAAGTGGTCGATAATTTATGGCATGGAGCGCTGTTTGCAGATGTTGGTAATTATCATTTTGTGATAACCCATATGAACCCGTTTTGGACGGCTAAGCGTATCGATGAAATTAATTTGATTATAGATTCAATTAAATACAGTCGTGATCCTAATGGTAAATGGATAATCGCGGGGGATTTGAATTCATTCTCTCCAGCAGATAAACCTGATTATGATAAAAGCACGCTTTTAGAAGATATAAAAGAAAAACAGAAGAAAAGACCAATTCTTGATAATCTGGTAAATGGCCAATTAAGCTATACCGTTCAACAAAATCTACTTGATGCGGGTTATATTGATGCATTAAAGATAAAACACAAAGAATTTATCTCAACCGCACCAACTAAAGTCTTTTATGATCAAGCATCAGTACCATTACGTTATGATTATATCTATGTCTCACCACCACTTAAAGATAACGTGATTGATGTTAAGGTACTTAAAGATGATTTTACTGATAAGTATTCAGATCACTACCCAGTTCAAATGATTATAAAGAATAATTAATATTATCTATATAGTTAAGAATAAAACGGGCATAAGCCCGTTTTTTATATTAATTGATGCGATAAGATCAATGCACTATTTTCGGGCAACAAATACCGCTCGTATTGGAGCAGGGTAACCTTCAATCGTTTTGTTCAAATCGTTTGGATCAAGAAACTCAGCTAATGAGTCAGATTCCATCCAGTCTGTTTTGCGCTGTTCATCTAAACTGGTTTTCGATATATCAACCATTTTTATCTCTTTAAAACCACATTTATGTAGCCAATTTATCATGGTGGGGACAGATGGGATGAAATAGACATTTCGCATTTGAGCATAACGTTCACCTGGCATTAATGCTTGGTGTTCGACTCCCTCAATAACCAGGGTTTCAAGCACTAATTGTCCACCATCAACTAATTGATCTTTCAATTGGTAAAGATGATCAAGTGGCGAACGGCGATGATATAATACGCCCATTGAAAAAACCGTATCAAATGCATTTAATTTTGGCAGTTCCTCAATTCCTAAGGGTAGTAAGTGAGCTCGTTGATCATTACCTAATAGTTTTCTTACTGCTTCAAATTGGCATAAATAAAGCGCCATTGGATCAATACCAACGGCAAGTTTAGCTCCTGCGCCAACCATTCGCCACAAGTGATAACCACTATTACAACCAACATCGAGAACTGTTTTGCCCTCTAAATTTTCAATGTGATTAATTAGTCGTTCCCATTTCCAATCAGAACGCCATTCTGTATCAATATCCACACCATAAAGATGAAAAGGGCCTTTACGCCACGGCATCATAGTTTTCAATAATTGGGTGATTCTTTGCTGTTCCCCTGAAGATAACGGTTGCTCAGTTTTAGCTGTTACGCTGTGTAAGAAGTCGATTTGAAAAGGGGTAATTGCTGGCAAGTGTTTAATGCTATTTAACCATTGGCTAAAACGGTTATCTAAATTTTGCTTTTGCCAATTAGCTAGTTGTGCTGGTAATACTTCAAGCCAATTTTTAAGCTTATTTTTTGCGATAATTTGGTAAAAATCACCAAAATCAATCATTCGTTATTCCTTTGTAATTGGGTTAAATCTGATGTTATTTTATAGCAATGATAGAACCGAAATTAAAACATTGAAACCAGGTATCGACATGTTTAAATCCTGCTTTAGCAAGACGCTGTTTATGGGTTTCAATAGTATCGGTAAGCATAACGTTTTCAAGCATATTCCGTTTTTGGCTAATCTCTAGTTCACTGTAACCATTCGCTCGTTTGAAGTCATGGTGCATGTTAAATAATAATTCATCAACACTCTTATCATTAAAACTAAATTTTTCAGATAGCACTAATATGCCATTAGGAATTAATGCTTGGTAGATATTATTTAAAACACGTTGACGATTGTCTGGCGTTAGAAATTGCAAGGTAAAATTTAGGACAACCATTGAAGCATTTTGCATATTAATATTGCAGATATCTTCACATATAACATCAACAGGTGTAGTTGATTTATAGGCATCAAGGTGTTTTTTACATCGTTCTACCATTGGTAATGAATTATCAACGGCAATGATATGGCAATTTTCTTGTTTGATATTCCGACGAATTGCAAGTGATGCAGCGCCTAGCGAGCATCCCAAATCATATATCATTGAATTGGGTTGAACAAATCTTTCAGCCAACATGCCTATCATTGAGATTATATTCGAATAACCGGGAACAGAGCGTTGCACCATATCGGGAAAGACTTCGGCAACTTTTTCATCAAAAGTCCAATCGCCTAATTTATCAATTGGTGTTGAAAATAACTGATCTTTTTTGCTATTCATAAAAGTTATTGGTGCTATAGGTTCTAATTCTGTTATCATACCATTTTTTGCTTTCGATTGTTCGGGAAATTATGACATTTGTTGATTTTATAGCCATTTTTGCAACGATTGTTATTAGCGTGTTTGTTACATTCTATTTTGGTAAACGTTGGCAGTTTTGGCTTAATTTGAATTTAACAGGTTACTTTCGAATTATTTATTGGGTCACTGTCTGTTTTGCTGGATTATCATTAATTTTTGCCAGATTATTAGATGGTTTTATACCTTCAAATATACATCTTTCTTTAATCTCCATTTCTGGATTGATGATTTGTAGCGTTTTTATAGCTACTATTTTTGATATCACTTATTGGTTTAGTAAAAAAAGATTAAAACCCAATCTATGGCTTAAGGTTAGCTTTATTATTGCTGTTGCAGCGCTGTTTTGTTTTGGGCATGAAATGGCGATAAATCCTCAAATTGTCCATTATAAAGTTGAAATTAATAAACCTGCCCATGTAGAGCATTTAAGAATTGTTCAACTTTCAGATATTCATATCAATGAACATACGTCTACCAAAATGATTCAAGAAATGGTCGAAAAGGTAAACGCTTTGGAACCTGATTTTATTGTGATAACGGGGGATACACTGGATAAAAGTTTAAAGCCTTTTTTAGAAGATGGCTTTGATAAGCAATTTCAACAATTAAAACCAAAATATGGTAGCTATATTATTTTTGGTAATCATGAATATTTAGGAATTAATGACGCTAATAATCGTGAAGATGATATTATTAATGCCTTCAAACAAGCAAATTTGAAAGTCTTAAAAGATGACATAGTCTATCTTGATGAAGTTGGTATAACATTGATAGGGCGGGATGATTTTTCTTCATCTCGGTATGATATTAAGCGTTCTCCATTATCTGATTTAATCCTGTTTACTGATACCGAGAAACCTATAATATTGTTAGATCATCAACCAAGAAATCTTGATGAAGCCGCTGAACAAAATGTAGATTTGATGCTATCTGGACATACACATGGTGGGCAAATTTTCCCGGTTAATATTTTAGTCGCCATGATGTATAAAAATGCTAAGGGAATTTATCAAGATACTAATCATCATTTTACCAGTATCGTGAGTAGTGGTTATGGGTTTGGCGGGCCGCCAATACGATTAATGACCCGTTCTGAAATTGTTGTAATAGATGTATCATTTGCAAAAAAATCGACCTCTTAAATAGGATTCATATTTTGAGTTATCAATATATTACTACTGATGAAGAATTATCTAGTTATTGTTTAAAAATTGCGAACAGCAATGCAATCGCATTAGATACGGAATTTGTTCGTACGCGAACATTTTATCCTCAATTAGGACTTATTCAGGTTTTTGATGGTAAACATGCAGCATTAATTGATCCGGTTAATATCAACAATTGGCAGGATTTTTTAGCTATTTTAGCCAATCCCACAATTGAAAAATATTTTCACTCTTGTAGTGAGGATATTGATGTGTTTCTTTCTACATTTAACTGTGTACCCACTCCAATTATAGATAGCCAAATTTTGGCATCATTCCTAGATAATCCTGTTAGCAGTGGCTATGCTAGTTTAGTTAATAAATACCTAGGTATTGAATTAGATAAAAGCGAAACTCGAACAGATTGGCTAAAACGTCCTTTGACTGAAAAACAATGTGAATATGCGATTAATGATGTGTTATATCTCTTCCAATTAATGGAAATTCTAAAAGCTAAACTCACAACTAATCATTATTTAGATGCAGCTTATCAAGAATGTCAAAGTGCGATTGCCCGTAAATGCAAGCCGTTTGATCCTAAAGATGCTTATCTAAATATCGGAAATAGCTGGCAATTAAAAGGTGACAGCTTAGGACAATTGGCTAAGTTAGCATTATGGCGATACCAATTAGCCAAATCTGAAAATATTGCATTAAATTTTGTTGTACATGAAGCTGTTTTATTTAAGATTGCTCGTTTCCAACCTTCGTCGTTAGCTGAACTTGATAAATTAGGAATGAAAGGAAAAGAAGTTCGGCTATATGGTCCAACCATTTTGGAAATATTGCAGGAACCTATACCGAATATTCCTCCAATTAAACGAATTAATAGTTATCCAAATTACAAAGAAACTTCTGATTTATTAAAGCAAATCACTGAAAAAATATCATCACAGACTGGGCTTAGCCGTGAGTTAATTTTATCAAAACGGTTAATCAGTCAATATATAAAATGGAAAATCGATCAAAACGAAAGTATGCCAGAAATATTATCTGGTTGGAGAAAACCGCTATTTGAACAATATGGCTTAAATTGATCTAGGGTGTCAAATGAATTGACACCACTTTATTTAAGCAAGTTCACTTAGCATCGATTCAACAATTTTAGATGATTGAGCTGCGGCTAACTTTAAAAAAGATTGAAAATCAATTGCTGATTCATTATCCCCATTGTCTGAAATCGCTCTAACCACTACAAAAGGAACTTTAAATAACCAACAAACATGGCCGATCGCAGCGGCTTCCATTTCAACGGCAATTGCGTCAGGATAAGTTTGCTTAATTCGTTCAAGATTACTTTTTCCATTAATAAAAGCGTCTCCACTACCGATTGAACCAGCCACAGCATTGACACCATGTTTTTTTATACAAGCTTCGGCTAATGATCGATATTTTTCATCAGCAGGAAACGAGACAGGGCAACCAGACATTTGGCCCGGCTTATATCCAAAAGCAGTTAGATCCACATCATGATAAAAAACATCTTTTGATACAATAATATCACCGATACTGAGCATAGTTGAAAGCCCACCAGCTGAGCCAGTGTTAATAACCGCATCAACTTGGTAATTATTTAAAAGCAGGGTAGTTCCAGATGCCGCAGCTACTTTACCGATACCTGATTGTAATAATACGATGTCGCAATTAGCAATTTTGCCAATGTGAAAATCACATCCTAAATGATGTTCTAATTGATAATCAGTAATTTGACTTTTTAATATTGCAACTTCTTCTTCCATTGCTGCGATAATAGCAATTTTCATAAGGACCTCTAGGTGTTTATTAGCCGTATATTTGTTTTAAATGTGCTATCATAATTGCCATAAGTGAACTTGACAATAAATGAATCATAACGGAGATAAAATTTGCGTACAATTTTTATAACAGGTTGCTCAAGCGGTATTGGCTTGATTTCAGCAATAGCATTAAAAAAGCGAGGTTATCGTGTTATTGCTTCTTGCCGTAAAGTTGAAGACCAAAAAAAATTAGTCGAGCAAGGTTTTGAAACCGTTCTTTTAGATTTAGATGATCCAGACTCTGTTACTCAAGCTGCGCAGGAAGTTTTAACTTTATGTGAAGGTAAATTATATGCTTTATTTAATAATGCCGGATTTGGGGTATATGGTCGATTAAACACCATCAGTCGATCGCAGTTAGAATCACAGTTTTCAACAAACTTTTTTGGTGTACATCAATTAACTCAATTATTGTTACCGGCAATGCTAGATCAAAATGAAGGAAGAATCATTCAAACAAGCTCTATTGTTGGAATTGTTGCAACCCCAGGGAGAGGAGCTTATTCAGCCAGTAAATACGCCTTAGAAGCATGGTCTGATGTATTAAGGTTAGAATTAGCTAAAACGAATATAAAGGTTTGTTTAATCGAACCTGGTCCATTAAAAACCTATTTTTCAAATAATGTGAATCAAACCGAAAAAGAGAATATTGTAAAAAATCCACCAATTGCTAGACGTTTTACCTTAGCTCCCGAAGCTGTTTTACCCTATCTTTATCATGCATTGGAGCACGATAAGCCAAAAATACGTTACAGGGTAACTAAAGTAACGAAGTTAGCAGCGATAGCTAAACGTTTGCTTCCCGACAGATTAATGGATAAAATTTTAGAAAATAAGTAATAAATTAAATTATTCATAGGATAAATTATGTCAAATCAATTTATTTTTGATGTTAACGAACAGAATATTCAAGAAATTGTCGAAAAATCGACAAATACTCCCGTGTTATTCTACTTTTGGTCACCAAGAAGTCCAAATCATCAAGAGATGACAAACACGCTAACAAAATTAGCGACAGAGCATCAAGGACAATTTATTTTAGCCAGCGTAAATTGTGATGAGCAACAAATGCTTGCAGCACAATTTGGTTTAAGAGCAATTCCAACAGTTTATATGTTCCAAAATGGGCAGCCAGTTGATGGTTTTCAAGGTCCACAAAGTGAAGATCAAATTAAAGCATTTTTAGCCAAAATCTTACCTAATGAAGATGAATTAAAACTTGTTGAAGCTCAAAAATTATTTAATGAAGGGTTATATGACCAAGCTTTACCTTTATTAAAACAAGCATGGACGACGCTAACTGATCACTTAGGCAAACCAAGATCAGATATCGCATTAATGTTAGCTAAAGCGCAAATTGAACAAAAGCAACTTAACGATGCTAAAGAAGTTTTAGCAACAATTCCGCTACAAGACCAAGATTCCGCTTTTCATGGATTACAAGCTGAGATTGAGTTACTTGAACAAGCGGCAAATTCACCAGAATTACAGCAGTTGCAAGCTGAATTGGCCAAACAACCTGACAATATTGAATTAATGATCCAACTTTCATCACAATTGATGCAAGTAGGGCGACACGAAGAGGCTTTAGAGCTTCTATTCAAACCGTTAACAAAAGATCTAAATGCGGGAGATGGTCAAGTTAAGAAGACATTACTTGATCTGTTAGCTGCATTGGGTACTAATAACGCTTTAGCTAGTAGTTATCGTCGTAAGCTTTATACGCTGTTATATTAAGAAATACTTAATTGATTTCTGGCGATGGTAATAGCTTGGCATTAATTCATAAAAAATTTTATGAGCTTCTATCGAAACTTTGGAAAGTTAAAAGATATCAAAAGAAAGTTGATAGATTAGAAGGATGAAATGAAGAGATTCAACAGTTTTGTTGAATCTCTTTTTTTATTTAATGTTCGATAATACGAGGAAAGTTTTCGTTACTACGAAGGGTTAAAACCTCAACCCCGTTATCGGTTACTAAAATAGTGTGCTCATATTGAGCTGAAAGTCCATGGTCTTTAGTTTTAACGGTCCAACCATCTTTCATTGTGCGTGTACGCCAATCGCCAGTATTCACCATCGGTTCAATCGTGAAAGTCATACCTGGTTTTAAAATTACACCACCATCATCAGCATCATAATGTAATACTTGAGGTTCATCATGATATACCTCACCAATACCATGACCACAATATTCACGAACTGAAGAAAATCCAAATTTATCAACATATTTTTGAATAGCTTTACCGATTTCTCTCAATCGAATTCCTGGTTTTATGATTTTAATCGCTTCGTATAAGCTCTCTTGTGTAACTTGGCAAAGTTTTTCGCCAGCGACAGTGGGTTTACCTGCAATGTACATTTTTGAAGTATCCCCATGATAACCATCTTTGATCACAGTTACATCTATATTAAGAATATCACCATCTTTTAATTTTTTATCAAAACTTGGAATACCATGACACACCACGTCGTTAATAGATATACAACTTGTATGTTTAAATCCATGATAACCAATATTGGCAGGTATAGCTTTTTGTACATTTACAATATGTTCATAACAAATTTTATCGAGTTCACCAGTAGTAATTCCTGGTTTAACATACGGCTCGATCATCTCTAAAACTTCAGCAGCTAATTTGCCTGCAATACGCATTTTTTCAATTTCGGCGGGAGTTTTTAACTTAATAGACATTAACGTGTTCCTGTAATTTTAATGGCAATATCCTATCATATACCGTTGTTTCTTTAAAGCATAGCGGTGGATAATTCCTCTTGATTAAAAGTTTAAATTTTACGAAAAAAAAGTTGAGGAACGGGTTTTTTGTGTATAAAAAATGAAAACTAATACAGCTTGAAACCGTTTAATTATATAATAAAACATTATAAAAAAAGGTTTCAATATGATGCAATGTAGCTATTATCAAGAAAAAAAATGTTTGTCTTGTCATAAAATTAATCAACCATATCATTCTCAATTAACTGAGAAACAAAGTCATTTGTTGGAGAAATTAGCTGATTTTAATCCTAAACAAGTTAACGAGCCGTATGCGAGTTCTGAATCAGGGTTTCGTAATAAAGCTAAAATGGCGGTGCTGGGTACGGTTGAAAAACCAATTTTAGGCATCCAAAATGGTAATGATGCGATTGATTTGTGCGATTGCCCGCTTTATAGCTCGAACATGCAAAATATTCTAAAATTGGTTCGTACTTATATTCGTAAGCAAGGATTAGTTCCCTATAATATCAACAAGCGAAAAGGGGAGTTAAAATTCGTTATCATCACAGAAAGCATTATTGATAATAACAGCCATTTTATGCTGCGATTTGTATTGAAATCACATAAATTTGTAGGAAAAATCAAAAATAGTTACCACAACTTGCAAATAAATAACTTAGAAGTTGTTACTATCAACATCCAACCTAACCATGCAGCGATATTAGAGGGGGAAGAAGAACTGATTTTAACCGATAACCCTTTTTTAGCGTTCCAATTCAATCAGATACCTTTATATATTAAATCTAAAAGTTTCTTTCAAACAAATAGTTACATTGCAGAAAAACTTTATCAAACGGCTAGTGATTGGGTGGCAAACTTAAATGTTAACTCAATATGGGATCTATTTTGTGGAGTAGGTGGTTTTGGTTTGCATTGTATCGGTCATTCTAATAATGAAAAGATCCAATTGACTGGCATTGAAATTAGTTCTGATGCCATTGAGTGCGCAACAAAATCCGCTGAAAAACTTGGTTATGATAAACTAGATTTTAAATCGCTAGATGCCACTAAATATGTAAACAATGAAAAAGGTATCCCTGATTTAGTCTTACTTAATCCTCCAAGACGCGGGGCTGGTAAATCACTCATTCAATACTTAGATAATATAAAACCGAAATATATATTATATTCAAGTTGTAACTTAGCATCTATGGTAGAAGATTTGCAGCTTTTAAGCGATTATCAAATGACTAAAGCCCAATTGTTCGACATGTTTCCGCACACTTCACACATGGAAGTTTTGGTTTTGTTGGAAAAATACAGATAGTTATTTACTGATTTAGGCTATTAATGACTAATATTTATATTAGTTATTAATAACTATTGGTATAGATTTGCTTCTCTATTAAACCTCATTGATATTAATCGCTTATTTTAATATTTTAGCCTCTCGTATTAAAGCTAATGATAATCATTATCCAATATAAATGATAATTATTCTCATTGATCATATTTTCTATTTTTGCTAGATTAATTAGTAAAAAATGATAATTATCAAATATTGGGAATTAATTTGAGCAGTTTATTAATATAACTTTGTGGTGAAAAATGAAAATAAATAAAATCTTTTTAACCGTTTTGACTGCTTCAATCTCCTTCTCAGTATTTGCTGCTGATGATGAATTGGAAACTATGACGGTTACGGCTAGTAGACAAAAAAGAGCCAAATTAGCTATTCCAGAAACCGTTGATGTCATCTCTAGAAAGAATATAGATGATCATCAAATGTCAACAATGGAAGATTTAGTTAGATATTTACCGGGAATATCAGTTAATCGGCAAACTTCAGGGACCGACCCTTTTGGTAATTTAGGCAGTATTAGAATACGTGGTATGGCGGGTAACCGTATTCAAATGCAAGTTGACGGTTCAAGAGTGATTGAAAGTATCCAAGACGGCAATAGAAATTTTATTGATTTAGCAAATATAAAAGCTGTTGAAGTCATTCGTGGACCTGGCTCGGTATTATGGGGGGCAGATGCTGTTGGTGGGGTAGTTGCGTTTAAGACCATAGATCCTAGTGATTTACTTAAAGGTAAGTCTTATGCTGTTCGAGTAAGTGGCGGTTATGATAGTTTAAATAAACAAAATACCAAAACGAGTATGTTAGCGCTTGAATTGATGCCTAACTTAGAAGGATTGATCAGTTTTAGTCGAAGAGATTACCAAGAAACCAAGTTAACTAAAGCTAAAGCAAATGGCGGTATTTGGGGCTGTCCACGTGGCGCAGATGCTATTAAATGTAATAAATTAAATCCGTTGGATGCTAAATCTGAAAATATGTTAACCAAATTGGTTTATCGTAATGATACTCGAGAAACAAAGTTAGCATTTGAGAATTTCCGTTCTAATTCGTATGTAAAACAAATGTATGATTATGGATTACAAACCAATGGAACATTCAACGGGGATTATCAAAGAACACAAATTCAAACTCGTAAAAGGTTTGCGATTGATGATAGTTGGACTCCCGAAATAAGCTTTATCGATCAAATCAAAACCATGTTCTCTTACTCGCCGCAAGAACGTTATTTAAAATCGCATCGTCAACAAAAAGATCGAAGACAAACACCGATTTATACTTATACCACGAATGATTATAAAGAAAAGTTTTGGCAGTTGGATCTTCAGTTAAATTCAAACGTTGATTTTTTCAATACAACGCATGATTTAATTTATGGTTTTCAAGGGGATATTACCCGTAGCAATTATCGTAATGAGAGCACAAAAAATGGCGTAAAAACCATAGGTGGCGGATTTAATTTTGCTAACGCTAAAACGCAGCGTGCAGATATTTATCTTCAAGATGAATTTCACTTTATATCAGAAAATTTAAAAATTAAACCGGGTTTACGATATGCAACGTATAAAATTAAACCCAATACGGATAGCCATTATGCGGTGGTTAAAGGCAAAGAACCTCGTGATTTGAGTTCACATCGCCTCATTCCGCAGTTAGGCATATTATATAACATCACTGATCAATACTCTGTTTATGCCCGTTATGCTGAAGGATTCAAAATGCCAACGGCTCAACAGCTTTATACCTCATTGCCTTCGGTAACGATGAATCTGATTCCTAACCCTAAACTAAAACCTGAAAAAGTGAAATCTTATGAGACCGGCATCAGAGGCGATTTTTCAGAAGGTTGGTTTAGTGTAGGCTTATTCAAAGCTGATTATAGCAACTATATCAAGAATTTCATTCGGGTTGGACCGAAGGATTATACCTACAAAAATTTATCCAATGTTAATCTATGGGGCATTGAAACATCGGGCGAGTGGCATTTTGCGCCAAATTGGACTTTGAATGCTTCAAGCTCATATCAATATGGAAAAAAACAAGATTCCCCCGGTGATAAAAAAACTTATTTTAATGAAGCCATGCCTCTGCAAGGTAATATCGGTTTGAAATGGAATGTTCCCGATTTTAATTTTGATACTGAAGTCGTCGGCACTTTTTCCAAAGCGGTATCTCACGTTTCTAGGGATAAATCCTCATCAGATGAAATATTTAAACCAAGCGGTTATGCAGTCTATGATGCCTATTTAAATTGGCACCCTAGCAAAAATATTACTATTCGGGGATCGGTGTTAAATATATTTGACCGCCGTTATTTTAAATGGCCGATGTTTAGTAGTTATTATAAAAATCCACAAAATAATGTAAAAGTGACGAATCCTATCGAGCTTCAAACCGCACCGGGAAGAACTTTTGCAGTTAGTGCGGTTATTAATTTTTAATCATTAAAGTTAAATACTTCTGTCAAATTGATAATTGGCAGGAGTTGATTTAGAAAAAGGCAGTTTTGAGAGTATAAGTTGTGCAAACATTGAAAAATATAATCTTGCTTATGAAGCTTTGCTTCAAAACAAGACAAGGTAAATATGGTTACTGTTATGCTTTAATTATTATTTGTTTAAATATTGTTTTAATTAAAATTAGTCTTGAAATGATTAATTGGAATAAAAACTTTTTTAATGCATTAGAAAAATATGACATGCAAGGCGTTATTACCCAATTAATCGTTTTTGTGTTATTAACTATTTCGGGGGCAATAACTTACTTAATAATTGAATTTTTAAGAAAAACCTTAGTGATTACATGGCGCAAGGTTTTAAATGATTCGATACTTGATAAATGGCTGAATAACAAGGCATATTGGTATTTAAATCAAGACCAAATTGATAATCCTGATCAGCGTATTTCCGAAGACTGTCTGCTATTTATTGAGCGATTAACAAATGAAGGCTTTTCGCTGATTACTCAATGTATAGGCCTGTTTTCCTATTTTATGCTTCTATGGAAAATTACCGATAATTTTGTTTTAAATTTTAGTCTATTCAATATTGATATAAGTATTTCTCATTATTTAATTTGGCTAGCACCTATCTATGTATTATTCACTTCTTGTATTGCCCACATGCTGGGGCGCCCCTTAAAAAACGTGTTAATTGAACAACAACACTTAGAGGCAAATTATCGCTTTGTCTTAACTCGATTTCGTGAATCGAAAGAGG
This sequence comes from Gilliamella sp. B3482, assembly GCF_026536805.1. NCBI lineage: Bacteria > Pseudomonadati > Pseudomonadota > Gammaproteobacteria > Orbales > Orbaceae > Gilliamella > Gilliamella sp. B3482. The sequence continues at coordinate 182,129 of NZ_JAFNNL010000003.1, read as the reverse complement.
CAATCGCGTTAGCGAATGGTGAAAAAGTGGAGAAACAACAATTTGAACAGCATTTTAATCATATTATTAAAAATTGGTATTTATTAATTAAACGACAACTTATTTTAGGCTGTTTTACACGGCCTTATTATTTAACGGTGTTAAGTGTGCCTATTTTCTTTTCTTTGCCTATCTATTTAATTGGTAAAGTTAGCTTAGGTTCTTTAATGCAAATTAGTAAATCATTTAGTAATGTTGTGACTAACTTGTCTTGGTTTATTTTCAATTATACTAAACTTGCCGAACTTATTGCATGTAGTTATCGTTTAACCCAGTTTTTTGAAAAAGCTAATCAAGCTGCTCATCAATATCAATCAGCTAGCCAATTAGAGATTAATCAAGATGCATTTTCCATTGAAGATTTAACTATAAAAAAACCGGATGGCACTGTTTTATTAACACTACCCAATCTTTATCTTAATAAAGGCGATTCGGTTGTTATATCCGGTGCATCGGGTATAGGTAAATCAACATTTTTCAAAGTAATTTCTGGCCTTTATCCCAATTTTGAGGGGATGATTAAAGTGCCAAAATTAAAGACATTATTTTTATCGCAAAATGCCTATTTTCCGGTTGGGGGATTAGCTCATGCAATAAGCTATCCGCAACCTTTGTTTGAAAAAGATTTAAGTTTGATTAAGCAACTTCTATTAAAAGTTGGTTTTTCTACAGAATTTATCGATAGAAATTTACTCAGTGATAATTTAAAAACACTTTCCGGTGGTGAAAAGCAACGACTAATGATTGCAAGAATTTTAATGCATAAACCTGATTGGATTTTTATGGATGAAACAACCAATGCGTTAGATAAGCAGTCAGAAAAACAATTGCTGAAATTGTTAAAGACAAACCTACCGACAAGTAGTTTTATTATAATTTCTCATACTGATATTTCGAACTATTTTGATAAATGCATCCAATTGAATTTATAACAATGAAGTTAATAAGTTAACTGAATAGACAAACAAGGAGTAATTATGGCTGAGTCCAAAAATGATGTTGTTGAAAGTACAATAGAAAATTTACATGAAACAATTCGCACAATTATATTATCAACAATGACTAAAAATGGTGAAGTAGATACGAGTTATTCACCTTATTTTTTTGATGGAAAAGATTATTACGTTTTAATATCAGATCTCGCCCCTCATAGTCAAAATATGAAAGATAATGCAAATCTCTCTTTTTTAATTATTGATGATGAATGCAATACCAAGAATATCTATGCTCGTAGACGACTATCGTTCCGTGCAACAACAAGCATTGTTGAAAGAGAATCTGAGCTTTTTGATAACATCATTGACCAACTTGCTAAAAGGGTAAGTAAAATGGTGTATATGTTAGCGGAAATGAAAGATTTCAATTTGTTTAAAATCACACCAACAGTCGGTAGATTAGTTTTAGGTTTTGGAAAAACCTATATTGTTGATCATCAGAATAATCTTATCACACCGGTCGATGAGGATTATGTCGCTAATCAAAAAATTGAACAAGCCAATAAATAAGCTGATTCATTAGCAAAGTTACTAACCATTATCTATCTAGTAGATAATGGTTTCTTATTTGTGACATTCTTTTAGTTTATATTATTTTGTATATTGATAGATTTCTATTTTCTTTTTAATAGTCACAAAACAGCCTATATAAACCATTAAACTATGCTAAAATTAAGCCAATTTAAACTGAATTTAGGAAATATAAAATTATGATTCCTGATGTTTCTAAAGCACTCAATTGGTTGGAAAAACACTATACAATTTTACAAGGCATTCAACGGGGTGTTGAACGTGAAACGCTCAGAATTTTACCAGACGGCTCTTTAGCAAAAACACCTTTTCCTAATAAAATTGGTTCAGCATTAACTCATCCTTGGATAACAACCGATTTTGCTGAGTCGATGCTTGAATTTATCACGCCGGTTAATACGAATATTAATTATATGCTCACGTTTTTGCGTGATTTACATCGTTATGCTAGTGTCAGTATCGGCGATGAGATGATGTGGCCATTAAGTATGCCTTGTTTTGTGGCAAATGAAGACGATATTATTTTGGCGCAATATGGCTCCTCAAATGAAGGGCGTTTTAAAACGGTTTATCGAGAAGGATTGAAGAATCGTTATGGCGCAATGATGCAAACCATATCCGGCGTGCATTATAACTTCTCTTTGCCTATGGCATTTTGGCAAGCCCGGTTTGGGGTGAAAAACGCCGAAGAAGGAAAAGCGGTTATTTCTGAAGGTTATTTTACTTTAATACGTAATTATTATCGATTTGGTTGGGTGATTCCTTACCTGTTTGGCGCATCACCTTCTATGTGCTCTTCATTTATTCAAGATAAGCAAAAAGCTAAAGCATTTATAGAACAAACCAATGGTAACTGCTTTTTGCCTTATGCAACTTCATTAAGATTAAGCGATATTGGTTACACCAACAATGCCCAGAAACAATTAGGTATTACCTTTAATCATCTAGATACTTATGTTGAAGGATTAAAACGTGCCACCCATGTCAAATCAGATGAGTTCAGCAAATTAGGCATTAAAGTTAATGGTCATTATCGACAACTAAATGATAACGTTTTACAAATTGAAAATGAATTTTATGCACCAATTCGTCCTAAACGAGTTCCTAGAGCAGGGGAGTTACCTTCAGATGCCTTATTACGTGGTGGAATAGAGTATATTGAAGTACGTGCGCTTGATGTTAATCCATTTTCACCAATAGGTATTACTGAGGAACAGATCCGCTTTATTGATCTATTTTTGATATGGTGTGCGTTAGCGCCAGCGCCTGAAATGAGTAGTGCCGAACTTGAGTGTACAAAATTAAATTGGAATCGGGTTATTATGGAAGGGCGTAAACCTGGTCTTGAAATTGGTATCGGCTGTGATAGTTATCGTGAGCCATTATCGAAAGTCGGCCACGAATTATTTAAAGATTTGCTCCGTGTTGCTGATGTATTGGATCATCAAGATGATAAACAACATTATCGTAAAGTTTGCGAACGGCTTGATCTGATGTTTGATCAGCCTGAATTAACACTTTCAGCAAGAACGCTTGAGGCTATCAGTGATTTAGGTACTGCTAAATTTGGCTTAGTTTTAGCAACTCAATATAAAAATCAGCTTAGTTCAGAACCTTTGCAATTATTGACTGATGGTGATTTTGTTCAGCAAAGAACTATGTCAATTGAAAAGCAACAAAAGAAAGAACAGAATGATACTTTGTCATTTGATGATTATTTAAAAGAAAAAATGAACGGTTAAAATGTTTAAACATCGAGACTATACACTACGATATCAAGGAAATAGTAGTGTTGAACTGATATTACCAAACCATAAGATAGTCAATGATGAACCACTAATTGATCAATCATCATTCTCGGTTTTGGTTTGGAATATTTTTAAACAAAAACGGGCTGATTGTATTAAAATTCTTGAACAATATGCGAGCCAATCAAAGTTAATGCTATTACAAGAAGCCCAAACAACACCACAATTATTGAATTTTATATCTGCGAATAACAAAGTTGCAGATCATGTACCAGCTTACTGCTTTAATGATATTTTTGCTGGAGTTATGACTATAACTGATTCAGCACCGACTAAAATATTATCGTTTAGAGAAAAAGAGCCATTTATTCGGGTACCCAAATCAGCTCTAATTACTGTTTATCCAATTAAAAATTCTACTAAACAGCTGTTAGTTGCCAATATTCATGCCATCAATTTTAGTATTGGTGTAAAGATATATCGTCAACAGATGTATATGTTATTAAATTATATTAAGCAACATGATGGACCAGTGATTTTGGCAGGTGATTTTAATGCATGGAGTCGGCAACGACTGAATTTACTCTATCATTTGACTCGATCAATAAATCTTAAACCGGTTAATTTTGCTATTGATATTCGAAAAACGTTTTTAGGTAGGCCATTGGATTTTATTTTTTATCGAGGTTTGAAGCTTGATGCGGCTAAGATAATTAGTACAGCCGCATCGGATCATAATCCATTATTAGTCAATTTTAAAATGAATTCGAATTGACTAAATTAATTGTTAATACATCACCTTCTTTTACTCGTCCATTTTTTAATTTATTCCATTGTAAAAGATCGGTGATTTTCACTCGGTAATTCCTCGCAATGGAATAAAGATTATCACCAGCTTTAACTTGGTAAGTAATCTGTTTTTTGCCATTACTTAAAATAGATTTAGCATCTTTAGCATTTACTGTACTGTATTGAATTGTCGTTGATTTAATTTCAAACGGCATATTGTTATGTGGCACATCTTCTAAAAGCTCAGTTACTTGACTAGTAACTAAATTCTCATTTTTCAACTTTTTGAATAGTTTATTAGCATGAGAATAAGGAACTAATAGATGAAAAGGGCCATTTACAGTTTGTTGCACATAACCGGCATTGTATGTCATTAAATCATTTAGTGATAATCCAGTATATTGCGCTATTTTAGACAATGAAATGTTTTTAGACATATCAATTCTAACTAAAGAGTTTTGATAATTACAATCCGGTAGTTTAATTCCATAACGTTTATTGTTTTTAACAATGTCGATGATAGCTAATATTTTTGGCACATAATGCATTGTTTCTTGTGGTAAATCTAAAGACCAATAGTCAATAGGTAGTCCTTTAGCTTTATTTTTATCAATCGCTCGTTGAATTCGACCTTCACCTGCATTATATGCAGCTAATGTTAATAACCAGTCGCCATTAAAGCGGTTATTAAGATTTTGTAAAAGAGATATAGCTGAGCTTGTTGAAGCAATTAGATCTCGACGTCCATCAAAACTACTGCTACGTTTTAAACCATATTCTTTAGCTGTAATTGGCACAAATTGCCATAAACCAGCCGCTTGAGCAGGCGAGGTAGCTAAAGGGTCATAAGCACTCTCAATTAATGGAATTAAAGCAAGTTCAACCGGTAGCTTATTTTTTCGTAACTGATTAATGATGTAATATACATAAGGTTCAGATCGTAATGCAATATTTTCAAATCCCTGTGGATTACGCAGCAAACGTTCTCTTTCCGCGACAACTCGGCTGTTGTTCGGAACATTTACGTTAATTTGAGTTAGCATGTAATGCCAAGGATTTTGCGTGACTGAAGCGTAATTAACACCACCACTTTTAACGCTAGAATTAACTATTGATTTAGAATTGTATGGTTTTGAGCCAGAAGTGTATCGCGACCCTTGGTTTTGACACCCGACTAAAAAAGCACATAACACTGTAAATATTAATAATTTTTTCATTAGATTATAAGTTAGGACATTAATTTAAACGACTTATTATACCTAAAAAATGTCCTTTTGGCTCCTAAAAAAAGCAAACAGTTCTAACTCATTGTTACAATTGAATTTGTTTTGTAAAGATTTTTCTTTACACCGTAAAAATAAGTTAATCTGTTTTTCTTTGGTTAAAATAGAAGGCAAAGTAATTTTCTTTTTGCAAATATAATTATAATATTCATGAATAACTTTATCATGTGGAACCATCATTTGTGCAAAGTTCAAATTAGCTTTAGTATATTCGTGTCCTGCACAAATAAACGTATCATCAGGTAGTCGCTTTAAATTATTAAGCGAGCTTAGCATTTGCTTATAATCACCCTCAAAAATTCTACCACAACCAGCAGACATTAAGGTATCACCACAAAATAGATATGGTCGGCAATAATAAGCTAAATGTCCTAATGTGTGTCCCGGTACTGAAATAATATCAAATTGAAAATCAGCAATTGATATTTTATCTATATTATCTAGATAGTTAATCTGCAAATTAATTTCACTAGGCCCATAAACTTCAATATCGGGATAAAATGCTTTTAGCTCTGTTACCCCGCCAGTGTGATCGATATGGTGGTGAGTTAGTAAAATTGCAAGGGGTGACAAGTGATGTTTTTTTTAGATAACTAATTACAGGGGCAGCTTCACCTGGGTCGATAATAACAATTTGTTTATCGTTGTTTTCCAACAACCAAATATAATTATCTTTTAGGGCCGGGATAACATGTAATCGATACATAGGTATTATACCTTCTTAGTTATCTAACTGTTTTTTGTATTCAGTCCTTTAACGATGCTTCAAAAATAGTATCATGTAAAGTTGGGGATTCGGCTTGATTTTTAGCAATAATATCACAACGCTCATTTTCGATATGACCAGCATGACCTTTAACCCAAATCCATTCAATAGTATGTGATTTAGCTATTTCATCTAAACGTTGCCACAAATCAACATTTTTAACAGGTTGTTTATTTGATGTTTTCCAGCCATTTTTTTTCCATCCATGAATCCAATTCATAATGCCATTACGTAGATATTGGCTGTCAGAATACAGTTGAATTTGACACGGTTCTTTAAGAAGCTCTAAAGCAACAATTGCAGCTAATAATTCCATTCGATTATTGGTAGTTTTAAAATAACCTTGAGCTAATACTTTTTCTGTTTGTTTATATTTTAAAATTGCGGCATATCCACCGGGACCAGGGTTACCCAAACAAGAACCATCTGTGAAAATTTGAATTTTTTTTAACATACTAAATAAACTTTGCCTATTGAATAAAATTTAGAATTAAATAATGTGATGTTGTGTAATTAGTGGCGAAAACACTGTAGGTATCAACATCAGCGCATTTTGGTGTTAGACTATACCATTAATTATTAAATTTCCCAATTTTAGAAGAAGAGTATAACGTGATAACACATTCAACACGTCAAATTGTATTAGATACTGAAACAACAGGTATGAACCAAGACGGTAATAATCACTATGAAGGGCATAAGATTATTGAAATTGGTGCTGTTGAGGTATTAAATCGGCGACTAACTGGCAATCATTTCCATGTTTATATCAATCCAGAACGTTTAATTGATGAAGAAGCCTTTAGAGTTCACGGTATAAGTAATGAATTTGTTAAAGATAAACCAATATTTAAAAATATAGCACATGATTTTATAAAATTTATTGATGGTGCTGAATTAGTCATTCATAACGCATCTTTTGATGTCGGATTTATGGATTATGAATTTCGTCTTTGTGGTTTAAATTTTAAAACAGCCGAACATTGTATTGTTACTGATACACTAGCTATGGCTCGGCGGCTTTTCCCTGGTAAACGAAATAATCTAGATGCACTATGTGAGCGTTATCAGATTGATAATTCACATCGTACACTGCATGGCGCTTTACTTGATGCTGAGATTCTAGCTGAAGTTTATTTAGCAATGACAGGGGGGCAAACGACGTTAGCATTCAGCGCTGAAGATAATCCATTATCAATGTCAAATAATACCGTCAAGAAAATTGAACGTAATGGAACTCCTTTAAAGATAATTAAAGCAAATGAATCTGAACTCTCTGCTCACGAGTCAATTTTAGAAAAGATTGATAAAAAAAGTGGCGGGGCATTATGGAAAGCACATTAAAGCACATTAATGATTGTTTTCTATTCAATTGAACTTTATTTTTAAAAATTTTATTGACGAAAATAAAAATAATCTTTAACATCACGCCTACTTTGATGTTCCACATTAAAGTATCTAAAAAGCGGAGCGGTAGTTCAGTTGGTTAGAATACCTGCCTGTCACGCAGGGGGTCGCGGGTTCGAGCCCCGTCCGTTCCGCCAATTCTTATTTTTCTTTATACTTTCCTTGTTTATTATAATTGTGCTATCTTCGATATCCTATGAATATTAATTAAATTGATTTAGACATGCTAAAAAAATCGATATTTGTTGTTCTAGGTGGAGTTTCTTTTGCTTTAGGAACTATTGGTATTTTTATTCCTTTATTACCTACAGTACCTTTTTATTTACTTACTGCATATCTATGGTTAAATAGTTCAGAGCGCCTCTATAACTATTTTACACAAACTAGTTACTATCAAACTTATATCCAAAAAATGCTAATTGAAAAGAAGGCAACCAAGTCAAGTTTATTTAAGATGTTGGCAATGGTGTTTGTTGTGCTACTTATTCCTTTTATTATTTTTAATTCTTTACATGTTAGAATAATCTTAGCCACTGTGTTTTTTGCTCATGTCGTTTTTGGCTACTATTATTTTAATAAAAAGTGATCAATATTAAGGTTGAAATTAAGAGAAAACAGGGTAAATAAGTTACCCTGTAACAAAAGTATTAGCTCTTTATTGCGATGTATTATTTTTTACTATTATTTCAAACTCTTTTTTATTTCAATAGCAAGTAACGGATTCCACATCGCACCTGTTGCACTCATTACAGCATCAGCACCATTTTTTATAAATTGATGATAATGTTCACTGTTACTAACTCCACCAACACCTATAATTGCAAATTTTAAATCCATTTGTTTACGATATTTATCGAGTCGACTAACCATATCTAAGCCAGCCCAACGAATTGCATCGCCACAGATACCGCCTTCTTTTCGATTTTCACCTAAAGCTGGATGACCATTTGCGTCAACAGGTTTTGCTGACAACGTATTAATCGCGCTTAACCCATCAACTATATTTCCAATACGAGTTAATAATGAAACGATTCTTTCATCATCTGGGAAGTAAGCTAATTTCAGGATAAGAGGGCGGTCAGGTACAGCATTTTTAATTTCTTTAACAATTCTTTCAACTCTATCTACATCAAAGCAAAGTAATTTACTTGCACCTTCATTCGGGCAACTTAAATTAGCTTCTAAAATTGGTGCATAGGTTTCTCTTACTAATTTAGCGGCTAATGCATAATCTTGTTCTATCACTCCATTACCTTGAGTTCCTTGGAAGCTACCAATAACACATTGTCCTGGACCAGCAGCTTTAACAGCATCAGCCATATCTGGTTGCCATATATCAGGAGCAAATGATGGAACCCCAAATGAATTAGTGATTGAAAGAGGTTGGCTATAATTAGTATCAGCTAAAACTGTGTCTAAATTACACGTAAGTTTACCTTTGGGATGAACAGATAAAACATTAGGTAACGGATGGCATTTGTGTAATTTTGTTCTTACCGTTTTATATACACATAAATCGAATCCATAAGCAAATGCTGCTTTAATATAATTTGCATTTAATAAAGGTCCAGCGGGTTGGCCAAATGGTAAATTAACATCAACTTTTAAGAACTTGGTTGATTTAGTTGAAACTTGTTCTGCTTTGTCTAATTCTGCAAAAAGTCCAAAAGGTCCTTTAGCATAATTATCTTCATAGCTAATACTTGGGTTATAAAAAGGGATCAAAGGTTTCATGGTATCTCCTGTTTATGGCTGTTCTGGAAGTGGTATTGTTTAGTAATTTGATATAAAATTGGAAGGTTGAATTTATAGATATAAAAAATCCTCCATAAAGGAGGATGAATATTCAAAATAAAAAGACAATTCAATTTTATTATTGGTTTATTTGTATGGACCACAAGCATAATCAAATTCTCTTTTCTAAAATTGGTAAGCATTTTAGTCGAATAAAAATAAAGTACAAGTGATAGAAGTTAAAAAAAATATAAGTAAATGAAATAGTTATAGTGTTTTTTTTTAGACAGGTTTATGCAGTATTGTACGCAAACACTTTCAAAATAACATAAAAAACAGACAATTCTTTTTGTTATATCCATAGATTGTTTTATAAATTATTAATAAATTTGAATAAATTTTTGTCGAAAAAATGATATTTTCCGACTAATGAAACTTATGTAAGTGGAGAAGAAAAATTTCGGATGTTATGATCCACGTTAACATTTAAATATTAATGATTAGGTAATGAAATATGAAAAACGAAGATATTTTTAAACCAGTAATCTTACCCAATGGTGTTTCCCTAAAAAATCGTATTATGATGGCACCAATGACTACTTGTTCAGGGTTTTACGAAGGTTCTGTTACGCATGATTTAATTGAATATTACCGAGCAAGAGCGGGTGAAATTGGCACTATTATTGTTGAATGTGGATTTGTTGACAATAAAGGGTTAGCGTTTCCCGGTGCGATTGGTTTAGATAATGATGATAAAATAGAAGGGTTAGCGAAGATCGCTAAAGCCATTAAAGAGAAAGGCTCCAAAGCGGTTATCCAAGTTTATCATGGTGGCCGTATGGTTGAGCCTAAACTTATTGGTGGACAATCCCCAGTTGGGCCAAGTGCGATAGCTGCACCACGCCCGGGCGCGGCGACCCCAATTGAATTGACGGCAGATGAAGTTGATGAAATGATTGATAAGTTTGGTCAAGCTGTTCGTCGAGCGATCCAAGCTGGATTTGACGGGGTCGAAATTCATGGCGCTAATACCTACTTAATTCAACAATTTTACTCACCTAACTCAAATCAACGAACTGATAAATGGGGTGGTAGCCGTGATAATCGAGCTCGATTCCCATTGGCTGTTCTAGATATTACTCATAATATGGTTAAAGAGTATGCCAATCCTGATTTTATTGTTGGTTATCGTTTTTCGCCGGAAGAATTAGAAGTACCTGGAATTCGTTTTGATGATTCGATGTACTTACTTGAAAAATTGGCTGAAAAGGGACTTGATTACGTTCACTTCTCTATGGGGGCGATCTTAAGACCATCTATTGTTGAAACTAATGATCCAACGCCTTTAATTAATAAATATGTAGCAATTCGATCACAGACATTAGCTAAAATTCCGGTTGTTGGTGTCGGTAATGTGGTTAATATAAGTGATGTCGAAGCAGCTATGGATAACGGCTTTGATCTGGTTGCAGTTGGTCGGGCATGTATTGCTTATCCTGATTGGCTTAGTCGAGTCGAAAAAGGGGAGAAACTTGAACTCTTCATCAATAGTGATAAACGTGAAGAACTCAATATACCTGAGCCACTATGGCACTTTTCATTGGTTGAAAGCTTGATTCGTGATGTGAATCTTAATGTAAAAAAATTCAAGCCGGGCAATTATCAAGAAAAGGTTAATGATGAGTCTTATGAATACTTAATTAATGTTGAATTAGGTAATGACTTTGTTAAAGACATGCAATTGCTCAATGCTAATGATTTTGATAGTGAAGTGGTCAACAACTTTTCTGAAATCAAACATCGTATTATTGACTCTAATAGTCCTCACGTCGATGCAATTTCCGGCGCGACATCACAATGTGAAGCGTTCAAAAAAGCCGTAACGAAAGCTATGGCGAAATCAAATAAAGAAGCTATCCTTGCTGAGGGTGGTGATCCTAATGATAAAGCTTATGATGTGGTGGTTGTTGGTAGTGGTGGCGCTGGACTAGCAGCCGCTATTCAAGCACATGATTTAGGAGCAAGTGTAGTTGTGGTTGAAAAAATGTCGGTTATTGGTGGCAATACAAATAAAGCTTCTGCCGGTATGAATGCAGCCGAAACTAAATTCCAAAAACTTAAAGGCATTGTGGACAGTAAAGATCTGTTCTATAAAGAAACCTTAACAGGTGGTAAAAACAAAAATAATCCTGAGTTACTTCGTTATTTTGTTGAAAATGCTCCTGATGCCATTGACTGGTTAGATAATAATGGAATCGAACTTAGTGGTATCACAACAACGGGGGGCATGAGCATTGACCGTACGCATCGCCCGGCAAGTGGCGCTGCTGTTGGCGGATTTTTAATTAGTGGATTGCAAAAAAATATCAACCGACGTGGTATTGAAGTCATGCTTGATACCAATGTAACTGAAATATTAACTGAGAATCATAAAGTTGTCGGAGTTAAAGTCAGTGAAGAAGACGGCTCCGTTCAAACAATTAAAGCCAAAGTGGTTATTATTGCTACTGGTGGATTTAGTGCAAATCGTGAAATGGTTGAAAAATATCGACCAGATCTGAAAGGATTTGTTACCACTAACCATAAAGGTGCTACTGGTTCCGGAATTATGATTCTAGAAAAACTCGGAGCAGGCACAGTGGATATGAAAGAAATTCAGATTCATCCAACTGTTGAGCAAACAACTTCGTATTTGATTTCCGAATCAATTCGTGGTGGCGGGGCGATACTGGTCTCCCAAAAAGGGCAACGCTTTGTCAATGAGTTAGATACTCGTGATAAAGTTTCAGCAGAAATTATTAAATTACCTGAGCATTATGCGTATATTCTATTTGATCAACAAGTACGTAATGAAAACAAAGCTGTTGAAGAATATGTATCACATGATTTAGTCGTTCAAGCTGATACGATTAAAGATCTTGCTGATAAACTCTCAATTGATAGCAATACTTTATCTCAAACTGTTGAGCGTTATAATCAGTTCGCTGAAACAAAACGTGACGAAGACTTTGGTCGAACGACTGGTATGCGACATCCTATTAACAAAGGACCATTTTATGTGATTAAGATTGCTCCGGGTGTGCATCATACTATGGGTGGGGTAACGATTAATACCGATACTCAAGTTTTAGATACGGATAAACATGTAATACAAGGCGTATTTGCTGCTGGCGAAGTGGTCGGTGGTGTTCATGGTGCCAATCGTATCGGTGGAAACGCTGTTGCTGATATCATTATATTTGGTATGCAGGCAGGTAGAAAAGCCACTGATTACATTAATCATTAATTGACTAATATGACTTAAGCTTGTTTAAAATGCTTAATTCAAGCCATGAATATACTCAAGTATTAATGGGTACCACGGTTTCATTAACGCTTTATGAGCCTAATGAAGCCGTAGCTCATAGGGTGTTTCACACCATAAAATTACTTGAAGATAAATTGACCGTTAACCGCAGTCATTCAGAAGTTATGTCGATTAACGCTGCTGCGGGTAAACATCCGGTTATCGTTAGCCGTGCTGTGTTTTCGCTTATTGAGCAAGCTTATAAAGTCAGTTTAATGCCCAATAGTTGTTTCAATTTTGCTATTGGTCCTTTAGTCAAATTATGGAAAATCGGTTTTCAAGGCCAGCAAGTTCCCTCCCCACAGCAAATTTATGATCAACTATTATTAACCGATCCTAGCGAAATTGAGCTTGATCCTAAAACTTGTGCAGTTTTTTTGAAAAAAAAGGGAATGGAAATTGATTTAGGTGCTATAGCCAAAGGCTACATAGCAGATGTAGTTAAAGTAGTCCTACAGCAAAATAACATACATCAAGCTATTATCAATTTAGGTGGTAACGTCTTAACTTTAGGCAAATCACCCTTAGATAGGAATGGCAATTGGCAAATAGGTTTGAAAGAGCCATTTTCACTCAACAATCAATTGGCCGGGACTATTCAAGTTAATAATAAATCTGTTGTTACATCAGGGATTTATGAGCGTTACTTTACCTTAAATAATCACCGTTATCATCACATATTCAACCCTTCAACCGGTTACCCGTTAGATAATGAATTAGAAAGTGTAACGGTAATTTCAGATACGTCGCTTGAAGGAGATATTTTTTCAACTATTCTCTATGGATTAGGGGTTAAAAAAGCTAGTAAATATTTGATTGAACATCCGAGTTTATCAGCCATATTTGTTTTAAAAAATAAAACAATCGAACTAGTTAATACTGATAATTTTGCTTTTCAGCTAATTAGCCAACATTATGTTTTACATTAACATTTTATTGGAAACGAAAAGATTATATCAAACTGAATCGTTTTTATTATGAATTAAATTAAGTCATTTTTAATTAAAAAGGAAAATACTATGAACACAGTGAAAAAACCACCTGTCAAATGGTTACCGCTCATAATTATTGCTGTTATTTCAGCAATATTATGGCAATTTGTTTCTCCGCCAGAAGGAATTAGTATTGAAGGTTGGCACACAAGTATCATCTTTGTTGCTACTATTGCCTGTATTGTCGCTGAAATTATGCCAATTGGTGCAATTGGATTATTAGCGATAACGGTTTTTGCGGTTCTAAGACCATCAGGGGCAGCAACAGCGACAGAGGCGATTAAAATTTCATTAAGCGAATTAAACAGTAGCCTTATTTGGCTTATCGTTATTGCTTTTATGATAGCACGTGGTTTTATCAAAACAGGGTTAAGTAAGCGTATAGCTTATTATCTAGTTAAACTTTTAGGTAGAAATACATTAGGTTTAGCCTATGGCCTGTCGGTAACGGATATGGCATTAGCTCCAGCTATTCCTAGTACGACAGCTCGTGCTGGCGGTGTGATTTATCCAATCGCTGAAGCATTAGCGATCAATTTTAAGTCAAATCCAAAAGATGAATCAAGAAATCGTATTGGCACTTTCTTAATGTTAAACATTAGTCATGTAAATGATATTACATCAGCAATGTTTTTAACCGCTTTTACCGGCAACTTGCTGGCAGCCAAATTAGTTGCCAATGCTGAAAAAATTAACATTACTTTGGGTTGGGGAGAATGGTTTTTGGCTGCGATCGTTCCTTGCTTAGTCTCATTTATTGTTATTCCTTTAGTTATCTATTTTTTTACTAATCCTGAACTTAAGAAGACTCCGGAAGCGCCTAATTTAGCCAAAGTTGAACTTAAAAAAATGGGATCACTAACCGGTAAAGAAATTATTATGGGTACAACTGTTATTTTACTGTTAGGTTTTTGGATTTTTGGTAATAATTTTGGTATTGATGCAACCACTACTGCATTTATCGGCTTGACAATTTTAATTTTAACTGGCGTTCTTAGTTGGGAGGATATTAAAGGTGAAAAAGCCGCTTGGGATACCTTGATTTGGTTTGCTGCATTATTAATGATGGCTGGGCAAGTCAGTAAACTTGGCGTAACTAAATGGTTGGGCGATACAATTGGTAATGCCGTTAAAGGTCACTTAGGGGATAGTAGCTGGATTTTAGTCATTGTTATATTGTGTGTAGCCTATGTTTATCTGCATTACTTCTTTGCGAGTGGTAATGCGCATATCGCTGCTTTATTTCCCGTATTTTTAACGGTTGCTGTAGCACTTGGTGTACCGACAATGATTGCTATTTTTGCATTAGTTATTTGTACTAACTATTTTGGTTCGCTTACCCAATTTGCTAATGCTCGTAACCCGTTACTGTTTGCTGAAGGCTTTGTACCGGTTAAAACATGGTGGAAAGTCGGTTTCATTTGTAGCGTAGTAAATTTAATTATTGTTTTCACTATTGGTATTTTATGGTGGAAAATCATTGGATTAGGCTAAAAGCCTAGCTTATCACCGCCAGTTAAACTGGCGGTTTTTTTTGAGTGATTAAAACATTTCAATCGATAATTTCCAATCATTAACCGATTTCCAATATTTCTGCTCCTGCTCTAAATCAAGCAAGATTAACTTATTATTTTCAACAAACTTTTCGTTGAGTTCTATCGTCAGTTTGCTCAATTTATCACTGTTTAATTTTAATCTAAATGCAGTGAGATCCAGATCGTTATTACGCTGGTTATTAAATAAAACGGCAAGCCGCAAAATCTGCAATAACGAGATGATATGTTTGTATTCGAATAAACTAAAGTAGGGCAGTTCATCAATGTTAATTGACTTTCGGTGATAACGAACAAGGGTAGACAATAAAAGTTGTTGTTCTTCATTGAATCCGGGTAGGTTACTATTTAACAGAATATAACTCGAATGTTTGTGAATTGATGAAAAATTTATTTTCAGTCCCACTTCATGGAGCTGCGCTGCCCAATAGAGGATAGATTCTAAATGTTGCGGAATATTAGTCGAAGTTTGTGTTTTCCATTGTGAAAAAAGATACTTTGCCGTTTTCACCACTTGTTTAGCATGACGTTCATCTATGTTGTAATGCTGAGAGAGTGATTCGGCTGTTGTTTGTCTTATATCTCGATAATTTGGACCGTCGATCAGTTCATACAAAACTCCTTCACGTAATGCACATGGGCTAAATTGAAGCTCTTGTAAGCCTAATGCGTTAAAAACGCCACTAAATATTGCTAACCCGCTGACGAAAACGTTTTTTCTTTCTTCAGAAAGTGATGGATAGTCAATTTCATGAAAAGACTTGAATTCTAAGATATAACTGATTAAATCATCCAAGCGTTTAGGCGTAATGATACCGTCGCTGACACCTAAATCTAATAATATTTTGTAAATACTTTTGATTGTGCCGGAAGTACCAAATGCGACACTGATATTTTGTCTTTTTATTGTGGTAATAAGATTTTCAATTTGTTGTTCTGCTGCCAGTTTGGCTCTTAAAAAGGAATATCGGTCAATGGTCTTTTGTGGAAAAAATTGCTTAGTATAAGTGACACAGCCCATTGGTCGACTTGCCACAATAAATGGTTTGAGATCGTTTCCTCGACCAATGGCAATTTCAGTCGATCCACCACCAATATCAATAACAAATTTGGTATCATCTTCGGCGGTTGATTCGGCTGTCATGGTACCTAAATAGATTAAACGGGCTTCTTCTTGTCCGGAAATAATTTCAATTGGGTAGGGTAGAACCTTAGCCGCTTGGGCTAGAAATTTATGCCGATTAGTGGCGATACGTAACGTATAGGTTGCAACAATTCGAACATTTTCCGGGGGAAATCCATTCAGCCGTTCAGCAAAGAGTGCAAGGCATTCAATACCTCGTTTAATACTTGTCTCGCTTAGCTCATAGAATTCATTTAAACCGGTAGCTAAATGAATATTTTTTTTATTTTTGTAGATAATTTGTGTTGCACCATTAATACAACGTGCAATGACCATATGAAAACTATTCGAACCTAGATCAATAACTGCATATTCATCAAATTTATTCACGTTCAAATCCTTAACTTGCTGATTCTAATTGTTTTAGATAATCATAAATTGCACGTTGTGCTCTTACTTTCTTTTTATTACCTCTTTGGACGTAATTGTTCATATTATCTTTATCGATAATTCGAGCTTTGACATTATCATTACACTGAATATTGAAAATATTATGAATAGTGGATTTTAATGTCAGATCAAATATTTTTACGCCAACCTCAATACGGTTATCAAGATTTCTAGGCATCCAATCGGCAGATGATATGTAGGTATCTTTATTACCGTCATTTTCGAAAATATAAACTCGAGCATGTTCGAGATACTGGTCAACAATACTGGTTACATAGATATTTTCACTTAAATTAGGAATTTGAGGAACAAGTATACAGGTACCTCGCACAATCATGCGTATTTTTACGCCAGCACAAGAAGCTTTGTAGAGTTGATTTATCATCTCTTTATCAGTTATTGCATTGAGTTTAAGATAGATCCCTGAAGGTTTCCCAGCTTTGGCATTATTGATTTCTCTTTCAATAAATTCATGAAAGCGTAATCGTGTATTTTGTGGCGAAACTAATAAATGATGAAAAGTTACCGGTTTAAATGGGTTTTCAATAAAGTTAAATACTTTGATAACTTCATCGGTAATCGCAGGGTCAGCCGTTAATAATGAAAAATCTGTATAAATACGTGCAGTTTTTTCATTAAAATTACCTGAACCAATATGAGCATAACGGACAATTCGATCGTCTTCTTTACGATCGATTAAGAATAGTTTGGCATGAATTTTAAGTTTTGGTTGTGAATAGATAACTTTTATACCACTACGAATTAACCTTTTAGCCCATTTTATGTTTGCTTCTTCATCAAATCGAGCTTGCAGTTCTACCACTACCGTGACTTTTTTACCGTTGTTTGCTGCATTTATAGCAGCATGAATAAATCTGGAATCTTTAGCTACTCGATAAATATTCATTCGAATATGGGTAACAGCAGGATCAAATGACGCTTGTCGCATAATTTCAAGCACATGTCCAAATGAATAGTAAGGATAATAGAGCAATACATCTCGGTCTTTTATTGTTGCAAAAGCATTTCTGAATTTCTTGAATCGATTATAAGCAAGGCTTGGTAAGCGTTTATTAAGTAAGTTTTTGACACCAAGATCTGGAAAATTTGCTAAATCTTTGAAATTGGGATAACGTCCACCAGGCATTGCATCTTGTTCAGTTAATCTTAGTTTATTTATCAATAATTCAAATAATGCCTTTGGCATATCTTTTTGGTATGTAAAACGAACTGGCTGAGCAGTTAACCTCTGTTTTAAACCTTGAGACATTAACTCAAGTAAACTATCAAGTTCGGTATTTAATTCGTATTCAGCATCACGATTAATATTTATTGAATAAGCATTTAATTCTACCGCATCAAAAAAGACTTTAAAAATATCCGCTAAACAGTAACGTAAAATGTTATCTAAAAAAATAATTGATTTATTTTTAGTTGAAACTTCTGAAGGTAATAAAACAAACCGAGGCGCATTATCGGTAGGAAGCTCAAGTAATGCATAGCTAATACTATCTTTACAGATAATTTCAACAGCTAAATAAGCATGATCATCTTTTAAAAATTGAATCAACTCAGTATGGCTATCTAACAAAATAGGGGTAATATACTGCCTTAAATTTTGTTTATAATAATTTTTTATCCAATTTTCTTGGTAAGTGGTAAGTTGTCTTTCATTTATTAAGAAAATCTGATTCCTTGCCATTTCTAACAATAGCTCGTTATAGAGCTGATCAAATTGTAATTCAAGTTGAATGACTTTTTGGTTAACCTGGCGTAATAAATGTTTAGCATTTGATGTTGCTTGAGCTTGTTCTTGCTCAATAAGGACATATTTTTTTAAATTTGCAAATTGGACTTTATAAAATTCATCAAGATTACTTGAGTAGATACCTAAAAAACGGATTCGTTCTATGAGAGGATTACTTTCATCAGCAGCCTCTTGTAACACCCGTTGGTTAAATGATAACCAACTTAGTTCTTTTGGTAAATATACATTTTCTATTATCATTTTTTGTAATGCCCATTCCGCTAATTTGATTTATTACAGAATAACGTAAGATAAAAAAAAAGCTAGCATATAGCTAGCTTTTTATCATTCATTTAAACAAAATTAAATGTGATTAGATGCGGTGAACAGAAGTTGTGTTAGTTGTTCCGCTAGGAACTAATGCACCTGATACCATAACAATTGTATCACCTTGTTTTACATTACAAATTTTAACAGCCATTTCTTTACCTAAACGGTAGAAATCATCAGTTGAATTAATTGCATCAATTAAAATAGGCTCAACACCTTTAGATAAGGCAAGTTGATTGACAGTTTTTTGGCTTGAAGATAGAGCCAAAATACGAGCTGTCGGGAAGTAATGACGAAGTTCACGAGCTGATTTACCGCTACGAGTAGCAACAACAATTAATGGTACATTTAATCGTTCTGCGATTTCAACAGCACCACAACATACAGCAGCAGTAATACGTAATGTTTCTTCTTTTGTTGTTAGCTCTAGTTTAGCTGGAATAGTACCATCAGTACGCTTACAAATAGTAGCCATCACATTAACTGCTTCAAATGGATATTTACCTTTAGCACTTTCGCCTGATAGCATAACAGCGTCTGTACCATCAATGATTGCATTAGCAACGTCGCCTGCTTCAGCACGAGTAGGGCGTGGATTTTTGATCATTGAATCTAACATTTGAGTTGCAGTAATAACTGGTTTTGAAGCTTTATTACATTTTTTAATCATCATTTTTTGAGCAAAAATAACTTCTTCAACTGCAATTTCTACCCCTAGGTCACCACGAGCAACCATGATACCGTCAGATGCTTCTAAAATTTCATCAAAGTTATCTAGACCTTCTTGATTTTCAATTTTAGAAATGATTTTGATTTCACCACCACCGTGAGCTTTAAGATGAGCACGAATATCTTCAACATCAGAACGTTTACGGATAAATGATGCTGCAATAAAATCTACACCTTGTTCACAACCGAAAATTAAGTCATTTTTATCTTTTTCAGCTAGTGCAGGTAATTTGATTGAAACACCAGGTAAGTTAATACCTTTATTTTCACCAAGGTCACCGTTATTTAAAACTTTACAAATAACTTCGTTACCTTTGATTTCTTGAACGTCCATAGCGATTAAACCATCATCAACTAATACACGGTTACCTGGTTTAAGATCTTGAGCAAATCCTTTATATGTAACGGCTACACGTTCTGAATTACCAACTACATTTTCATCAGTAGTAAAAGTGAAAGTTTGGCCTGCTACAAGTGATACATCGTTACCACCTTCAAGCTTAATAGTACGAATTTCTGGGCCTTTAGTATCTAACATGATGGCAGCTTTTAAGCCTGTTTCTTGCATTACTTCACGTAAATTTTTGATTCGATTACCATGCTCTTCATAATCACCATGAGAGAAGTTTAAACGCATTACATTCATGCCTGCATTTAATAATTTAGTTAGCATCTCTTTTGATTCTGATTTTGGACCTATGGTACAAACGATTTTTGTCTTTTTCATAATATTATCTACTAGTTGTTAAAGTTAATGTTCAAATTTAAATAAATGGTTTTAAATATAAATATTTAAACAAAAAAAACCAATGCCAGCGCATTGGTATAAAAAGGGAAGAGTAACTTTAAAAAGTTACTCTTATTAAAAGCAATATCTAAAGAATTTGGTAATCTCATCAATATAAACCATTCTTAAAAACTTTTTTTATTATAGTCTTAACGACATTTTAAATAAAGTTTTTTATCAAAAAACTAGACATCAATTGAGATAGAAAAAACTAAAACATCTTTTTTGGTTAAATTTTTAGCAAGTTTGTGATAAAAAATGCCTTTTAAAATTACATTAAATCTTTAAGTTGATAAATTAGTTCAATATCTTTATTTTTTAAAGTCAATTGTTCTTTGTCCAAACTGACTGATGCTCCGTCTTGAATTAATTGAGCGATGGTATCATCTAACTTACTCAATTGCTCATCATCACAAGCTATTTTTGCCATACTAACACCAGGGCCTTTGATCGTTTCGTTTTCCAATTCTACTTTTGCAACAAAGCGATTACACATTTTTCCATAAATATTCATGTTTTCACCAAATTCAAGCTCAGCGTTTTTATCTGCTGAAATATCTTGACCATTGGCTTTAATCAATACAAAGCGATGGTGCATTAAATCTTCAGCTTTAACATTCTTAGATTCTCCACAACCACTCATCACGAAAGTTCCAGTAAAAAGCATTATTAATAGTAAAGTCTTTTTCATCTTAACTCCTAATAGTTGGCTAAATTTGATATAATCACTTTAATTAAAATTTAATAATTACATTTTACTCTTTATGTTAATTCAACAGCAAATTAAATTTTTTCAATCAATGACTTTCTTAGATCAACATAAAATAAGAAAGCTTTCAAACAAAAATCAAAATTCAGATACCATCGAAGAAGCGATTACACAAGCTGTTGAACATTATAATGTTCGATTACAATCGCTACCTAAACATATCGATTTTCCAGATAATTTACCAGTAGTTGATAAAAAAGAGGCGATAGCTGAAGTAATTAAAAATAATCAAGTTGTAATTATTGCCGGTGAAACAGGTTCAGGAAAAACGACACAAATACCTAAAATATGTTTGGAACTAGGCTTAGGTGTTAAAGGTTTTATTGGCCATACCCAACCGAGAAGGTTAGCAGCTCGTTCAGTTGCCAATCGTATTGCTGAGGAATTAAAAACAGAAATAGGCAACTTAGTGGGCTATAAAGTCAGATTTTCTGATCATGTCAGCGAAACTACTTTGGTGAAATTGATGACTGATGGAATTTTACTGGCAGAGATTCAGCAAGATAAATTATTACTTCAATATGATACTATTATTATAGATGAAGCTCATGAACGTAGTTTAAATATCGATTTTATTTTGGGATATTTGAAACAATTATTAACTAAACGTCCTGACTTAAAAGTCATCATAACTTCAGCTACAATAGATGTTGAACGTTTTTCAAATCATTTTAATCATGCTCCAATCATTGAAGTTTCAGGTCGAACCTATCCTGTCGAAGTTAGATATCGTCCAACAATTCTTAATGATGATTATGGAAATGAGAAAAATAATGATTTTCAGCCTATTATAGATGCAATCGATGAATTATCTTTTGAAAGTAATGGGGATATTTTGATTTTCCTTACAGGGGAGCGTGAAATACGTGATCTGGCTGATACACTGAGGAAAATTGAACTGAAACATACTGAGATTTTGCCTTTATATGCTAGATTATCTGCATCTGAACAAAATCGTATCTTTCTATCACACAGTGCTCGAAGAATTATCTTAGCAACAAATGTGGCTGAAACATCCTTGACCGTTCCTGGTATTAAATATGTTATTGATCCTGGTTTAGCAAGAATTAGTCGTTATAGTTATCGAACTAAAGTTCAACGATTACCTATTGAACCCATTTCTCAAGCATCAGCGAATCAACGAAAAGGGCGTTGTGGTAGAACCTCAGATGGTATTTGTATACGTTTATATGATGAACAAGATTTTTTATCCAGACCTGAATTTACTGAGCCTGAAATTCTTCGAACTAATTTAGCTTCAGTTATATTACAAATGACTTCATTGCGTTTAGGTGATATAGCTGCTTTTTCATTTGTTGAAGCACCTGATTCTAGATACATTCGTGATGGTATAAGATTATTGGAAGAATTAGGTGCGATTTATACTAAACATCATCATTATCATTTAACCGAGATAGGAAGAATTTTATCTCAATTACCTATTGATCCTAGATTAGCTAGAATGCTAGTTGAAGCTAGACGGTTAGGTTGTATAAAAGAAGTTATGATTATTGTGGCAGCACTATCAATACAAGATCCTCGAGAAAGGCCATTTGATAAACAGCAAGCTTCTGATGAGAAACACCGTAGATTTGCTGATAAAGAATCTGATTTTATATCACTTATCAATTTATGGAATTATGTAACAAATCAACAAGCAGATTTGTCGGGTAATCAATTTAGACGGTTGTGTAAAAAAGAATATCTTAACTATCTTAGAATTCGAGAATGGCAAGATGTTTATACACAAATTAGACAAACCATTAAACAACTTGCTTTTCCGATTAATAGTCAATTAGCGGATTATCGTTCACTGCATACTGCGTTATTAAGCGGCTTATTGTCACATGTTGGCATGAAAGAAATTGAAAAACATGAATATATCGGTGCTCGTAATATTAAATTTGCTATATTCCCTAATTCAGCCATCTTCAAAAATCAACCAAAATGGTGTATAGCTAGTGAACTTGTTGAGACAAGCCGTCTATGGGGTAGAACGGCTGCTAAAATTGAAGCAGATTGGATTGAACCATTAGCAAAACATCTAGTTAAATATAGTTATAGTGAGCCTAGATGGTCTAAAAAGAATGGGACAACTCTAGCCAATGAAAAAGTAACTTTATTCGGTCTACCAATTGTTGCAAACCGCATAGTTAATTATAGTAAAATTGACCCAGTACTAAGTCGTTCCTTATTTATTCGGAATGCTTTGGTTGAAGGTGATTGGCAAACTAATCACCAGTTTTATAAACAAAATCAGAAATTAATCAATGAAGTTGAGGATCTTGAACATAAATCTCGTCGTCAGGATATTCTGATTGATGATGATGATCTTTATAATTTTTATGATGAACGAATAGACAAATCAGTTATTTCCGCAAAACACTTTGATACGTGGTGGAAAAACAAACAAAAAATAGACCCTGATTTTTTAAATATTGAAAAAAATATGCTGATTAAACAATCAGCTCAGCCTGTAAAAATAAATGATTATCCAGATTTTTGGTATCAGAATAACTTGAAATTACCTTTAACTTATCAATTTGATCTAGGTAATGCACGTGACGGTGTAACAATTTCTATTCCGCTTAATATATTAAATCAAATAAAAGATACAGGATTTGATTGGCAAGTACCTGGATTTCGTTATGATTTAGTTATTGCTTTAATAAAATCATTACCAAAATCTTTACGCAAAAGCTTAGTTCCTGCACCTAACTATGCTGAGGCTTTTTTAAGTAGAGTTAATTCAATTGAACATCCATTACTTGAAACATTAGAAAATGAATTTAGGAAAATGACAGGTATAAAAATTCAGCCAACTGATTGGCAATTAGAACAAGTACCAGATTACTTAAAAATGAATTTTAGTATCGTTGATAAGGGACGAGAAATAGCTTTTGGCAAAGATCTAATGATGATTAAAGAACATCTTAAAACAGAAGTTCAAGAAGCATTATCATCGCTGACTCAAAAAAAATCTGTCAAAATAGAGAAAGATAATATTATTGATTGGAATTTTGGTCACTTACCAAGTATTTATGAAGAAAAACAAAATAATTATACAGTTAAAGCCTATCCAGCCATCATTGATAATCAAAATTCGGTCAGTATTAAACTGGTTAATTCACTTGAAGAACAAAAAAGATTAACCAAGCTCGGGATTAGACGATTGTTGATTTTAAATATTCCATCTCCAATTAAATATTTGCACGAAAAGTTACCAAATAAATCTAAATTAGGCTTATATTTTAATACATTCGGTACAGTTCTAAACCTTATTGATGACTGCATTGCCTGTGGAATAGACTACTTGATTATGAAGTACAATCAGAAAGTTGACAATCAAGAACAATATCAAAAACTGTTAGGTCATACCAAAGAACATATCAATGAAACTGTAGTTGATATAGCTAAACAAGTGGAATCAATTTTAACTCTCCATTTTAATATTAATAAAAAACTTAAAGGCCGTATCGATTTGTCTTTAGCATTTGCGTTATCTGATATCAAAGCGCAGCTAAATGAGCTAGTTTATAAGGGTTTTGTGGCAAAAACTGGTTATAACAAACTCCATGATATTTATCGCTATTTAACTGCTATAGAAAAACGGACAGAGAAGCTAGGAACTAATGTGGCTAAAGATAGACAATCAATGAATATAATAGAAGAAGTGAAAAACGAATATCAAAGTTGGTTTAATAGTTTGTCAGAAAATCAAAAATCATTGAATGATGTTACGAATATTAAATGGATGATAGAAGAACTTAGAGTTAACTTATTCGCTCAACAACTCGGCACACCGTATCCAATTTCTGCAAAAAGGATAAAACAACAAATAGAAACTGTATCTTCTGAATTATAGAATATAATTATAAGGATAAAAAAGAAGGGCGCTTATGCGCCCATTT
Source organism: Gilliamella sp. B3482 (assembly GCF_026536805.1). Classification (NCBI taxonomy): domain Bacteria; kingdom Pseudomonadati; phylum Pseudomonadota; class Gammaproteobacteria; order Orbales; family Orbaceae; genus Gilliamella; species Gilliamella sp. B3482. Next base: position 157,100 of record NZ_JAFNNL010000003.1, on the reverse strand, counting down.
TGATTATTTGTAAAGATCTACAAATACAGTGATGTTTGGCCCTTTAGAATCATGAGCAACTCGAGCAATATGATAATATTTAGCCCCAGCTTCTATTGCTCTTTTTCCTGCTTGATATGAAATTTCCTGATCAGTAACGTAGTAACCTCTAAATTTCAGTGTATCAAAGGCAACCATTTTAGCCGCAGTTGCATCGTTAAGTTCCTGAATTTTTCGCCCATCAGGAAGAGTGACAGTGTAACGAGTTACTCTTTGAGGTTCAGTGGCAACGGTACTTATTGTTTCTGTATTTGATGTTGTTGTAACTTTATTAGTTGCAGCAGAATTTGTTGTAGTTTTATCAATTACTTTATTATTAAATTTATCTGCATAATATTTCTCGTTAAATGCAGAAGGGGAGTAATAACCAGGTTTTTCAACCTGCATTGCAGCTTCTCCACCTTTAGCTAATGCTAATTGACCCGCTTCAGAATCGTAAGGAATAGCATTTTCAGGTTGTAACTTACGCTCAGGAGCATCTTTTTTAAATAAATAAGCAGCTACTTGAATATTACTGCCTAATTCTGAACGTGAATCTATGTAAAAGCCATATGCACCTTGCGCTGATGCTTCTTTAGCAATAGCTTGATTTACATCATAATCTGTCGGAAAGTATCCACGAATACGCACAATATTAAATGGTTCTAAGCGAATTGCTTTAGATTTTGGATATTCGTAAACACCTTCAAATTTACGTAAAGTTTCTGGTTGTTCTAAAGCTTTAGGTGCGTCTGCTTTGTATAATTTTGCATAAACGATACGCAAAGTATCATTAGAAGGGCTGATATTTGTTGTTGTTATGTAAAAAGAAGCAGCTCCTTCATTGTCTGCAGCCTTTGACATAGCCATAACATAATCGCTATCAGTATAAAAAGCACCTCGAATCGTAATGCTTTTAAAAGATTGCATGCTGTTTGCTTGTTCTTCAGTTAATTGCTGAGCAGCAAAAGAACAAAATGGAATAAGCGCAACAGTTGTAGCGATAATTGTTTTCTTGAAACTTAACATATAAAAAACCTTACAATGAATTTTTAGTTATTTTAGCATAAATAAATTTAATTTCCTAAATCTATTAAAGCTTCCAAATTATTGATATAAATATATTTACCTTTAGCTATTAAAATATTTTGCTCTTGTAATTTTGATAAATTACGACTTACAGTTTCAATCGTTAATCCTAAATAATTAGCTATTTCAGCACGGCTCATTGCTAGTTTTATATTTAAAGAAGAATGTCCTCTTTGCTGATATCGAAGGTAAAGAGAATAAATAAAGGTGGCCAGACGCTCATCTGATTTTTTCTGAGAATAGCAAAGAACCAATTTTTGATAATTATAAATGTCAGCACTTAATAATCTAAAGATTAAATCTCTAACATTCTTATTAGTATCAATTAATGTCATTAATTCATCATAATGCAGTTCACAGATTAGTGTGTTACTTAATGCCTGAATGTTGTTGTTATAAACTTTGGTTGAAATGGCGTCTAAACCAACAATATCTCCAGGTAGATAAAATCCATTAATTTGTTCATTATTTTCAGAAGTTGTGACAAATGTTTTAAGTGCACCGGAATGAACGATGAAGAATTTTTTAAATGGCGTTTTTGCTTTAACTATTATTTCGCCTTTTGAATAAGATCTTTTGCGTTCTAAAACACTACTTAATGTATTATTGAGTAACATCGGAATACAGAGCCCACCGAGACTGCATAATTCGCACGGAACAGAATAACTATTGGAACGTAATGTCTTATAAATACTATGCATAATATCCTAAATACAAGGGCTGTTGATTTGAAGTGATAAGGTTACCATATTTTGTCATAAAACAAAAATTGACCAATTTTTTTTGTATTTCTATTCAATAAAAAGAAAAGAAATAGAAAATCACTATTAAATTTTTAAATAACTACACTAAGTAATTAATCTAAACAATATAAATGAATTCTTGATAAAAGAATAGTCTTATAAAGATTTAGAATTGTTAATAGAGGGTGAGTGGCGAATAAATGAACTTAATTGATTTAATATACGTTATTTAACATAATATAGATTATGCGAACTGGTTTTTTGTAGAAATTATTAATTTCTATAAAATTTCTAATTTCAATAAAGTGATTATGACGATAATTTATCGTTTAATCTCCCAACTCCATATCTTGCGATGTTGTTTTCTGGTTAATAATAGATTTTTCTGCTAAATTTTTTCCTGAAGTCTCTAATGTCTGGTTTAACATTTTACTTGATATTGTCGTGTGCTGTTTTTTAGCTGTTAAGTATTTGCTTTTTGTTAACGCCAATACCTTATCTGATTCAGTTAATGCCTTGCTTAACTCTTCCTTCTGAATATCTTTATCGTCACCAAATTTGCTTAAAAACTCTTTTAAATAAGATAAATTATTGGTTTTATTACTATTAACATTCGTTAATTCACAAAGCTTTATTGCTGAAGTTTCGGCGACTAATTCATCTCGTTTGAAAAAATTTATTGCTTGCACAGGTGTCGTTGGTGTTCGTCCCAATTCCCGACTAGTTGAATGTCCGATTTCATGAAAGATATCGTTATAGTATGCTTCGGCAGTCACATACTGTGATTTATCGGGCATATGGATAGTATGTGATTTGGCATTATAACGAGGATTTGATGTGCTGTTATGTAACACCTTAACCCCCTGACTTGCTATAAATTGCTCGACTTTTAAATTTTCCTGCCACTGTTTTTCTGGCTTAATTTCAGGCGGAAGTTTATCAAAGGATGCTTTATCCAGCTGCTCTACATTATAAAACTTAATATTTTCATAATACTGATTATCTTTATATAAATCACTTTCAAAAAAATTATCTTTCTCATCCGGTTTTATCTGCAAATTATGAGTTTGTATTTCACCCTCAGTTAACCATCGGGTCTCTGAAAACCCCTTTTTGTGGCTATCTGAATATAAATCGTTTGCTTGATAGACCTCTTGAGTATAAGGGTTTTTGGGATAGTTTACATTGGTTTGTGTAAAGTTCGAAGTCCCTTGATTATTAACTTGCTGTATTTGATCGAAAAGTCGATTAATATTGTCTGCTGTCATTATTTACATCTCTATAAGCCAGTCATCTTCTAACCCCTCTTTTGTTCGACTACGAACAAAATCCAATTCAATGATTTTTTCATAATAGTCATTAATTTTAATCCAATCCTCATCATAAAAAGCTAAACTATCTTTATATTTTTCATAAATATAAGACGTTAATTCATTGAGCTCCTGCAGATAGTTGTCATGTAGTTCTTGTGTAATTAAATTTACTGCCAAAGCATGTCTAAATTCATTTCTTAAGCGTCGTTCCATTCTATCAATTCTTTCTTTTTGGTCTCGCATACTGCATTCCTTAGGTAGTTTGGTGATATTAACGGCTGAATTATAACCAAATTTTTTAGGGCATCCAAGCAGAAAGGCTCGCTAACTGTGTGACTGCGACTTTCGCTTTGCTATTGACATTATCAACACTGTTCAATTATTAACATAAAAAGTAAATAACAATGTGTATAAAAATTAATGAGTGAATTTCGATAAAATAATTGTGACGATAATTTATCGTTTAATCTCCCAACTCCATACCTTGCGATATTATTTTCTGATCAATAATAGATTTTTCTGCTAAATTTTTTCCTGGAGTATCTAATGTCTGGTTTAACATTTTACTTGATATTGTCGTGAGCTGTTTTTTAGCTGTTAAGTATTTACTCTTTGTTAACGCCAATACCTTATCTGATTCAGTTAATGCCTTGCTTAACTCTTCCTTCTGAATATCTTTATCGTCACCAAATTTGCTTAAAAACTCTTTTAAATAAGATAAATTATTGGTTTTATTACTATTAACATTCGTTAATTCACAAAGCTTTATTGCTGAAGTTTCGGCGACTAATTCATCTCGTTTGAAAAAATTTATTGCTTGCACAGGTGTCGTTGGTGTTCGTCCCAATTCCCGACTAGTTGAATGTCCGATTTCATGAAAGATATCGCTATAGTATCCTTCGGCAGTCTTATACTGGGATTTATCGGGCATATGGATGGTATGCGATTTAGCATTATAACGAGGGTTTGACGGGCTGTTATGTAACACCTTAACCCCCTGACTTGCTATAAATTGCTCGACTTTTAAATTTTCCTGCCACTGTTTTTCTGGCTTAATTTCAGGCGGCAGTTTATCAAAGGATGCTTTATCCAGCTGTTCTACATTATAAAACTTAATATTTTCATAATACTGATTATCTTTATATAAATCACTTTCAAAAAAGTTATCTTTCTCAGCCGATTTTATTTGAAAATTATTTACCTGTATTTCATCCTCAGTTAACCAACGAGTGTCTGAAAATCCTTTTTGATGACCTTTATCATATAATAAATCAGCTTGATATACCTCTTGGGTATAAGGGTTTTTGGGATAATTTGCATTGGTTTGTGTAAAGTTCGAAGTCCCTTGATTATTAACTTGCTGTATTTGCTCGAAAAGTCGATTAATATTGTCTGCTGTCATTATTTACATCTCGATAAGCCAACTGTCTTCTAGCGCCTCTTTTACATAATCCCTGACAAAATCTAAGGCTACAATTTTTTCATAATAGTTATTGATTTTAATCCAATCCTCATCATAAAAAGCTAAACTATCTTTATATTTTTCATAAATATAAGATGTTAATTCATTGAGCTCCTGCAGATAGTTGTCATGTTGCTCTTGTGTAATTAAATTGACCGCCATAGCATGTCTGAATTCATTTTTAGTCAATCTTTCGATACTGTAAACTCGCTCTTTTTGGTCCCACATACTGTTCTCCTTAGGTAGTTTTGGTGATATTAACGGCTGAATTATAACCAAATTTTGGAGGGCGTCCAAGTGGAAAGGCTCGTCATGCGTTCCTTAAGTATAAAACTTGGTGGGTTGTCAATAGTTCACTGCGTGACTGCGACCTTCTCTTTGCTATTGACATTATCAACACTATTCAATTATTAACATAAAAAGTAAATAACAATGTGTATAAAAATTAAAGAGTGAATTTCGATAAAATAATTGTGACGGTAATTTATCGTTTAATCTCCCAGCTCCATATCTTGCGATGTTGTTTTCTGGTTAATAATAGATTTTTCTGCTAAATTTCTCCCTGGAGTATCTAATGTCTGATTTAACATTTTACTTGATATTGTCGTGAGCTGTTTTTTAGCCGTTAAATATTTACTTTTGGTTAATGCCAATACTTTATCCGACTCAGTTAATGCTTTGCCTAATTCTGCCTTTTGAACCTCTTTATCGTCACCAAATTTAGCTAAGTTAAACTTAATATAAGCTAAATTATTATTTTTATTTGATGCAATTTGCGTTAAATTACAAAGCTTCATCGCTGATGTTTCGGCTACTAATTCATCTCGGGGTGTAAATAATCTTTTCTGTTCATTCGTTTTCGGTATTCTGTCTAATTCTCGACTGGTTGAGTGTCCGATTTCATGGAAGATATCATGATAGTATCCTTCTGCTGTCTCATACTGGGATTTATCGGGCATATGGATGGTATGCGATTTGGGATCATAACGAGGATTTGATGGGCTGTTATGTAACACCTTAACTCCCTGACTTGCTATAAATTGCTCGACTTTTAAATTTTCCTGCCACTGTTTTTCTGGCTTAATTTCAGGCGGCAGTTTATCAAATGAAGTTTTATCTAATTGTTCAACGTTATAAAATTTAATATTTCGTAATTTTTCATTATCTTTATATAAATCACTTTCAAAAAAATTATCTTTCTCACCCGGTTTTATTTGTAAATTATTTAGCTGTATTTCAGCTTCAGTTAACCAGCGAGTCTCTGAAAATCCTTTTTGATGACCTTTATCATATAAAAAATCAGCTTGATATACGTCTTGAGTATAAGGATTTTTTGGGAAGTTTGCATTGGTTTGTGCAAAATTCGAAGTCCCTTGATTATCAACCTGCTGTATCTGCTCGAAAAGTTGATTAATATTATCTACTTTCATTGTTCACATCTCAATAAGCCAACTGTCTTCCAACCCTTCTTTTATATAGTCTCTAACAAAATCTAAGGCTACAATTTTTTCATAGTAATTATTTATCTTATCCCAATCATCAGGATAAAAACTTGGGTCATCTTTATACTTTTCATAAATATATGATGTTAATTCATTGAGCTCCTGGAGATAGTTGTCATATTGTTCTTGTGTAATTAAATTTAATTCTAATGCGTACTCAAACTCATTTCTTGTTAATCTTTCAATACTGTAAACTCGTTCTTTTTGGTCCCGCATACTATCCTCCTTAATTAGTTTTGGTGATATTAACGGCTGAATTATAAACAAATTTTGAGGGGCTTCCAAGTGGAAAGGAAAGCATAGGGAGCCTTTTCATTTGGACGCCATTAAAAATATATTCTATAATCTAAACTGTTTATAAATTTAATACAGAAAAGGAAAAGTTTATGGCGACTTTTGACGAAAAAGAGTTTTTATGGGAAGAAATGTATAACAGTGTACGAATTTGCATTTCAAAAGCAAAAGGCTATGGCAATGAATATACATCAGATATGTTAGAAGATATTAAAAAATTAAGAGAATTTAGAAAAAAAATTGCTGATACTTCTTATGAAGAAATTGATTATGAAGCTGCATTAAAATTTTTCCAGTTAATCGAAAATAAATATAAGTAATTAATATGAAAAACAATGAACAATTATCCCATGTATCTAATCAAGAAAAGAATCATATCGTTAATGACATATGGATTGATATTCATATAGAACAGCCTGAATTGACATCACAACAAACCCCCAAAGCTTATGTTGTAGGCGGACAACCAGGAGCTGGTAAATCTACCTCTACAAATAAACTCCAAACTGAATACAGCAATAACATCCTAATTATTGACTTAGATTCTTATCGAGAACGTCACCCAAACTACAAAACATTGTATGAAAAATATGGCAAAGAATCTTCAGAATATACACATCAATTTGCAAGCGAAATCAAAGAAGAAATACAAAAACGAGCTATTGATGCCAAGTATAATATTATTATTGATGGCACACTCAAAAATATAGATAAAGCAGAAAAACAAATTAATGACTTAAAAAATAATGGTTACAGCGTTGATGTGTTGATTCATATTTGTCCAAAAGAGGTTAGTTGGCAAAGTGTTAATATTCGTTATGAAAAGGCTTTAAAACAAGGACGTATCCCACGCTACGTTCCTAAAAATGTGCATGATCAAGTTGTTGAAGCTTTACCCGTTAATGCGAATAAACTAAGTCAATCAACGCAAATTGAATCATTAACCGTTTATAATCGACAAGAAAAAATTTATGATTCCAAGATTGATAAAGGTTTACCATCTGTATCTATTCAAAATGAAATTAATAAAGATGAAAATAAACTATCACAAGATGATAGCTTTGCTAAACTACTTCAAACTGCTAAGCAGAATGTGGCAAATAAAAAATCGATCAGACAAATAAAAGATAACGATATGGAAAGATGATATAGATACATTTTTAAGTAAATTAAGTTTATTTAAAATAAACCATCAATCTATTGATTTTATTAGTTAAATTAATTCAGTATACATAATGTGAAATGCGTTGTGTTGAGTAGCTCAGTATATTAATTTGTTATAGGATTTATCACTTATTTTCAATTATTACGCACCTAATTAATTATATTTAATATAATCATAATATTAAGGTTCTAATAATCTATATTATGTTAAATAATAACATTATTGCGAACTAAAATAACACCTTTTACATTACTATTTATCGCTAATATTTTTTATTAATGAGATATAAATTAATAATTATCAACACGTTAGCCGTTATTTATCAGTAAAATAACATCACTACCAAGCACTGGGGTTTTTAAAATATGTTTTTTGATTTTGCCCCAAACCTGCATTTCACAAGCTTTACAGTTGAATTTTAAAATTAATTCTTCATTATTATTTTGAATTAATTTCATTGGTGTTACTTTAGTCTTAACTCCTTGAATCCCTTTAGCTTGTTTTGGACATAAATTAAATGCAAATCTTAGACAATGCTTTGTAGTCATTAAAGGAACGTCATCTTTAACTTCGTGAGCTTCAAATGCACTTTCGATTAGTTTTACACCATGTTGAGCATAAAATTCACGAGCTTTGTGATTATAAACATTAGCTAAAAAACTTAATTGTTGTTCAGGATATATCGGTATTGGATGTACTTGAGGTTTACGAATATTTCTTCGATAATTATTTAATCGTTCTAGAGTTAATTTATCAATAATATCTCGTCTTAACTGATTTAATTGACTGTTGGGAACAAAATAAGCTTGGTTTAAATCAATAATTAACTCCGCTAAATAATAGGTTGTCTGACCTAACTTAGATAAACTATCTCTTATATTATTGAGAGCTTTATCCTGTTGCATAGCTAGCTCAAATGGGCCTTTCAATTCAATTTTAACGCTACTACCCTCTTCACTTGATGCAATTAACTCCAAACCGTTTGCTATATTTTTAAGCCTAAATGTTACACCGATACGACGACAACTAGATTCTTTTAATAAAATTTGTTGCCAATAATGATCTAAATTGCGATTAATTTGATAAGGTAATTTTATAGAATATAATGCTTTAGGTATTTCATTAGGAAATACTTGATAATGATTATTACCAATTTTTTCTACTTTATCAGCTCTAAAACCTATAATTTCCCTTTTGATTAAAACATTTAATCCATCACCATTAGTTAACGCTTGTTCTGATTTTATTACGATAGATTGTTTAGTAATTTTTATAATTTCACCAATTGTTAAGCCAATAAATTTGGGTGAATCAAATGCACCAATATTGGCTTGTCTACCTCGAACAAAATAATCGGTAGATCCTCTGTGGAATGTTCTATTTGGATCTGGGGTAAAAAAGTGTTCAGTTTTGCCACTCGATGCAGCAACAAAATCTGTGTTTTTTTCTAAAATATTATCTAATTTTTTACGATAAAATGCGGTTATATTTTTAACATAACTCAAATCTTTGTATCTGCCTTCAATCTTGAAAGATCTCACTCCGGCTTGTATCAACTCTATTAAATTATCAGACTGATTATTATCCTTCATTGATAAAAGATGTTTTTCATAAGCGACGATGCGACCTTGTTCGTCTTTTAATGTAAATGGCAATCGACAAGCTTGAGAACAGTCGCCTCGATTAGCGCTTCGCCCCGTTTGTGCATGAGAAATATAGCATTGACCAGAAAATGCAACACATAATGCGCCATGAATAAAAAATTCAATATTTGCATCAATTTGTTGATGTATGTTTGCTATTTCGGTTAAATTTAATTCTCTCGCTAAAACTATTTGAGAAAAACCTACATCGGAAAGAAATTTAGCTTTTTCTGGCGTTCTAATATCCATTTGGGTACTAGCATGTAAATCGATTGGTGGAATATCCATAGCTAATATTCCCATATCTTGAACTATCAAAGCATCCACCCCAGCATTATATAATTGCCAAATTAATTGCCTTGCAGCTTCAAGCTCATTGTCATGAAGAATTGTGTTTAAAGTTACAAAAACCTTAGAATAAAAATGATGAGCAAATTCTACTAGTTTAGCAATATCACTTACTGAATTACCAGCATTATGACGAGCACCAAATTGAGGACCGCCAATATAAATAGCATCAGCTCCATGTAAGATAGCTTCTTTTGCAATTTCTATATTTTTTGCGGGGCTAAGTAATTCTAATTTAGTTGTGTGTTGCCTATACATGAGAGATTCTCTGAGAAAATATTAGGATGGTATATTAAATTTTAATTAAAAAATGGCAAATACAATTAATATTTGCCATGGAAGTTTTTAAATATTATTTATTAAATAATATTAGATTGATTACGCAATGCTTCAATACGTTTATCTAAAGGTGGATGAGATAAGAATAGTTGAGAAAATCTAGCTTTCTTCTCACCATTAATACAGAATGCCAAAATTGATGCTTCTTCACTTGGCTCATGACTCAATTTTAATTTTTCTAAAGCAGCAATCATTTTAGTAGACCCTACTAATTTTGCTGAGCCTGCATCAGCATGGAACTCTCGATAACGTGAAAACCACATAGCAATGATGCTTGCTAAAATACCAAATACAGTTTCAAAAATCATTACGATGAAATAATAAGCAAAAGTAGATAATCCTTCACTTCTATCTTCCAAAGCTTTTGTTACGATTGAAGCAAAAATTCGTGAAATGAAAATAACAAAAGTATTAAGTACACCTTGTAAAAGCGCCATTGTCACCATATCACCATTTGCAACGTGACTCATTTCATGTCCAATTACAGCTTCAGCTTCATCTTGAGTCATAGCGGCTAAAAGACCCGAGCTAACAGCTACGAGAGAATTATTTTTAGTTGCTCCGGTTGCAAAAGCATTTATATCTTCTGCTTGATAAATCGCAACTTGTGGTGTTTTTAATTTCAATTCATTTGCTTGACGATTAACTACATCTAAAAGCCATTGCTCTTGAGCGTTGCGAGGATTAGTAATTATTTTCCCACCAACAGAACTTAAAGCCATTCTTTTAGATAAAAGAAGTGAAATAAAAGACCCACCAAAACCAAATATAGCTGCAAATATAAGTAATCCTAATGTACTATGAGCATCAACGCCACAAATACTTAAAATAATACCAAATACAAACATAACAGCTAAGTTAGTTAGGATAAATAATCCAACTCGCATCATAAATAATTCCTCATTACTGTTTTTCTAATATGAATAATTTTACTTAAGAAGATAAATAAAATTTGATATATGATCGCAAAAATGTTGCATCTCTACAACCTCTTTAATATGAAATTTTGAAAGGATAAATTAAGTGACTATTTAATAGCCATTAAAAACAATGGTAAGTTAAAAGCAATATTAATTTAGAGAATTTTGGAGGAGACCCTATCAGCCACATCCCACACACATATTTTTTACTTTGGCTGCTTCCTTCCGGACCTGACCTGATGAGCAAAAAAATGTTGCAAGAGGACCCATAGAGCCTCCATTGGAGAGGCGTTATTATGCTTTAATTAGCAAATTATTACAATATTTATAACGAAAAAAGAACTAACCTTCCTATCTTGTAATAACAACAGGAAGGCTATTACATATCAAACGAAATTTAAAAATGTTTAACTATAGCGTTAAATTTTTCTCAATTCGTTCTCTAAATTTAATACCTGGTCTAAATGTGACAACTCGACGAGCTGAGATATCAACACTTTCGCCTGTTTTTGGATTACGACCTGGTCGTGAATTTTTATCACGAACAGCGAAATTACCAAATCCAGAGAGTTTAACTGGTTCACCTTTTTCTAAAGCAACACGAATTTCTTCGAAAAAAAGTTCAACTAGGACTTTAGCTTCTTGACGATCAATATCAAATTTATCGGCAAGACGATCTGCAATATCAGCTTTAGTTAATGTCATAATTATTATTCTCTTAATAGGGCATTGAAACGGTTTTGTAAAGCAATAACACACTTGCTTACAATGTTTGTTATATCTTCTTCTTCTAGTGTACGTGATTTGTCTTGTAAAATCAAACTGATAGCAAGGCTTTTCTGATCTTTATCTATGTTTTCACCTTGATATACATCAAATAAATTAACTCTTACAAGTTGTTCACCACCAGCATGTTTACACTCAGAAATAATATCTGCTGCTGGTATTGTGTTAGATACAACTACAGCAATATCTCGCTTATTAGACGGATATTTAGATAACTCATGAGCAACTGGTACTCTTTTATCATTAATTTTATCTAAATTTATTTCAAAAACAAGCGTTTTACTATTTAAAGATAATTTTTTTTCAATTTCTGGATGTAAAACACCAAAATTACCAATAAGCTCGCCATTCAAGTAAATAGCAGCACTTTGTCCAGGATGTAATGCATCAAGCTCTGATTTCTGGTATACAATTTTTTCATTACAACCTAAAAGAGAAAATAGTAACTCTAAGTCCCCTTTCAAATCATAAAAATCATTATTTTGTTTAGGTAATGACCAATGCTCTTCATAAAGAGTGCCAGTAAGAACACCAGCAAGCATCAATTCCTGGCGAACACCAAATTCACATGAATCATCTGGAATAAAACGTAAGCCAGTTTCAAATAATCTCATCCGAGATTGTTGGCGATTTTGATTATATATTACAGCATCTAATAACCCTGACCATAATGATAAACGCATAACTGACATTTCACTCGAAATAGGATTAGGTAATGTAATATGATGCTGCTCTGGGTGAAGAAGTTGTTGAATTTTAGGATCAACAAAACTATAAGTCACAGCCTCTTGATAACCTTTATCTACTAATAAATTTTTCACTCTAGACAAAGGGACTATATTTTCAGGTTTTGGCTTCATTACAGATTCTATTTTCAGATTCACATTAGGAATATTGTTATAGCCATAAATTCGAGCAACTTCCTCAATTAAATCCTCTTCGATTTGCAAATCAAATCGCCAACTTGGTGATTTAACAGTCCAAACATTTTCATTATAAGAAACTTCACAGCCCAATCTAACTAAAATGTCTGTAATTTTTTGAGTTTCAATTACATAACCTATAATTTGATCCACTTTATGTCTACGTAGTTGAATTGTAGCTTGAGAAGGAAGCTCTTTTTCGTTTGTAATTTCAGAGATAGGACCTACATCACCACCACAAATATCAACAATTAATTGAGTTGCTCTTTGCATAGCAGATAATTGTAAATAAGGATCAACACCACGTTCATAACGGTGAGAAGCATCAGTGTGTAAACCATATTCACGAGCTTTACCAGTTATTGCTAATGGTGCAAAAAAAGCTGATTCAAGGAAGATATCTTTTGTGGAAGTTGTTACGCCAGATTTTTCTCCCCCCATAATACCAGCCATTGCTAATACTTTTTGATGATCGGCAATAACGAGTGTTTTATCGTTTAGTTTGACTTCATTCCCGTTTAATAAAACAAGTTTTTCATCTTGATGAGCATAACGAACAATGATTCCTGAATCGATTTGCGCCAAATCAAATGCGTGCATCGGATGACCTAATTCTAATAATACATAATTAGTAATATCGACAATGGCATCAATTGAGCGAATACCACCACGGCGTAATTTCTCTTTCATCCAAAGTGGTGTTGTTGCATTAACATCAATATTTTTTATTACTCGACCAAGATAACGTGGCGCAGCTTTAGGTTCATTTATTTCAATTGACACAGTATCAGCAATAGTTGCTGGAACACTTTCAATATTAAGTTGTTTCATTGGAATATTGTTAACTGCAGAGATATCTCGGGCAACACCAATGATACCAAAACAATCAGCCCGATTAGGCGTAACACTAATCTCAATCATAACATCATTAAGATTTAGATATTTTCGGATATCTTGCCCTAAAGGTGCATCATCAGGCAATTCAATAATGCCACTATGATCTTCAGATATTCCTAATTCAGAGTAAGAACAAAGCATACCTTCTGAAGGTTCACCACGTAATTTGGCGGCTTTAATTTTAAAATCACCTGGTAGAACAGCCCCAATTGTTGCACAAGCAACAGTTAAACCCTGACGACAATTTGGTGCACCACAAACAATATCCAGTAATTCAGGCTTGCCAATATCGACTTTAGTTACACGGAGCTTATCAGCATTAGGATGTTGTTTACACTCAACTACCCTTCCAACAACGACACCTGAAAAATCACCAGCAACTTTTTCAACATCATCGACTTCTAGTCCAGCCATGGTTAATTGGTCAGCTAACATTTCGCTACTAATTTCTGGATTGATCCATTCACGTAGCCAACTTTCACTAAATTTCATGTTTTGATCTCCAGAATTAATTAAATTGTTTTAAAAAACGTAAATCATTTTCAAAGAAAGAACGCAAATCAGTGACACCGTAACGCAACATAGTTAACCTTTCAATTCCCATACCAAAGGCAAAACCATTATATATTTCAGGATCTATTCCAACATTACGTAATACATTAGGATGAACCATACCGCATCCTAAAACTTCTAACCATTTGCCATTCTTAGCCTTGATATCCACTTCTGCTGAAGGTTCTGTAAATGGAAAATATGCAGGTCTAAATCTAATTACCATATTATCCTCAAAAAAACAATGAAGAAAATCATGCAATAACCCCTTCAAATGGGTAAAACTTACATTTTTATCTATCAATAACCCTTCCATTTGGTGAAACATTGGCGTATGCGTTTGATCATAATCATTACGATAAGTTCTACCTGGAGCAATGATTCGGATTGGCGGTTTTTGATTTTCCATTGTTCTTATTTGAACTGTAGAAGTTTGTGTGCGTAATAAACGTTTTGCATCAAACCAAAATGTATCGTGATCAGCACGTGCAGGATGATGAGCAGGAATATTTAATGCATCAAAGTTATGATAATCGTCCTCGATTTCTGGGCCAGTCTCAACAACAAAGCCCAGTTCTCCAAAAAATTCAACTAAACGATTAATTGTCTTAGTAACTGGATGTAAACCACCTAATTCTAGCGACTTACCTGGTAATGTAATGTCAATTGTTTCATTTGCTAATTTTGCATTAAGAGCTTGACGCTCTAAAAAGTTGCGCTTCTGATTTAATAACTCAACAACTTGTTGCTTAGCATCATTAATTTTCTGACCTACAGCGGGGCGTTCATCAGCGGGAACATCACGTAAAGAAGCCATCTGCATTGTAAAATAGCCTTTTTTACCAAAATATTCCACTCGAATTTGTTCTATGGCATTAATATCATTAGCATTTTCAATAGCGGATTTGGCATTGCTTACCAGTTCAACTAATTGAGACATACAGTTCTCCTGCTTATTGTTTATTACATAAAAAAAGCCTCTTCTGAGGCTTTTATAATTATTTTTCGTTTTTTATTTGCCTCACGAACGAATAGCATTATTGAAGCTAAAAAAGAAACGAAAAATAACTAAATTCATAATTAACTCTTAAATAATCTTTTTATAAAACATAAAAGCCGAGATAACTCGGCTCTTATAAAGCTATTAAAGTGCAGCTTTTGCTTTTTCAACTAATGCAGCGAATGCATTTTTATCAAATACTGCAATATCTGCAAGGATCTTACGATCGATTTCAATTGAAGCTTTCTTTAAACCGTTGATGAAACGACTATAAGAAAGACCACATTGACGAGCAGCAGCATTGATACGTACAATCCATAATTGACGGAATTGACGTTTACGTTGACGACGGTCACGATAAGCATATTGTCCTGCTTTAATTACTGCTTGGAAAGCAACACGATATACACGTGAACGAGCACCATAATACCCTTTTGCTTGTTTTAAAATTTTCTTGTGACGTGCACGAGCAATAACACCACGTTTAACACGAGCCATAAACTATATCCTCTAAAAAATTAATCAATAATTAAGCGTATGGAACACACGCCACTACTAAACCTAAATCGCCTTTTGACACAGTAGTCAAACCACGTAAATGACGTTTACGCTTAGTTGATTTTTTAGTTAGGATATGGCTCTTGTTAGCTTGTTTATGCTTAAAGCCACCAGAAGCTGTTTTTTTAAAGCGCTTTGCTGCGCCTCTTACAGTTTTAATTTTAGGCATTTTATAAATTTCCACTTCGCATTGTTAATAAAAATAAAATAATGGTGTAATTTTTAGAAACTAAAAATTAACTTGGAAAACCATTACTTTTTCTTCGGCGCTAACACCATAATCATTTGACGACCTTCAATCTTAGTTGGATAAGATTCAATAACCGCCAAATCAGCTAAGTCTTCTTTAATGCGGTCAAGCATTTCAATACCTAACTGTTGGTGAGCCATTTCACGTCCACGAAAACGCAACGTAACTTTGGCTTTATCGCCATCCTCAAGAAAGCGTATCAGGCTGCGGAGTTTTACCTGATAGTCGCCTTCGTCTGTACCAGGTCGGAATTTAATTTCCTTAACCTGAACAACCTTTTGCTTCTTCTTCTGTTCTTTTGTTGCTTTACTCTTTTCATAGAGGAATTTGCCATAATCCATAATTCGACAAACAGGTGGCTCTGCATTAGGACTTATTTCAACTAAATCCAACGTTGCTTCTTCAGCTTGTTTTAAAGCTTCATCTAAGCTAACAATACCGAGCTGTTCACCATCGACGCCGGTTAACCTCACCTCGCGAGCTGTAATCTCATCGTTAATTTTGTGCGCGCGTGTTGACTGAATTCGCTTACTGACTTTAATATCTCATTCCTCCAAAGTAATTTATCATTAATTCATCTGTTCTAATGAACGACTATGAATTTCATTAAGCAATAATTCTATAACATGTTTCACTTCAAAGCTACCAAGATCTTTACCTTGGCGTGTTCTAACTGAAATTGTTCCTGATTCCATTTCTTTGTCTCCACAAACAAACATATAAGGAACACGTTTTAGAGTATGCTCACGAATTTTAAACCCTATTTTCTCATTTCTCAAGTCTGCTTTTGCTCTAATACCAACTTTTTGTAATTGGCTGGTTAATTGTTTCGCATAATCAGCTTGATTATCAGTAATATTGATAACGGCAACTTGTAATGGTGCTAACCAAGTTGGGAAGAATCCTGCACAATCTTCAGTCAAAATTCCCATAAAACGTTCCATCGAACCTAAAATCGCTCGGTGAATCATAACTGGAACATGACGTTCATTATCTTCACCTACATAAGTTGCATCTAATCTTTCTGGTAACATAAAGTCGAGTTGAACAGTACCACATTGCCATGCACGGCCTAAGCAATCATGAAGCGTAAATTCAATTTTTGGCCCATAAAATGCACCTTCGCCAGGTAAATACTCAAATTCAATACCATTTTCAGTTAAACATTCTGCTAAATCTTTCTCGGCTAAGTCCCAAGTTTCATCTTTACCAATACGTTTTTCAGGACGAGTTGATAATTTAACAGTAATGTCTTTGAAACCAAATGTGCTATACATGTCATAAACCATTTTAATACAGTTATTAACTTCACTGCGAATTTGGTTTTCAGTACAAAAGATATGTGCATCATCTTGAGTAAAACCGCGAACACGCATTAAACCATGTAATGAGCCTGACGGTTCGTTTCGGTGACAACTACCAAACTCAGCCATTCTTAGTGGTAAATCGCGATAAGATTTTAAACCTTGATTGAAAATTTGAACGTGCCCTGGGCAGTTCATCGGTTTAATACAGTATTCACGATTTTCAGATGAAGTAACAAACATCAACTCTTTATAGTTACCCCAGTGACCTGTTTTTTCCCATAAAACCCGATCCATCATAAATGGACCTTTCACTTCTTGATAATCGTATTCTTTTAGTTTAGTGCGAACAAAAACCTCAAGTTCACGGAAAATAATCCAACCATCGTTATGCCAAAACACCATACCAGGTGCTTCTTCCTGCATATGATACAAATCTAGCTGTTTACCAATTTTACGATGGTCTCGCTTAGCTGCTTCTTCTAAAAATTGTAAGTAACTATCAAGTTGTTTTTTATCAGCCCATGCTGTGCCATAAATACGTTGTAACATTTTATTATCACTATTACCCCGCCAATATGCTCCAGCAATTTTTTGTAATTTAAAATGATGGCAAAAACGCATATTCGGCACATGTGGCCCGCGGCACATGTCAATATATTCTTCATGGTGATAAAGTGCAGGAGTAGAATCTTTTGGAATATTCTCATCTAAAATAGCAATTTTATATGGTTCATGACGCTCCCAGAATACTTCTCTAGCACGTTCCCAACTTACTACTTCTTTTATAACTTCATAATCTTTCTTAGCCAATTCATGCATACGCTTTTCTAGAGCATCAAGATCTTCCTGAGTTAGAGAGTGATCTAAATCGACATCGTAATAAAAGCCGTTATCAATCGTTGGACCAATTGCCATTTGCGTATTTGGCCAAAGTTGTTTAATTGCATGCCCCAACAAATGAGCGCAAGAGTGACGAATTATTTCAAGCCCATCTTCATCTTTTGATGTAATAATAGATAAAGTTGAATCTTGCTCAATTAAATCACAAGCATCTTTACGTTCACCATTTACTCGCCCAGCAATACATGCTTTGGCAAGACCAGCTCCAATACTTTGAGCAACTTCTAAAACAGTAACAGGCTTATCAAATTGACGTTGACTTCCGTCAGGAAGAGTAATAATTGGCATAATAAATCCTTATAACAGTGGTGCGCCACACGAAAGCGCACATGCGTACATAAAAAATAGTTGTGTATACTACCACTTATCTTAAGGATTTTAAATAGAATACCGAGGGTTTATCACAGATTTTATTATAATAATTTAATAACACTTAATTAGTCATAATTAATTATAAATAGCTGAAATGAAACATAGCCAGCAAAAAAATATTATATATAATAATATAATGTATTAAGATAAATATGTTTAACTACATAATATATAAAGGAATATGAAAGTAATGCATAAAAAATATTTTATCGCTATTTTATCTTTATTAACTTTAATTGTAACTGGATGCCAATCTTATCGTAATAGTGGTGTTGCATCATCTAATACTGTTACAGAAAGTGCTAATAAAAGCTTAGGGACTCAATGGGGAGATGGCATTGAATCGCATGTTCAGCAAGTAAGTATGAAACGTACCAGTTTTTACCCTATTGATATTATTACTATCAATTATTCAGCACATCAATATAATGGAAAAGCAATTTCAGAAGTTATGTTGAATAATGGCAGAGTTGGTATGGCTTTCCTTGATGATCGTGGCAAAAAATGGCCATTAACTAAACAAAATAACAACGTTAAGTTACAAGGTAAAGTAGGACAAAGTTACCGATTATTCTATCGTAATTACTCTTCTAATACCTATGAAATTGTAGCAACTATTGATGGATTAGACGTTATTAATGGTAAAGCTGGTTCATTATCAAACAATGGCTATATTTTAAGACCACATGGCACACTTGTGATTGAAGGCTTCCGTAAAAGTAATAATGAAGTAGCTGCTTTTACTTTTTCTGACAGCTCTAGTGCTTATGCTAATCATAATAGTGAAGGTTCAGCAACAAATATAGGTGTAATAGGCACGGCAATATTCCAGTTAGAGGATAATAGTAGAAACTATCAAAAATTAAGTCCAAATGCTTTTCCTGCTGATAATGGTAATTATGCCAAACCTCCGGTTTATTAATTTATGATTAATCATCTTTCCGTCAACATTGTTGACGGAATAGATCTGATACATTTTACATAAAGTACCGTTTAAATTAAGTTAAAAGACAAATTATATTTTTAAAAATAATTCTCTACTTTTAAATGGTTTTGCACCAACATAAGGTTTTAACGCCATCCTTGTAAAACGTTTTGCCGCTTTAAGTGTATCGATATTGTGAAATTGCCTTTTCCCTAAAGCTAAGACTTCTTCACCAGTGAAAGCGGTACTATTTTGTAACAAACTACAAATAAAACCTTTTTCTGAAATATATTGATAATGCATAGATTCAACAATATCGTCACCTGTTGCACTGCAATGAAAAAAATCAACGTGATAACCCAAATTTTCAAGTAAGGACAATTCAAATGCTCGTAACACGTTTTCAGCAGGAACTTGTTGGGCTAATTGTTGTATACTTGCTAGATAATCATCAAACAACGTAGTTATTTCGGTTTCGGCGACTAAAACACGGTGTAATAGTTCATTTAAATAAAAGGCGCTATATAAATAAACAGAAACAAGAGGTAAAGTAAGGGAAACAGCCTCAACTTGACGTAAAGTTTTTATTTCTCCATGACCTGAATATTGAACAATTAGTGGAGTAAAAGGTTGTAAAACACCTTTTAATGCAGAGCGTTTACGCCTAGCACCTTTTGCTAAAATGGTTACTTTCCCAACATTTTCAACGAATAAATCGACTAGCAAACTGCTTTCACTGTATGTTCTGGTATGTAATACAAATGCTCTTCGCCAATTTTCCATCTAACCTGCCCATTAATTAAATTATTACTTTTTTTGATCAATAATAGAGATTGCTTAAAATTTGAGTGATTTTATACAATTTTAACCTGAAATATTCTTAAAAATCCTATATAATAGATAACTATATATGGGATAACTAAAAGAGTAGCTATGGAACTATTTTCAACAATATTACTAATAGTATTAATTGTATCACTTTCTGGTGTCATTATAAAAATGTTACCAATACAGATCCCATTGCCTCTAATGCAAATACTACTAGGTAGTATTCTTGCCGCATTAGGTATTTATTTAGAGTTTAACTCAGACCTATTTCTTGTACTGTTCATTCCTCCTTTACTATTTGCTGATGGACGTAAAACTTCTGTAAAAGATTTTGTCCATAATGTACGAGAAATTGTAGGGCTAGCCTTGGTTCTAGTGGTTATATCAATTGTTGCTCTGGGTTACTTACTACATTGGATGCTACCAGATATTTCAATGCCAGCCGTATTTGCATTAGCAGCAGTATTATCACCTACCGATGCCGTCGCACTTAGTGGTATTGTCGGTAAAGGACGAATTGAAAAAGAGAAGATGGAAATCATT
The DNA here is from genome assembly GCF_026536805.1 of Gilliamella sp. B3482. Lineage (NCBI taxonomy): Bacteria > Pseudomonadati > Pseudomonadota > Gammaproteobacteria > Orbales > Orbaceae > Gilliamella > Gilliamella sp. B3482. The sequence continues at coordinate 136,423 of NZ_JAFNNL010000003.1, read as the reverse complement.
GAAGGTGAAGCCTTAATGAATGACGCTTCTGGCCTTGTTTCCTTAAAATTTGCACTTGCAATTGCAGCTGGTGCATTTGAATTCAACTTATTACAAATCAGTATATCCTTCTTCGTGGTTGCTTTAGGTGGATTAGCTGTTGGGGTGATATTCACTTGGTTATATGCTCGTATTTTGCGTAAAATAAACCAACTAACAAACAATGATCCCGCAATCCAAATCGTACTATTATTCTTACTACCATTTGCCGCTTATATCATTGCTGAAGAATGTCACTGTTCCGGTATTTTAGCTGCAGTAAGTGCTGGTATGACAGTTAACCACTCAGGAATGATGCGTAATGCACCTTTAACAACTCGCTTACAATCTGATAGTGCATGGTCAATGTTAACGTTCGTATTCAATGGATTTGTTTTTGTTCTATTAGGTATTCAGCTTCCAAGTATTTTAAAAAATACATTTGCTGAAAACCAAACCGATGCATCAATTGAATTATGGCAACTATGCTTAATTGTATTGTTCGTTTTTATAGTATTAATGGGCACTCGATTTGCTTGGCTTTGGGCTATGAAAAAAATGCCAACAATGCCATTTGGCACAAAGCGTCCATTAGCATTTAATTCATATACCACACGTGATTTATGGATATCTACTTTTGCTGGTGTCCGCGGAGCGATAACACTAGCCGGTGTATTATCTATTCCAATAACTATTGCGGGCAGATATCAACTAGTATTTATTGCTGCTGGTATTATATTAGTATCATTAATATCCGCTATTATCATGTTACCAATTTTATTACGAGGTAGTGTGATCTTGGATAACTCCGAACAAGACAACGAAATATTAACCGTAAAAGGACAAATGGCTGAAGAAGCTATCGTTAGTCTTGAAAAAATGCAAACTAGCCTTTTACAAGAAACGTCTGAAGAAGGCCTAGATCAAGAAATTATCCACGAAGTTGGTTCACGTGTTATAGGTTCATTAAGACGTCGAACTGGCTTAAAAGATTTAGAACAAAAAGCTCTTGAAGCTGAAAATCTAGAAAGACGTATGCGTTTAGTCGCAATTGGGGCGGAGCGCACCGCATTACTTCAAATGAAAGTTCGTGATGAAGTTAGTGAAGAAGTTTTCGAGCATCTAAATACCGATTTAGATATTTATGAGAAGATGATCTCTGGAGATGCGTAAATGATTGGCAATAAACACCAATTTCTAGGAAGAATTCATTCACAATTTGTCGATAAAGCGCCACAAATGTTGGGTATGACATTACAATGTATACCCTTTAGCGTAAAAAAAAGAGCTATTGAACAATTATTACAATTGCAATTCAAACATTCACTTGAAGATGGCGAGCTAGATTTTTTAGAAAATCGTTGGCTCAAAATCCAAGTTATCGATCTTCAATTAGTCTGGTTTGTCAGCTTAATTGATAACAAACTTGTGGTTAGCCGCGAAGAAATACCTGATGTAAGCTTCATCGGCAATGCCAATGACTTAATAATGATAGCAACTAGACGACAAGATCCTGATACATTATTTTTTCAACGTCGACTCATTGTTGAAGGCGATACTGAATTAGGGCTCTATGTGAAAAACTTGATGGACTCGATTGAAATCGAAGCTATGCCAAGGTTCTTAAGATTAACTCTCGAAAAGCTAGCTGATATCATCGAAAGCGCATCCAAAGACTAAAAATTCTATTAAATAACTTCAAGAAAGGGAATTGATAATTCCCTTTTTACTAACTTAAAGAACTTTCCGTTTATACTTAAAATTCATTTTCAAATTTAATTATTTAATGTAAATAAACGTATTTTTATTGGATGACTATCATCTAATAAATTATTATAGAAACTAACGTTGGAAAAAATTCATTCAACGTAAATATTGCCTTCCTACCCTATCTCTTACACATATGATTCATAACGTAATTATGAAGGAGAGAGCCACATATGAATAATATAAAAAAAGCGCTACTATTTTTTATTTTTCTTGTTTTCGCATCGCAAGGATATTGTTCCGAGTTCTATAACCGAAAAGAAGGTGATTATATTATTGATAAACTTAAATTTAATGATGGTAACACAATTAAAAACCTGAAAATTCATTATGTGACTATCGGCGACCCTAAAGGAAAGCCAGTATTAGTTTTACATGGCACAACTGGCAATGGAGATTCAATGCTTAATGACAGTTTTGGTCATGCCTTATTCGATAAAGGAATGCCGTTGGATGCTGAAAAATATTTCATAATATTGCCTGATGCTATTGGTACAGGTCAATCTTCGAAACCCTCTGACGGTTTGAAAGGAAACTTTCCTCATTATGATTATACCGACATGGTTAATGCTCAATACCTACTTTTGAAAAAAGGTTTAAATATAGATAATCTTGAACTTATTATTGGTAACTCGATGGGTGGAATGAATACATGGCAATGGGTAACGATGTATCCTAATTACATGAAAGCAGCAATTGCAATGGCAGCAACCCCTGCGCCAATGTCTAGTCGAAATTGGATAATGAGAAAGATGATCATTAATTCAATTAAAGACGATCCTGATTGGAATAATGGCTTTTATAGCAAACAACCTGAAAAATTCCAAACTGTTTATAATTATTACGATATCGCAACAAATGGAGGTGATATTGCCTGGCAAAATAAAGCTTACAACACCCAGAAAACAGAAGAAATATTAGCAAATAAGTTAAAAGAACGAACAACAATGGACGCGAATGATTTTTTATATCAATGGGATGCAGCCAGAAACTTTGATCCAACAAAAGAGCTAACAAAAATTAAAGCATTTATGTTAGTTATCAATTCAGAAGATGATGAAAGAAATCCACCAAACACAGGTTTAATGGAAAAAGTCCTCAAGGATGTTGTTGCTGCTAAATATTATCTAATTCCAGCAAGTGATAAAACCCGAGGCCATGGTACAACCATGAATGCTGAATTATGGATAGAAGAGTTAAAAATATTTCTAAAAGAACTCGATAGTTATTACTAAGTTAGGATATTTAAAACAAGTGAATATATTATTATATTCACTTGTTTATTTAAGCTTATCTTCCAATAATTATATTTTATCCCACATTACTCTCATTAAATCTGATATAATAAAAACTATATAACTATCGATATTTAGTTAATATTTTTCAAATCAGACTTGAAAATCATCCTATAACCGATAAACAAAACGGCTTGATTTAATAAATTAAAACACAAAAAAATTATAAAATAATGAAAAATAACTCACAGCAGATAACCTTTTATTTTCACGATTATGAAACTTTTGGCATAAATCCAGCTTTAGATCGCCCTGCTCAGTTTGCTGGTGTTCGAACTGACAGTGATTTTAATATTATTGAAGAACCTTTAGTCATCTATTGTCAAATAGCCCAAGATTATCTTCCCAACCCTGAAGCTGTGCTAATAACTGGAATAACACCACAAAAAGCAAATCAAAAAGGGATATGTGAAGCCGAATTCACAAAACAAATACATGAAGCATTTAGCCAACCTAACACGTGTATCTTAGGCTATAATAATATTCGTTTTGATGATGAAGTGACTCGCAACATCTTATACCGTAACTTTTATGACCCTTATGCTTATAGTTGGAGAAACGGTAATTCAAGATGGGACCTACTAGATGTCGTCCGAGCTTGTTATGCATTAAGACCGGAAGGGATTAATTGGCCAATAAATGAATCTGGTTTCCCTAGTTTTCGATTAGAAGATCTCACTAAAGCTAATAATATTAAACATGAACATGCACATGATGCTATGTCTGATGTCTACGCCACCATTGCGATGGCAAAATTAATTAAGCAAGTGCAACCAAAGTTATTCAATTACTTCTTCACACTACGTAATAAAAATAAAGTTGTCGAGCTTATCGATATTGCCAACATGACACCAATAATTCACGTTTCTGGCATGTTAGGTAGTTATCGCGGAAACATGTCATTAGTTAGCCCTATTGCATGGCACGCAAACAAAAAAAATGCAGTGATTGTTTGTGATCTTACTGGAGATATCGATTCACTGATTAATTTACCAGTCGAAACTATTCGAGAGAAACTCTACACTAAAACTGAAGATCTTGATGTTGATGAACAACGTATCCCATTAAAACTAATTCATATTAACAAATGCCCAATTATTGCGCCATTGAGCACACTATTACCCGATAATGCAAAGCGTTTCGATCTTGATAAACAAAAATGCTTAGAAAATCAACAAAAACTACTGGAAAATCAAAGTTTATTACAAAGTAAAATGCGTGAACTATTTGGCATGGATAATGAATACTCAAATAACAATAGTGATGTCGATGCGCAAATATATGCAGGCTTTTTAAATGGAAATGATTTATTAAATTGTGAAACGATTCGAACTACTCCGCCCCAATTATTAGATAGTTTATCGTTAACTTTTGATGATCCAAGATTAGCAAAATTACTGTTTCGTTATAAAGCTAGAAACTATCCAGAAACGTTAACTGAACAAGAGTTACGAATCTGGCAAGATCATTGTCGTGATAAACTAGATGCAACTAAAGTTCAGGATTATATGCAAACCCTTGAACAACTTGCTGAGATTTATATACAAAAACCTGAAAAGCTGGCATTACTAAAACAACTATATCAATATTGTCATTATTTAGTTGGATAATTAAATGTTACGGGCGTATCATATACGCCTGTTCAAAGTACAATGCCATCTCTTACTATAGAATTGGTAATCATAATTTAAGTTTTAAACAATTAGCATTTAATTTATGAAACACTTTTTAGCCAAACATGCAACCATTAAGCATCGACTTTATTCTTTATACTACACACTATTTAGCTACGGTCGAGGCTTGATTATCCTGACCATTTGCTTATGGGTAGGAAATGTCGTATCTGCAATCTTACCAATCATGATCCCTGGAAGTATTATTGGTTTATTGATTTTGTTCATTTTATTAACTTTTCAATTAATACCAACGTGTTGGATAAAAAATAGCTGTAATCTTTTCATGCGATACATGACGGTGCTCTTTATTCCTGCGGCGATGGGGATAATGGATAATTATTCATTACTCTTAGATAATTGGATACCGATAATTTTTGCTAGTATTGGTGGTTCAGTTATTGTCTTATATTTAACCGCTTTTTTAACTGAACATCTGCATAAAAAAGTCGTTAAAACCTACGATAATAGGGAGAACCAACCATGATATGGATGCTACCATTAACCGTTTTGGTTTTTTTAATTATTAGAAGAATCTCATTTAAAATTAAAAATCCGTTATTTAACCCATTAGTCATTTCGGTTATTGTATTAATCCCTATTTTATTAATAACAAATACCGAGTATGTTGAATATGTTAAAAACGTAAAAATTATTAACGATCTACTCCCTTACTCTGTCGTTGCTTTGGCTTATCCTTTATATGAACTAATTCCACAAATAAAAGCCCGTTGGAAGTCAATCATGATTATCACCTTCACTGCCTCCATAGCGTCTATGGTAACCGGTGTGTTTATTGCATTATGGTTAGGTGGAAGTAAAGAAATTGCTGCATCAGTATTACCTAAATCAGTGACAACAGCCATCGCGGTCACCATCGCTGATAATGAGGGTGGCGTTCAATCAATCGCTGCATTATGCGTAATACTTGTTGGAACACTAGGCGGTATTTTTGGTCATCAATTATTGAACGTTGCTAAAATAAAAACACCTTCAGCAAGAGGATTATCAATTGGTGCAGTATCTCATGCTGTAGGTACAGCGCGTTGTATTGAAGTCAATTATAACGAAGGGGCTTATAGCTCCCTATCTCTAGTTTTATGTGGTATTATGACCTCATTAACAGCACCATTTTTATTCCCAATAATGGTATTTATTTTTGATTGGTTTTAGTATGAAGTTAAAAAAACTTATTGCTTATTTTATTGCTTTTTTTTCATTACTACTTGCCTTAGTAATTGGACTCGACTTTTGGATAAGCTATAAGACAGCACCTTACATTTATCACGATGAAAACAAACTTCCCTACCGAACAATTGGTGTTGTATTAGGAACCTCTAAATATGTAAAAAATGGCGGAATCAATGGTTTTTATCGCAGCCGAATAGATGGTGCGATTGATCTGTATTGGCAAGGTAAAGTTGATTATTTATTGCTAAGTGGCGACAATGCGCAATTAAATTATAACGAGCCAATTATGATGCAGAAAGATCTTATAAAAGCTGGCATACCGAAAGAAGCCATTGTATTAGATTATGCAGGTTTTCGAACCTTCGATTCAATTGTTCGTGCAAATAAAGTCTTTGACGCAGATGAATTTACTATTATTACTCAAGAATTCCATTGTGAACGAGCAATGTTTATTGCGTTAGCGCAAGGTATTCAAGCTCAATGTTTTGCTGTCCCTGCGCCCAAAAGCATGAAGTTAGTTCGAATTAGAGAGATGTTTGCACGAGTAAGTGCTTTTATTGATCTTTACATCCTGAACAAAGAACCTAAATTTCTTGGTCCTACTATCCCAATTATTAATAATCAAAATTAATAAAAAAACTTCCAAAAAAGTTGAGGAACGGGGTTTTTGAAATTAGATTTATGAGCAAATACCTCAAATTATTATTTCATTTTTATACTTTTGTAAAACCCTAATTACAGATAAAGATAAATCGATATAAAAACGATTATAAAAAAAAGTTGAGGAGCCGGGTTTTTAGCTTAAAAATCAGGCTAAAATATCGTTGTCTAATAATTTAGATTGCATTTTTATGCAAAAAAAAGTAATATTTAGTCAATTAAAATTTAAATAGTTTATCTAATACTAATGAATATCGAATTAAACCATATTAACTGTTTTTATGGTAAACATCAGGCATTAAATGATGTCTCTTTATGTTACCCTTTAGGTGAAACAATTGTTTTACTTGGTCAGAGCGGTGCAGGTAAAAGTTCTTTACTAAAAGTGTTTAACTTACTTGAAATACCAACGTCTGGTGAAATGACAATTGCGGATTCACATTTTGATTTTTCAAAAAAAATAAGTGAATCAACTATTCGAACTTTACGCAAAAATGTTGGCATGGTTTTTCAAAATTACAACTTATGGCCACATTTAACTGTTTTAGAGAACTTAATTGAAGCCCCTTGCCAAGTTTTAAAACTATCGAAAAAAGAAGCAAGTGAAAAAGCCATGTCAATTTTGGCTCGCTTACAAATTGATGAAATGGCCCATCGTTACCCTCTTCACCTTTCAGGTGGTCAACAGCAACGAGTGGCTATTGCGAGAGCCTTAATGATGGAACCTAAAATTTTGCTATTTGATGAGCCAACAGCAGCTTTAGATCCTGCAATCACATCTCAAATTGCAGAAATCATTAATGAACTGTCACAGACAGGAATTACACAGATTATTGTTACGCATGAAGTCGATTTTGCTCGTAAAGTTGCTTCACAAGTGATTTACATGGAACATGGTAAGATTGTTGAACAAGGTCAAATTGAGTGTTTTGCTCATCCAAAAACTGAAGAGTTCAAAGCTTATCTATCTCATTAATATTAATAAAAATCTGATTGGGTGGATATATGAAAAAAACATTACTAGCTATTATACTTGCAGGATCTGCATTTGCAGTTCAAGCAACAGAAACGTTAACCATTGGTACCGAAGCGACTTATGCACCTTTCGAATTTACTAATGATAAAAACGAAATCATCGGTTTTGATATTGACGTCATGAATAAACTTTGTGATGAAATGAAAGTAACTTGTAACATTGTAAATCAATCATTTGATGGATTAATTCCTAGTTTAAAAACTCGTCGCATCGATGCTGCTATTGCTGGTATTGATGTTACACCTGAACGTCAAAAGCAAGTTGCTTTTACAAAAATCTATTATGATGATAGCTCAATCCAATTTGTTACTTTAAAAGATTCCTTAACAAGTCTTGATCAGCTAAAAGGTAAGAAAGTTGGTATTCAAAAAGGTACAACTTATTTAAAATATTTAAATGAAAAATATCCTGATGTTAAAGCAGTAAGCTATGATAGCTACCAATTTGCTTTCTTAGATTTAAAAGCTAAACGTATTGATGCTATTGTTTCAAGCTCTTTTGTTGCTGGTGAATGGTTAGGTAAAGATGCTGATATCGTTGCTTTAGGCGATAAAATTACCGATCATGAATTTTTTGGTGAAGGTTTAGGTATTGCTTTACGTCAAGGCAATGATCAATTACTTGAACAATTTAATCAGGCAATCGATAAACTAAAAGCAAATGGCGAATTAGATGCTATTTATAAAAAATGGTTTAGTAAATAATTATTAATAACAAAATCAGTTCTTATTTATCTCGCCGCATATTCTGCGGCGACTTTATTTTTTAAATTTAACTACGGTTCTTTTATGTCAGAATTTTTTGCACACGGTATAGACTTGTTACTCTCTTCTATGGATGGGTATATTTTGCCGCTTACGAAAGCTACCGCGATTACGTTATCATTAGCATTTGTATCGTTAGTCGTTGGAATGTTTTTTGCGTTCATTTTTACTATTTTAGAATCAGTACCATTCAAACCCGTTGCATGGCTAATGTCGCTATTCAATTTAACCATTCGAGCTTTACCCGAATTATTAATTGTGGTTGCGATTTATACTGGTTTACCACTGCTATTGATGGCATTAGATGATGGCTTTACCGTTCCTCTCGGCTTTACATCGTTTACCGTAAAAATGAGTATTCATAATACCCAACCAGACCCATTTTTATGCGGTGTTTTTGCTTTATCATTACTCTACGCTGTTTATGCCTCACAAACGTTACGCGGTGCATTTAAAGCGATTTCAAGCGGACAAAAACAGGCAGCTCAAGTTTTAGGATTAAGCAAATCTCGAACTTTCTTTCGTATTATCATGCCACAAATGTGGCGACACGCATTACCCGGTTTGAGTAACCAATGGTTAATCTTATTAAAAGATACTGCCCTTGTTTCAGCAATCGCGATAGATGATTTAATGATGCAAACCAAAACAATAGTTGCCCGAACCAATCAGCCTTTTTTATGGTACTTTGTTGCGATGATTATTTATTTAGTGATATCAATTTTAAGTCAAAAAATTATTTCACGTATTGAAAAACGTGCAACCCATTTTGAACCATCAGCCAATAGTCAGTAAGGTTATTTTATGTCTGATAATTTTATTTTTTATCTAAAAATCATTCTTCAAGGTCTACCTGATACATTAAGTCTAAGTATATTCGGTATATTAACGGCTGGTATTTTGGCTATTGTTTTTTCATGTCTTTTATCGTTAAATTCTAAGTTATTAACGAAAACAATTCGCGCTTATATCATTATTTTTACTGGTTCACCATTATTAGTACAGCTGTTTTTAATCTATTATGGACCATCACAATTTGGTGAATATTTAAGTAAATTTCCTGCTTTTTATGATTTTATTTCTTCACCTTGGTTTTGTGCTTATTTAGCTTTAACGCTTAATAGTGCCGCTTATACTACACAAATATTTTATGGTGCATTAAAATCTGTTCCACAAGGACAGTGGCAAGCATGTAGCGCTTTAGGTATGAACAAAAGACAAACGCTTAAAATTGTCATGCCATATGCATTAAAACGTGCTCTTTCTACTTATTCTAACGAAGTCGTTTTTGTGGTAAAAGGTACAGCCTTAGCTTCAATGATTCCTGTTATGGATTTAATGGGATATAGTAATGCATTAAATGGTGAATACTATGACTTCTCAATTTTTATGGTTGCAGGGCTCATTTACCTCTTGATAAATGGTATTTTAAGCACCATTATGAGGATAATAGAGAAAAAAGCCCTCACCTTTGAAAACTAATATGAGCCAATTTGATACAGCATCTTTTCTAAAAACAGTCCCACATAAACCAGGTATCTATCAAATGTTTAATGATAAAGATACCATTATTTATGTGGGAAAAGCGAAAGATCTCAATAATCGCTTAAAAAGCTATTTCAATAGCAGTAAAAAAACGATCAAAACCGATCGATTGGTAAGTCATATTCATCGAGTTGAATTTACCATCACCAATACAGAGACTGAAGCATTATTACTCGAACAAACTTATATCAAAAAATATCAACCCAAATACAATGTTTTGCTCAAAGATGATAAAAGCTACCCGTTTATCAAATTAAGTAAAGAAAGACATCCTCAATTGTCTTTGTATCGTGGCGCAATTAATCGAAAAAAAGATGAGTTTTTTGGCCCTTATCCGAGTGGATATGCGGTAAAACAAATTCTTGCCTTATTACAGAAAACATTTCCAATAAGACAATGTTTAAATAGCACTTATCGTAACCGAACTCGTCCTTGTTTACAGTACCAAATCAAACGCTGTTTAGGGCCTTGTGTACCAGGCTTAGTTAGCGACGAAGATTATAATGAACAAGTTAATTATGTAAGGTTATTTCTCTCCGGACAATCAGACCAAATTTTGCAAAAAATTACTGCGGATATGCAAAAAGCCAGTAGTGAACTTAATTTTGAAAAAGCAGCCGCATTACGAGATCAGCTACAAGCGATCAAACACATAAATGAAAAACAAGCTATCTATAACAATAATGATAATTTAGATGTGATTGGTTTCCATTACGAACTCGGCTTAGCTTGTATCTATGTACTCTTTATTCGAAATGGTCAAACATTTGGACATCGTTCTTATTTTCCAAAAGTACCATCTAATACTGAACTAGAAGAAGTGATCGAGACATTTTTAGGACAATTTTATTTACAAGGAAATCAAAATAGAAATATTCCGAAGAAAATTCTTCTCAATTTTTCATTATCTGATAAGCAAGCAATGGAAGATACTTTATCTATTGTCGCTGAACATCAAGTAAAAATAGTTGATGAACCAAAAGGTGATAATCTTAAACTATTAAATATTGCAACAGTTAATGCTCAAACTGAAGTAAAAAATAAACTACTCGAAAACTCAACCATTAAACAACGATATGATGCACTAAAAGAGTTTTTGGGCATTGATAAAATCAATCGAATGGAATGTTTTGATATAAGCCATTTTATGGGTAAAAACACAATTGCATCTTGTGTCGTTTTTGATGATAAAGGTCCCGTTAAATCTGAGTTTCGTCGCTACAATATAAATGGTATCACGCCTGGAGACGATTATGCGGCAATGGAGCAGGTCTTAACCCGTCGTTATAGTAAGAAAGATCTTCCTGAAGATAAGATCCCAGACATCATCTTTATAGATGGAGGAAAAGGTCAACTTAACCAAGCGTTAAGGGTTTTTGATAATTTAGACGTAAACTGGGATAAAAACCACCCTATTTTAATTGGTGTTGCCAAAGGTGCTGAACGTAGAGAAGGATTAGAAACGCTCTTCTTTGAAGCTCATGGTAAGGGATATTATCTGGATTATAACTCACCCGCTTTATTACTTATTCAACAAATTCGAAATGCATCGCACGATCATGCAATTGTGGGTCAACGTAAAAAAGGTGTTAAACAGTTAACTGACAGCGCTTTAGAGCATATTGAAGGCGTTGGTGGAAAAAGACGGCAAGCTTTACTTAAGCATTTTGGTGGGCTTAGAGAGTTGAAAAATGCCAGTATAGATGAAATTGCACAAGTTCAAGGTATTTCAAAATCATTAGCTGAAAAAATTTATCTAAATTTACAGCAATAACACATTGAAAAATTAACATTTTTCAGGCAACATAATCAATGAGAAAACCCTGTTTTTTTAATTGTCGCTAACCATTTGATTAATAAAACAATATGAGCTAATGTCACATGAAAATTAACTTACCTACATTCTTAACATTATTTCGAGTAATACTGATTCCATTTTTTGTGTTGGCATTTTATTTAATCCCTCATGAATGGTCAGGCTTTTTTTCGGCATTAATTTTCCTAATAGCCGCAGTTACAGATGTTTTTGACGGTTACCTTGCCCGCCGATTAGGTCAAACGACTAAATTTGGTGCTTTTTTAGATCCTGTTGCCGACAAAATAATGGTAACAATCGCATTGGTTCTTATAACGCAATATTATCAGGCGTGGTGGATTTCTATTCCTGCAATAATTATCGTCTCTCGTGAACTTATTATCTCTGCATTACGAGAATGGATGGCTGAAATTGGCAAACGAGGTAATGTTGCAGTATCTTCAATTGGCAAAATTAAAACAATTGCTCAAATGACAGCATTAACTTGGTTGCTTTGGCGCCCTTGCGATCTTGTTATATATGCGGGGTTAGCTGCACTTTTTTTAGCTACAATTTTAACGTTATTATCCATGTTCCAATATTTATGGATAGCGCAAAGTGACTTATTAGATGAAGAATAATTTATCAAAAAGTCGATAACCGTTAATTTTAGTGTAATTTTGTCATCTCCTATAAGTTCACAAAATTACACTTATCAATCCCCAAAAAACCAATATTAAACCAACAATAAGCTAAACATTGAGCAATTAAACAATTAATCCAAAATTTCTGTTGACTGAAATCTCAAGATAGGTAAAATGCACTGCATTCAAAGCGGATTACCTTACGTAATAAGTTTTGAGCCCGGGTGGTGAAATCGGTAGACACAAGGGATTTAAAATCCCTCGGCCTTTTTGGCCGTGCGAGTTCAAGTCTCGCCCCGGGCACCATTTAAAACACTTCTCTTATGCGGGAATAGCTCAGTTGGTAGAGCGCAACCTTGCCAAGGTTGAGGTCGCGAGTTCGAACCTCGTTTCCCGCTCCAATATCGCGTTTAAACACTCCTCTATACCTAATTAATTCATTAAGAAATCGAATGTTTTATCTGTCTATAGAGATTTTTATTAATATCGATACATTTAAAATAAAATGAATTGTTACTTGTATGAGTATCTATTTTGTTCCTTTATTACCCAGTAATAAATCTCTATCTATTACTCGGTTGTTTATGTTATTTATTTTAAAGTAATAATTATTTTATTATTGAATCATATCATCAAGTTCGTGGCTGATGCAGTCGGAACTCTTTAATGATAAATGATAATTTTCAACTAAAAATAACTGTTTTGATTTGAAATATCCTTCAAAATAATAGATATAACATATTGAGTTTAGACCCTGTTGTTTTTTAAATTTTTCCTCATCTGTTTTATTTGCAAATATTAGATCTACGTCTCTTCCAATTAAATTATCATCTTCTGGCTTATCAATAGCATAAGATAGTTCTTGTGAAAGATCGCTATCTTTACCATCCAAATCTAAAGGTTCTCTATCTTTTAAATGATTACTTTTTATCGACAAATTATCTATTTTAAAGATTTTATATGGTGGGCATTCACAGGCATAAAGCATATCAACAGCATATAAACCAACTTTTCCCTGTGGATAATTATCTTTACATCCGAATAAAGTAAATAATAAGATATACAATATTTTTTTCATTTTTTATAATTTCCTCAATATTTAGCCAGCATTTTTGAGTTGTATAAGCCAAAACATTCTGCCAATAGCTCTTTTTTCATCTCATTCTTGTTGTTGAACAGATGTTTTCCCATCACCATTTATATTTGCTTTCGTGAATAAACAACCTATTGTTTTTTTTTAAAATTTCCCACCACTTCAAGTGGGTAATTTTTGCCTTTATAGGACTTATATATGATATCGTTTTTTGATGTGTTTTTGGTCAAAAATATACAACATCTTTATTTCCAAATTTATTCCTCGCCCAGTCCTCATTTTCGTTTATTGGATAATATTTTTTTAATTTTTCATAAAATTCATCATTAGGTGGATAGGCTTCTTTATTTTCATAATGGTCATAGACTTCTTTATAATTTATACAATAAGCATTTTTACCCTTTATTTTTAAAGTATAAACATAAATTTCTTGGTAACGATTATATCTTAAATCTGTAGGAGTATATTTTTGATTTAGTAAATATTTGTATATATCATTACATAGTTTATTATTCACTAAAGTCGCTTTTTTTCTCTTGCTTCAAAAATAGTTTAATACAATTTTTTCATCATTAATTACTCTTAAATTCCATCAAAGATGTGGGTGATATTTAAGGGAATCACCGTATGGTAACTAGATTTTCCAATCTGAATATTATCCTTCAGGTTCCATTCCAGACCGACAAGTATAAGCTTAATTTTTTCTGAGGGATAAAAACTATCTTTAAACACTATCATCCATATTTTTATTAATGTAAAAAATGTTATTATCCATCACCAAAATATTGTTCTCTCAATGCTGGATCTGTAAAAAATAATTTATCGTCAAATATTTTATCAAACTCTTCACGACTTTTTAGAGGCTTATCATTAATATAAATATAATTTTTATCTAAACCGATCTTTTCTTGCCATTCGGACTTACGTATCGTCTCTTTTCTCGTCTAAACGTATTAACATCGGCGCCTTCTATTTTTCTTCCACCGGAGTAGATTGCATTTTCAACACGTAAGTAAACTCCTCCTAATACTGCATAATCTGAAGATGAGCCAGCTATAAAAAGTTCACAATTGACTTGAGAATAGCAGGTATAAATATAGATATAGTGTTTATCTTTGAAATAATACTCACTTTGCATACCTTCGTTATATCTTAGATAGTAATTATTATTAATCTTTTTTCTATCCTCTATGTCATTAAACAGCAAATCAAATGTTTCTATATCAATTGTTTTGCTTACGGGTTGATACATTTTCGTTTTTGGATTATAAATTGTTGAATAATAGAGTGTATCTGTTGTTTTTTTTGCACACAATGAATTAGGAATTTGAATATTCCATTCGTTACCATTCTTAACAAGAAATGTAGAACGAGTTTTTGTAACAGCATTATCGCAGGCTGTTACCAAAAAAATGGATAGTAGATAGATGATTATTTTTTTATTTTTCATAATTGGTTGTTATTAAATATCTCTCCTTGATAATAGTCATTCTTTCAACTTTTACCAAACCAAATTCCCTTTTTATATGATAATGAAAAATCATTTGGATTAGCTCCTAATGGATTAGTTTTCTTCCGGAAAATAATGTTGTTTTAACTTATTTTTAATAGTACTTTCTATATCTAAAGAATTAAATTCTGGATAGGATAATCGGTCATTCCTTATATAAAGATGTTTTTCATCGTAACCTAATTCTGGATGATTGTCATTTGCTGGTATAACATTAAAATATTTAGCTTCAACATCTAATAACTGCCTGGCATTCCAAAAAACGGTCTGGCTATCTTTAATATATTGCCCTACAACTTTATAGCTCGAAAATTGCAGAGGTAAGATATAAACGTTAATATTTGTAGCAAAATCAGCAATAGCATAAATATTTTTATTATCAGAAAAATATTCAGTTGAATCTATACGATGAAAACTACTTTCATGCAAAACATCATTAAGTAATTTTATTTTCAATTCAGGAAAGTGTAAATCGTAAACTCTATTTTGATAACCATAAGCACTTGTTCCTCTGGGATATCCAGGATATTTATATTGTAAGTAATAATTACCTTGTTTATCTTTATATAGGATATCTTTTACCTGAATATAGTCAGAATTCACTTGTTCTAAATGTATTTCTTGTGTTTTTATATTAATTGAACGGGTGTTACATGAAATAGTTAGTAACATTAATATAAAAATTATTTTTTTGCATTTTCCATAGTTTTTCATTTATTGAACCGTATTTGTATTATCATCATAAACCCAAAAATCTTCAGAATTATCTAGCAATTTACCTAATGTTCAACTTGCCACAAAAACAAAATAACTTTCCAGAAGATACTGTTTTTAGATTTTTTTAGAAGATAAAGTTTTTTGCTCCGTCGTTTTTTGTAAAGAATCAATTTCCTCTGATATAACAGATTTTAAAGGAACGGCACCAACCGGCAATGCTTTTTCAATAATTAAGTCTGAACCTTGTTTGGCTAGCCATTGCTGTAATTTGGTAAAATCACTGCACCAAAGGGTTTCAATATCACTATCACGTTGTTGATTGTTTTCGGAAGTCAATTTAACTGCTCGTACCTGCATGCGTGCCACCTCAGCGTTAGCGGCTAACTCTATGCCGTAACCAGGTGTAGAAGGATTACGCAAAACTAATCGCCCATCTTTCGCCCACTGTGTATCCATTCCGTGTCGTACTTCATATCCTAGGCTAGCCAATCCCTGTAAAATAACTTGTTGTCTGTACATCGCTTCTGTTTTTTCTTTGATTTTTGCCAGCGTATGTTCGCAATTATCTATTAATATTTTCAATTCTTTAACACTCATCGTGTCAAGTTTATTAAAATCAAAATCTAAAGGCTCCGTTGTTTTTTGTTGTAATTCAGCGATTAATAATTCCAATTGTGCTTGTAAAACACCACGTTCCTTGGCCTCATTAACCGCTTGAGCTAAGTCTAATACAATACTATCAAGCAGTAGTTTCTTACGGCTAGGTTGCAACTCCTGCTCAATGTTGTTTAAGCGCTCAATAAATACATCATAAACTTCTTTTTGTTCAAGTGATAACTCTGCAAGATAGTGTTCAATTTTTTGTATATAAGGGTCTTTTTGCAATGCAATATTTTGTTGTTCTAACCAGCTTGCAAAGGTTTGCGTGGTGTCATCTACTACCATACGATTGAGCAAAGCTTGTTGCTCTTGTGAAAGTTCTTTGGTGTTTTTAGGCGTGAGTAAATTAAAGACTTTCGTTAAAAGCTGATTAATATTACCCTGATATTTACCTTTAATCGCTTGTTGTAATTCGTTATTGAATTGATCGGAGAGTACTACTTGTTTATTATTTAATAAATTAACCAGAGCTTTGATATTTTCTTTTGCTTGTTTTTCTTCAATAGCTTGCTGACTTTTTGCTGCGACCTTTAATTGTCGACGTTGTGCAATATCGTCATTTAGACTGGTTATTTCAATCGGCACAAGTTTTTGTATATCTGAGAAACGTTGCTCTTCTAACATATGATCAAAGGTTTTCCGTTTTGCAACGATTGTTTCATAAAACTTTTCATCTGTTTCACTCAGCTTATCCATTGATTTTTGCCATTGTTTTATCGATTGATCCAGACGGGCCAAATAGCCTTTGCTGGTAGCCGTCATTTCTTCTAGCGTAACAATTCTGACAACTTTTGGGCCACTCATTGACTTACCTCGGGTGTTAATACAGTTTCAACCAACGTTTTTAAACGTTTCTTTTCTTGTTCTTTATTTTCATACCAATTATGTGATGAAATACGTATGATATTAGGAATTGCACGTTTTAAAACCGATTGTCGCCAAATTTCACGTGATCTAGCATGATTTAACAATACGTTAATAGGTGCATCACATTCAACCCCAATACTATATAGCTTCGTTGCTGGGTCTTCAATCGCAAAATCTAACGCGAATACCCCATTACCTGATTGACGCATATATCCTACCCCCAAAGACTGGATATAGGCTTCTACATCATCAAGAAAAGCATCTTGTTGCATAGTCTCTGTTCTATCAATAACAAACTGGCTATAACCCGTAACTCGATTAAGTAGATCTTTACTGTAGTCAAATTTACCTTCTGACAATGCTTTAGCATAAGCTAAATAGCATTGTAAATAATCCCTAGGTGTAGTTGGGCTCTGTTTGCCAGATAACATATCAGAAATATCGTCTATCGGCATTGAGGAGACTAAAATTATTTTCTTACGAGCTCGTGTAATGGCCACATTAAGCCGCCTTTCTCCCCCCTGTTGTCCTAATACGCCGAAATTACGTCTAAAGATTCCTTTCTCATTGCATCCAAAAGTTGTCGAGAACACAATAATGTCACGTTCATCGCCTTGTACATTTTCAACATTTTTAATAAAAATGGACATATCTTCGCCGTTGTCCATACGTTGATTTTCTTCTTTGAAGATGGTGGCAAACGTTTCATCTTCAGCTGCTTTTTCATAAAAGAACTTTTCAATTAAGTCTGCTTGCTTTTTATTAAATGTAACGACGCCTATAGAAGGACGTTTGCCCGATGACTGCTGCCAAATATTGTCCACCACTTGAACAACTTTTTTGGCCTCTTTTAAATTTGTTTGTTGTTCATATACTCCATTAGCCCATATATACTCTAAAGGCTGTGCTTGTTTAATCGTTTCTAACGGATGCCGAACGGGTATATTTAGTTGATTCATATAGAAAGCAGCATTCGAATAATCAATTAACTCTCGATATTCCGAACGATAGTGAATTTGCAAGCCTGTAGTTGGTAATACTGAACGAGCAAGTTGTAATAAATCAGGACAATCCGTAATTTCTTTTGAGTCCCATTTGCCTTGTAATACCTCTTGTTGTTCTTCATCGGTTAATTCAGCGCTTAAATTAAGATCTAAATCTTCCTCAAGCTCTGCTTGAGCACTAAAGAAAGAGCTAGGTGGCATTTGCTTTTCATCCCCACTCACGACAGCCACTTTAGCGCGATAAAGTGATGGTATTGCATATTCGACAGGCATTTGTGAAGCCTCATCAAAAATGACCACATCGAACAAGCCTGCTTTTAAAGGCAATAGCCGACTCACAATATCAGGATTCATTAACCAAATGGGTCTTAAACTCATAAGCCCTAACTGCACACCTTGTTCTACAAACTCACGCAATCTTCTTGCACGCTGCCCAGTTAATCGTGTAATATCTTCCCATTCTCTAGCACTCGCTAACTTACCGATAGGAATATTGTGCGTAAATAAGGTTTTATTTAATTCACGGATCTCTTCGTCAGCTTTGGCTAAAGCCTGAATTTGTTGTTGAATTTCATCCTCATTGGTTAGCAATACAGGGTTATCTTGCTCAATACGCGCTTTCCATGTCTGTTTAGCCTCATAATTTAATAATTGTCTAAAACTTTTATCAAGCGCTGTAGTGGGTAAATGAGTTAATTCTTCCTGATAGAGCCTTAAACGTTCAAACAACTTAATAGCCTTGGTTGATAATTGTGGAACACGTTTTCTAAAATATTGGTAAGCTTCAATGGTATCGAGTACACGGTTAATTTCTATCAGCAACAGCGGAGAAATTTCATTTTTTTCGATGGACGTTTTGCAGTTTCCATAGAGAGTATCTTCAAAATAACTCACTAACGGCAATAATGCCTCTAAAGAAGCTTTACGTGAAGCATATCTTTCAAAAGCGGTATGATAATCATTTAATAAGTGTTCGAATGCCACTTTACCTTGTAGGACTGACTTTTCAACTTCTTCACAGTGAGGTGCTGACATAATTCTTTTAGCCCATTCTTTTACCTCTTGCAAACTTGTTAATGTTTCATTGACGACATTTTTTATATTAAGGTTTGTACGGTTATCAGGCACAGGCAATTGTAGTCTAGCGCATATAGTCTGTATTTCTTGACGAATGGGGCGATATTCTTGCTCAAGCACCAATGCATTATAAAGCTTAGGAATGCCCTCCAAATTCGGCAGTTCGCCTTGTGATGCTAAAAATGCTAATAATGCCTGTTTTGATCTATAACGTTTAATACTTAAGAAACTATACCATGGTCTAGGCATTAACATCAGTCGAGCTTTATTTGATAAATCATTTAATACATCTAACTCTAACAAACAAAGTTTAAGGGATAAATCACACCAATAGCTTTCATTTAACAGTGCTAAGCGCTCTTTCAATAGAGTCAGTTGGTTAATCAGTAAATCGCCTTCTAATACAGAGGAAGAATCAGCACCCAACTTAAAAAAAGTCAACCATTTTACTAAACGTGCACGAATACTTTCTGAGATCGTCAGAAAATGATCCCCCTCTGCTTCAATCCATTGCTGGTAGGGTTTTGGGTTGTCTACTTCAAAGCGCGTACAATTAGTCAACTTACTCATTCTTAGCTGTTCAACACTTAAAAAATGGGTAAAGAATTTTTTAAAATCTTCTAGTGTCGCTAAATCATGGGAAAATGCTTTTAAATGAATTAGAGGACTATTTTCATAACAGGCTGGCAACCAAAAACGCACTAGTGGTGCACACTCATTTTCTAATGCTATTAACTGTTGTGGATCGCAATCACTTATCACTGATCTTATTTGAGGTGCTGCAAATAACTGATAGTTTTTATTAACACCAATTAAATCAGCAATCAATTCTCTATAGCTTAACCCCGTTTGAGGATCTTGTTGATGTAGTGCCTCGTGATGACTATCTAAACGATTTTCTAAATCTGTAATTTTGGCTGCAACTCGCTTACGCTTTTCGATCCAATCCGTTCTTTCAGGAAATTTAAATAATAATCCCAGTTGTTCTCGTATACTACTAATCACCGAATTTCTATTTGCATTAACATCATTGACCATAATACTTCGAGAATCTAGCCCCTCAGCAGCTAAGCGTTTATATACCACCTCTAAGGCAGCTTTTTTTTGGCAAACAATCAACACAGTTTTATTTCGACCAATCGCATCGCCCACCATATTTACAATGGTTTGGCTTTTCCCTGTCCCTGGAGGCCCCTCAATTAAGAGTCCTGAGTCTTGTCGTGCTTGCAAAACGGCATTTTCTTGCGAAGGGTCACTGGACACTGAAAAATAGCGATCTAACTCTGCCGGCTTTTCAGGAATTTCAGCAACTGCTTGATAAGGCTTTAAACGTAGTGCTGTTTCTAACGCAGTATTAACAGGTGATAATTTCTTTAAACGGTTAAGTTCTTCACCGATGGATTGACCTAAAAAGTTTACATCAAATAACACAGCCGAACATGCAATGCAGACTTCACTAAGTTCAGTGTCAAAATTAATAGGTAGATTTTGCACTTGCCGAGACGATACACTCCCCAAATTAGTTAATGTATCCATAACTTCGAGTGTCGTCAGCGCAGATCTCGCTAATAACTCATCTATAACGCTTTTCCAATCTTCATACAACGCCTTTCCCAATATACCTTCTAATGCAGGATTAACCCTGATTTCTTCACGTTCATTATCAAATGCTAAAGTAATACGATTGGGAACGCCCATATCATAATTAAGTGTAATGGGCCAAAGTAATAGCGGAGCAATACGAGGTAATCGATTGCTATTAGGCTCTTGATAAAGCAAAAAAGGGAATCCCATGTACAATCCATTAATCCCTGTATCTCTTCTACAGAGATTGGATTGACGGTATAAATTACGCAATTGATACTCGATAAAGTTGTTGGCTTGAAAGGCTTCCAGATCAATAGCTTGCGGTCGGCTATTGCGCTGTACAATATGATCTAACAATTTATTGGCAGACGTTCTTTCTGTACCTAATAAATTAATATCGACACGCGCAGTGTACATTCCTAGACGCATTCTCACTAAAGGGCCTTTTAATATAGACGTAGTGACTTTTTTATGGAAAAAATCAATAATCTGAGAGGTATACTGCCGTTTGTGGGGCTTAACCCATTTTTCAGGTCCAATACTTAATAAAACCAACAATTTCGGTAATGGCATGCGTTTTTCAAGACGGTATTGTTCTGCCCATTGGTCGACTTCATCCACCCCCGTGCTGGCAAACCCCTCTATTTGTTCATTTAACTGTTGATAAAGAGTCAAACGTGGTTGCGCGATTAACCTTCTTAACGCCTCATCATCAACAATATCAATGTTTAATTTCTTTCCTAATTTGAGTGACTCTTTAAGTACTGTATCTAATGATTTAAACTGTCCAAGCTCAGCACTGAGTAAAACAATGAAATCCTCTTCGCTAATGATACGTCGCTCTAATAATGACAGTAACCCTGCGTTATTTGCATCCGGAAACAGGGCACTTTTTTCCGACCATATGGCTGCTAATTGGGCTCGAGAAGCAGATAACAAATGGATTCTTAAAACTTCCTCATCAAGTTTTATTTGTAAGTTCAAAGCTCGCTGACGAACTGTATTAGCTCGCTCATGTAAATGCCATAACCACACCTCAGACGCTTTTAGTATACTTGGAATAACTCCTGAAATAAGCTGGTATCCATCACTAGGATGTTGCAATAACCAATTTGGCGTTACAATATTACCGGCTATAATGAGTGGGATGTCAGGATTTAAAATCTTTAATACTACCATCAATTGCATATCCGATGTTAAATCCGGCTTACGCATAACCTCTCTGATAGTGGCTAGACTCGTGGCGTCAAAATCTGCTTGCTCTAACCATGTCACCAAATTACCTCGAGACAAAAGCTCTGTCGCCTCTTGCCAATTAACAGGGTTAGCTGCATTTAATGCAAATAATTTAACTCTATGGTAACTTTTTCCACCTAAGGAAATACTCTTATCGAGATCAACTTCTTGCGCAGCCGCTTGCACAATTTCTGGAGCAGCTACATCCTCGCCGTTAATCCACGCTTGAACTTCAGACCATTGCCAGCGACGATGATGATCTTTAGTCAATAGCCCTCTTAATAGCAACTGTAACCGAGGGTCTAATGTGGTTGGAATATCTACACCACTAGCCAGTACTTGAATGATAAACGCTTGTGTATTTACGCCCTCAAAGCATTTACCTTGTGTCAATTGCTCTAGTAGAATAACGCCCAAGCTCCACCAATCAGAAGCGACACTCACACCACCTGCTACAACTTCTGGCGCAGTATAAAAAGTAGTTGCCAAAGGCGATATGACTTCTAGATCAAACTCTGAGAGCCTTGCTGAACCAAACCCCGTGATCACTAAATCCAGAGGTTCTTTTGTTCGCACTAATAAGTTATTAGGTCTTAAATCACAATGACGTAAACCGGCTGCGGTAAAAGCATTTAGTGCTTGACCTAGCTCTGTCATGACATGGCGAATAGTATCCATATCATTAATGACCATCCCCAGATCAGCTAATACTCCACCTGTTAATTCTTCAGCCACAACATAAGCTTGGTCGTTCCAACGACCTTTAGTAATAATTTCTGGCACATGCTCACGAGGAAGGTTACGCAAGACTTCATATACATCAATATTTGGCTCAGCACCAGTATGATAGAGCGTTAGAACTGCACGTTTTTCATCATGTAATCTTTTGACCAAATAACGTTCACGCACGCCATCTGTTTGACTAATAAGTTGCAGTAACTGCCAATCATCAATGGTTGTAATATCAGACTCTGTTATGGTTTCTTCATGGTTAGAAGATATTCGTTCTGGATTTTCTGAATTATCTATCTCGGCTAAATCAGCACCGCACTCCATGCAAATTAAATCACCTGTATCCATGATATGGCCATTAACACAATGTGAAACTGTGATTTCTGGCAACACATCATTGACCGTTACAACGCTCTGGGGGCGCCATCCTGTTTCACTAATAGTTACTGATGACAAATCCCAACCACAGGGTTCATCGTTAATAGTCCCTTCACAGAAAATCTCATGAAGAGATCGCTCTGTTTGACAATTAGGACAAAACCGCATCATTGCCATTCTGAAATCCTTAATACTTTGTTTTATCAGCGGTCACTCTTATCTGGTGCCCTTGTTGCTTTAAAAGAGTTTGTAATTTTACGAAATCATCGCGCCTAGGAATGCCGGCAAACCAGACAACACCTTCTGCATCAAACATGACATCTAATACTTTATCCTCAGTTGTAACTGCTTGCTGATAATAGGCAAATTTTTCTACAGCTTGTGAGGTAAAACAATGTAACCTTTGATTATCACTACCTCTTAACCTTAAAGTTTGTGAACTCTGCCGTTGAAAGGGGTCACTGATTAACACATCAATGTAAGGTTTAATTTGCTGTAACTGGTCGGTAATATCTTCAACGGCATACCCTGTGTACACTAAAATATCGACCTTTGTTCTTTCGCGTAACTGAACCACAATAGCCAATAACGCCTCAAATTGATCGAACGGTTCCCCGCCAGAGATAGTAATCCCATCAATCAAAGGTAGGTAAGAGGAAAGCTTCATCATCAGTTGTTCAATTGGAATTAACGTTTTTGCTGTTGCCCATGTATCAACTGAAATACAACCCTCACAACGTAAACTACAACCTTGAAACCAAATACCAAGTCGCCTACCTGGTCCTAGTGTTGTTACTGGAAAATGAATACGCGAGATACCAACTGTTAACACCATTTACTCCAAAATTAATTGTCCTATTTGCAACTGAGTTACCACTAATGTTTGACCTGTTTGAGGGTTTAACTTAAACAACTCACGAGCCAATGGATTTAATAAATAAGCCTCAATGTGATTACGTATTCCTCGACCTCCATTTGATAAATCAGCTAAAGCAATGTTTCGCAAACTGTCTAATGCTTCTGGGGTAAATGATAAAATTAACCCTTGTGATTGTAAATCTTCAATCACACCATCAATCATTTGTTGGAATATTTGCTCCGCCACACTAGGGCGAATAAAGTCAAAGACAATAATATTTTCGCCTATCCTATTTAAGATTTCGGGACGATTTAAGACAAATTTAAAATGGCGCTCAATTTCATTTTTTACTCTGGCTTGAACATCATCAAATTGAACATTAGCAGTAACGTTAGGAATGCGTTCACCTTTTTCGGTCAGTTTATAAATTCCAAGATTGGATGTAAAAATGATGA
Organism: Gilliamella sp. B3482; assembly: GCF_026536805.1. Lineage (NCBI taxonomy): Bacteria > Pseudomonadati > Pseudomonadota > Gammaproteobacteria > Orbales > Orbaceae > Gilliamella > Gilliamella sp. B3482. The sequence continues at coordinate 111,860 of NZ_JAFNNL010000003.1, read as the reverse complement.
GTGCCTCTGAAAAATAAACACGCTCACCTCGACCAGAAGTTAGAACACCATCATCTAAAATTTGTAAAAATTTATCCATAACCCGAGGATGAGCTTTTTCAATCTCATCAAATAATACGACACTAAACGGTTTTTCACGTATTGCATTGGTTAGCTCCCCTCCTACATCATACCCCACATAGCCGGGAGGTGAACCAATTAAACGCTGATCTGAAAACTCTGAACTAAACTCAGACATATCAAAGCGAATGTATGCGCTTTCATCATTAAAGAGTAAACTGGTAATTGTTTTGGCTAGCTCAGTTTTACCTACACCTGTTGGACCTGCTAAAAAAACTACACCACGAGGTCTATTACCTCTTCGATTAGCACCAATACCCGTGATCGCTCGCTTTATAATATCGAGCATATGGACAACTGCATGATTTTGCCCTTTAACTCGTTGATACACAAAGTTATCTGCTTGTACTATTTTTTCACGATCAATTTTTTGCCACGGATCTTCCGTGACACCTACTTTATAGCGCCTTACGGCATCATTGATATCATCAATGCTCAGTTTCTCTACTTTTGCTAATGTTGTAATGGCATTCATATCCAGCAATAACATCCCCTCTGTACTGTTAACAAAGGTTGTTTCCGCTTTTGCCAGCAATTCAGGCGTAGTTTGTTGCGAACCTGAAATACCTTTTATTAATCTAGAGGCTAATGCTCGACGAGCGGCACTGTCTGGTTTAGAAACTGGAATATGACGAATTCGTGGATTATTCACTAATAACCAGTCAGGTAAATCCCCCTCTTTTTCGACCAACCAAAGTACAGTATTAAAAAACGGCGTACGACTAGTGCCAGCTGGTCTTGTACTCGCTCGATGAGAGAGTACTAATGCTCGCGTAAACAGCTGATGCTCTGCCGCACTTAAGTTATCAGCACGAACGGTCAGCTGAGAGGCAAAATCAATAATTAATGCAACAGGTTCGCCGTTAAGATTAACAAAATTCTCTAAGACATTTCCCAATAAATCAATGCCAGCAGCAGCCCGCCCTTTTTCTGGCGTTAGTCCTATTTGTTGTAATAATTTATCAATATCAATAGCTGGTAAATCAGGTGTTTGTAAACCATAAAACCCCGATAAAGGATCCCAAATCAGTACTTGACTATACCCCACACCGCGCAGAGCGCGATATAACGCTAACTCAAATGTTTGTGGTGTAATAACCCCTGGCTCCACTTCACACGCTTGTAAATCCCTAATATTTCCTGACAATAAAAACTGGCTCTTTAAATGTAAAAACCTAACTAAATCACGCATCCAACGTGGCTTACTAAACTGATAAGTCATGCCGAAAATCCTTTAATAATATAACTTCAATAATCACTACCATATATTATATAGAAACATATTGATATAACTAGCCTTAATAATTAAAGAGCTGTAATATTGATCCTACTAAAATAAAACCATTGCGCTTGAGAGGAATTAGCTAACATTTAACATCTTTAATATTAATTACGGAATGTGAAGAAAAATGCTTAATTTCTACTTAGTAAACTGCCTGACACTATTAAGTAAAATACTATTCTTAGATAGGCAAGGATATTTTAGATAAACAATGAGAGAATAATTAAAGCTCCTAAGTGTAAAGCACCTATTCATTTAACAAAATCGCTAGCTAGCCCATAGTTAATAGAACTAATTAAACAGCAATAATTTAAAGAAGTAATTAGCCTAAATGGGATTTCATTGTGATACGGCAGCAACTTTTACAAGGAATGAATCCTCAAAAAAAGATATAGAAGATACTTCTATTACCTTTAATGAATTTGCTATGCACTGGATAGCGTTTTAGTTGAAAAAACGGTTACACAAGGCAGACAGGCTGAATAAGCTAAAAATTGGGGTAACTTGTAACACTCAAGTCCTTATAACTAGCGCCTCACTGTGCTTCATTGTTAAATCCTACGCAGGTCATACCTGTGTAAGATTGGCACGAAGGAAGGAAAAAAGTAAATTTATCTAGATATAGCCTTTTTTATGCAAACATATACTCATTTTTTTCTGAGCTTCTTTACGATTATTTTCTAAATAATCTACAAGAGAATCTGGATATGAAGAATTTTTAGAAAAAACATCAAACTGAATTTGTAAGCATTCGAAATAATATATTTTATCAAGTTTTATTAAATATAAAAACGCTAAATCACCCTTCTTAAGTTCTGTTGATTTTAATTTTGTTTCTACATTAACCAATTGATTGTTTGTAATATTGTCTAGAAGGACTTTTATTTTTTTTTATCTTTTTTAAGATCCATATAATATTGATCAATAATAAAATTATCTTCAAGACTATCCCAACTTAGTACTATATCATCTCCAAACTCGATATTGAGTATATTTTCATTGTTCTTTTTAGTATCTAAAGTTATCATTCCACCATTAATAGTAAATTCATGTGCAGTCTTGTTTTCACTACACCCAATAAAAAACATACATATACAAGAAATTAAAATTAAATTTTTCATATTATTAATAATTAAGTTTTCTCTAAAAAATGGGATTTTATTTGCAATATTTTCATTCATTCCGGTAAAAATGATTATAAGTTCTATTTATTATAATAAATAATATTTGTTTTTTCACCCTATTAATCAAACAAGGTTTGTTCAGAAAAATATTCACTACCTGCATGATAAATCTTTTTTGAACTTACTCTACAACTATTTCTATTTGTGGTCGGGATCCGTTGTTTACCGCTTTTGTCATATTCAGATGCCAGTTGAGATTTAGGTAAATCATACAACAAAACACATGTTACACCTAATGGTGCCAAAATTGTCGGAATATCTCTCCAATAGTTCATCATAAGTAACGTATTTTGAATAACATCAAACTAAAAATACCGTTTTTGCATTCTTTACATTAGATTTGATAGTGAATATGATGTAAGTAATAATAGAAGATAGAACAATCATTTTTATATGGATAATTTTCAAAAAATGCTGAAAAATTAGATTGAAGGCTGCTATCAAACGACTAAAAACAACAAACAAAACCACTCTAAAACAGATAACTGAAAGCGCTTATAGTTACATAAATGCTTTTGCAAAATAAATAAGGTTTTAAACTTAAAAAATCGATTCTCAATCTATCAATCTGAGAAATGACTATATATTTACAAGAGTAACTTCAACTATTTTTATAAAAAATTAATGCATAAATTTAATAAAGCAATAAAAGAATAATTAATTTAATAAATAATAAAATTACTTACTATCGTAGATATTTTTTAAATGGATACTAGATAAAAAAGGATAATTTATGGACAAAAATGCTCAATTTTTTGCTGGTTATTGGCGAAATTCTTTAGTCGATGCTATTTTTGCCAAAGGTGGCTTGGATAGCAAGGACATTGAGCAGTTTATCACATGTGACTCAATTGTATGGGAAAAAGGTCAGATTAGTGATGAGTTAACTAAAAAGCTTTTTCAAGATGAGTCAAAGGATTGCAGAACTATTGAGATTGTATTGAGACCCCGAATTTATCGAAATAGAACTGAACATACTTATGCTAAAAAAGATATTCCGGAATATGTTGTACCAATAGCGACCAATGCATTATTGGCGAGAAATGGCCGACTATATCCCCTTTGGAATCAAACTTCCATATCCCGCGACATTTTAGAGCCGTTGGTAAAAGGCTCCTTTTCAATAAGTTCAATAGATAGCCTTGATGGCTATTTAACATCCAATATTGTGTCAGGTATTAATTATCAAGAAGATGAGCAAGGAAATTGCGAACTAACTGATGAAGAATATGCTGTTGCTTGGAATACCTACTTAAAACGTTGTGATTCACTACTAAAAACCATTGCCCAAGATTGGCTTGAAAGTGATAATACTTTTGAGTTTTTGAATTACGGTTATATTATCAAGAAAGATATTGTCAAAAATGCAGCAACGCATATAGTTTCATTATATGATCAGTTACGTCAATCTACTGATGACATTCCTCTTTTTAGCAAATTAGCCTCAAAACAGGCAACTGTAAAACAACCTTGTTTAACTAGCAATAGCCTTTTTTCAAAACGTTTGGCTCATTCAGGCGATAAATTCCCTTTAGCGGACGCACAACGAGATGCACTGAATCATTTATTAAATACAGAAAATGGGGAAATTTTAGCTGTGAATGGTCCACCAGGAACAGGAAAAACAACAATGCTACTTTCTGTAGTGGCTTCACTATGGGCAAAACATGCATTAGATAAAAGTGAACCGCCGGTCATCGTAGCTGCCTCCACCAATAATCAAGCTGTTACCAACGTCATCGATGCTTTTGGAAAAGACTTTTCTGTAGGGAAAGGATTTTTTGCAGGAAGATGGTTACCCGACATTGATAGCTTTGGTGCCTATTACCCTTCTATAAGTAAAGTTGATAAAGTTAAAAATATATATCATACCGAATCTTTCTTCACTGATATTGAAACTCATCAATACTATGATAAGGCAAAACAGCACTATATCAATTGCGCTCTAAAAGCTTTTCCTGAGTTAGATGTAAAAAATTGTTCTGTCAAAGATATCATTAATAAACTTCACCAAACTTTAAAAATAGAAGTTGCTAAATTAGAACAAATTGAAAATTCATGGCTAAACTTATTAAACATACACCAAACAATACAACAGCTTTATGGTGAGCCTATAACACAAACTAAAGCTAAATATGAACAACTGTTGCAAACTGAACAAGAAACAAAAAATAACTGGCAAAATGTAGAGACATCATGGCAGAAATATCTTGCCAATGAAAGCATATGGTATTCACTATTTTCATGGATACCGCCAGTAGCTCAAAAACGTTTATTAAAAGCCAAGCTTTTTCTTAAAAAAATATGGCCTGCCGAACAAGCACAACGTCAATGGCAAACGATAAACAGCATTTCCCTGTTCGTTGAAGGTAAAATTGACTCACAGAAGCTTATAATACAAAAAAATAAAAAAGTTATGAAAGAGATAGATGATTTTTACTTGAAGTTGGAAAAGTCTCTGTATGATTGGAATGTTGCATTACAGCCTTTAGGTATAACTGATAAAAACCAAGAAATAACATTAACCCAAGTTGACAGTATTACAGATCTTCAAATTCGTTTTAAAGTATTCTTACTGACAACTCATTATTGGGAAGGTCGTTGGTTAATGGATATGGAAGAACTGCTTCCATACTTAGAAGAGTGGAAAAGAAAAACTGGCTATATACCTACTAAGAAGCGTTGGCATTTGCGAATGAAGATCACCCCTTGTATTGTTTCTACCTTTTTTATGTTACCAGCTAAATTTACCTACATTGGAGCAGACTATAAAAAGAATTACCTATATAATTTTGCTGATTTACTAATCGTGGACGAAGCTGGACAAGTTTTACCCGAGGTGGCCGGAGCATCATTTTCCTTAAGTAAAAAAGCATTGGTTATTGGTGACACATTCCAAACTGAACCTATTTGGTCAATCCCACCTAAAGTCGATATCGGTAATATGCAAAACGCTAAAGTTATTTGTAGTGCAGATATTGAAAAAGAATATGAATTTCTGAAACATTTAGGAAAAACGGCCTCCTCCGGTAGTGTGATGAGAATTGCTCAACAAGCTTCAAAATATCACTATGATCAAGATATGGAGCCGGGAATGTTTTTGTATGAGCATCGCCGCTGTTACGATGAAATCATTGGTTTTTGCAATGAATTAGTCTATAAAGGCAAACTTAAACCAATGCGGGGAAGCTCATCTGAAAAGACAACGTTTCCTGCGTTAGGTTACTTACATATTGATGGTATCTGCCAAAAGGCCAGTTCCGGAAGCCGTATCAATAAGCTTGAAGCGACAGTCATCGCCAAATGGCTTACAGAGAATAAAGAGATATTAGAAAACCAATACAAGGAGCCAATAAATAAAATTGTTGGTATTGTTACCCCCTTTGGTGCTCAAGTAGCAGAAATAAAAAGAGTAATTAGGGAATCAAAATGCGGTATAAACATTGATGATGAAGAAGATTCATTAACTGTCAGCACAATTAACTCCCTACAAGGAGCAGAAAGAAAGCTCATTATCTTTTCACCTGTTTATTCAAAACATGCCAATGGCGATTTCATTGATAAGAAACCTAGCAAGTTGAATGTGGCGATTTCACGAGCAAGGGATAGCTTTTTAGTCTTTGGTGATATGGATATATTCGATCCCATTTTAAAAACACCGAGAGGTATTTTAGCCAAATACTTGTTCGCCAATAAAGATAATGAATTGTCTTTTAACTATATCGCTAGGGAAGATTTAACTAATTCAAGCAATGTAGATTATCTGGTTCTTAATGGTGTAAAAGAACATGATGCATTTCTCCAAAATTCTATTAAAAATGCTGAAAAAGAGATACTTATTGTCTCACCATGGATAAGATTAGCGGCTATTCAAAGCACCAATATATTAGATATCATGGAAATAGCTGTAAAAAAAGGCGTCAAAGTCTCTGTCTATACAGATAAACAACTAAATTTCTCTTACTGTAATAATGAAAAACGAGAAAAATTAGACAAAGAACTGTCTCAAATCATGACAGAGTTTAATAATAAAGGAATTGAAGCTAAATATGTTAAAAATATACATAGTAAATTGTTGATTAAAGACAATGATCTGCTGTGTGTAGGCTCATTTAACTGGCTTAGCGCACAAAGAGAAGGCGATTATGTAAGGCATGAAACATCTATCGTTTATCAAGGTAAAAATGATAATATTGCCAATGAAATTAAACTTCTCAAGGGTAGCTTTGAAAGTCGTTTTTTTTACGACAACTGAATAATATTTGCATTAGAAATGATAATCAATGATAAAAAAACAATGGTGGTAGGCAATATTTTTTTAATATAAGAATTATTTACAAATGGAAGCAAAATAGATATTGAATCTTTGCAATCTATCTTGCTCGCCTCCATGAAGAAAAGAAACTCTATAAAGTAGAGATTGAGAGTAAATCTTTGCATATTAGGCACTGCTTCTTGCTGTTATTAGAATGGGGTAACTCCAATCTGATTAACAGCAGGAATGATTGTAGTTAAATTAGCTAATCGATCAGGTTAAAAATTACTTACGCCAATAGCTCGAGTTTTACCTGCTGAATGATGCGCTTACGCACCATGAACATTACCGTAAAAAAGAAGAAATAATCGAAGAAAATATAACATCCAAATAAATTCTTTTAATTCACTATATTTATCTGTATTTTCTTTCTTCAGTTTTTTAATGGCATCCTTTTCGTTTTCAGCTTGAATCTCAATATCCAATTTTTTATAAATATTATTGTCTAATTTATTTTTATCTATTTCATTTTTATCAAGAATCACTAATTTTTCATCTTTTATGAAGAATAAAAATGTTGTCATAGAATAACCATGTTAAATTTTGTTGCTCCTGATAGCTTCGTCTTTTTTATCAGGCCCCTAATCCATTCTAAAAAACTGACATTACCACAACTTTCAAGGAGCAACTTAATCTTTTCGCCGCTTATCTCGCCATTAGGTTTGGTGGTGGAGCCAGTCAGCTTTTTAGAATTGTAGCTTCATTTTAAGACGGTTTAGGTTTCTCCGTCTATTTTTAATTTTAATGAGAACAATGAGTTAAGTAAAATTTTTAAAGCATCCATTGTTTTAATTTCTTAAGATAATTTTTTATTCAAATTTTGAAGTGTCGGTAGCACAAACACGGAGTCGATGACCATCAGGATCATTTCCTACAAATGTGTATCCGAAATCGAGCATCTGGGGTTCGAGTTTAATTTTGACGTTTAGTTCTTTCCATGTCGCATAAATCTCATCTACTTCATTTTTTGTTACATCACTAAATGACAGCTCAAAACCACCATAATGATTGGGTGCCTTTGGCGTTATTTTATCAGCCTCTTGCAGCCCCAAAATAAAATTATCATTCAATAAAAATACAGCAAAGCCAGGATAAGTTTTAACAGGTGGGCGCTCTAGTATTTTTGTGTAAAACTCTGTGCTAGCATCGACATCTTTGACATAAACAATAACGCTATTAGGTTTAAACATTTTTCTTTCCTTTTAGTGATAAAAATTAGTTCAATCAATTTTAGTTATCTCTATTTTGATGTAGCATTGCTGACAACTGTATGTCATATTTAAAATTCAATCTAAATTATTTTGCAAACATAAAGCATGAAAATTAATCGTATAATTACTACCATCATGGTATTGCTACAAAGAGAAAAAATAACTGGTAAAGAATTAGCAGAAAAATTAAATGTATCATTGCGTACTATTTACCGAGATATACAAGTTATAGAGGGAGCGGGAATACCCATTATTACCTATCAAGGAAGTGCCGGTGGAATAAGTATTTTAAAAAATTATAAAATTAATAAAGGTCTATTCACTAAAGAAGATGTCATTGTTTTATTAAAAGGCCTCAACTTATTATCCTCACCGGTTTTAAAAGAAAGTGAAAATTTAAGAACACTCGAGAAAATAAAGAGTTTTTTATCAGAACAAGAACTTGATGAAGTGACAAATAACTTAAATCAACTTATTGTTGATTTATCGCCTTGGTTTTCTAAACAAAATATTGATAACAAAATATCTATTATAAGACTGGCACTGAAAGAGCAAATGCTTTTATCGTTTGATTATTTAAGTGTTAGGAATAAACAAGCCTCACGTTTAATTGAGCCATATAAACTTATTTTTAAGGAAAAAGAATGGTATTTACAAGCTTTTTGTCGAACTAAAAATGATTTTCGTGTATTTAAATTGTCAAAAATGTCAAACATTTGTAAAACAAACACTAAATTTATTAAACAGACACCGCCTGAAGTGTTCTCTTTATTCCAAACGGATATGAAAAAAAAGATTTTTAAAATAAAACTACTAATAGATGAATCGCTTTTGGAACGTATTTTAGATTTTTGTGATGAAAAAGATATTAAGAAATTAAATGGACAACAGTATCTTGTAGATTTTAACTTTATTGATGATGACTACAGTTATGGCATTTTACTAAGCTTAGGTCATAAATGTATTTGTTTAGAGCCTGAGTATATACGTCAAAAACTCGTTGAACGAGCGGAAAAATTAGTTAAATCTTACAAAGAAACTGTCAATCCATTTATATCAAATTAGCCTCAATAACTAAAAATTTAAACATCTAATCTCCGGCTAGTTAACCATTTTACTTTTTCCGGATCTCGATGATCAAAAAATTGACTTGTATTTGTATCAAGCGCTGCTATTTGTTGCATATCTTTATCTGAAAGCTCAAAATCCCAGATATCTTGATTTTCAATTATACGCTCTTTACGCACAGATTTAGCCAAGCTTGCAATACCCCGTTGTGCTAACCAACGTAATACCACTTGCCCTATTGTTTTACCATATTTAACGGCAATTTGACCTAACACCGGATGGGTAAATAAACCATTTTTCCCTTCAGCAAACGGTGCCCAGGCTTGAGGAGTTATGCTCTCTTTTTGCATATAAGGCACGGCTTCAAGCTGTTGTTGGAATGGGTTAACTTCAATCTGATTTACGGCAGGAATAATGGAATGAAATGCAGTTAAATCAGCTAATCTATCAGGTTGAAAATTACTTACGCCAATAGCACGAGTTTTACCTGCTGAATAAAGCTCTTGCATTGCTTGCCAAGCACCATGAACATCACCATAAGGTTGATGAATTAAATATAAGTCAACATAGTCTAATTGCAAACGATTTAATGAACGTTCAAATTGAGCCTTAGCACCATTGTAATTGGCATCTTGCAACCATAACTTAGTCGTAATAAATAATTCTGCTCGATCAATCCCATGTGCACGAATAGCATTACCAACTTCAGTTTCATTTTGGTAACTTGCAGCTGTATCAATTAACCGATAGCCAGAATCAATTGCATCATGTACGGCTGTTTCACTCTCTTTCTTATCGGTCATTTGAAAAACACCAAACCCTAAGATAGGCATTTCGATACCATTATTTAATGTTATTGTTTTTTTCATAGCTCATACCTCAGTTATTGTAGTTAGCCTATTATTAAACAGCTTACTACAATGATAAAGTAGGTAAAACAACATGCACTAATGAAAAATTTTCATTAATTAACTTAGGTCTTTTATTGAAATATCACGATATTCAAAATTGATGAAAAGCCCGATAAGGTCATTAAAAAAAGTGACAAGTAATTTCAATATCGAAAATTATTTAATTTGAGATATGTATGAAGCTAATATAATTCATATATCAATCAGCACTCACACCCCTCTTTTAATCGTTTAATGCAGATTCAATCGGATGTGGCGGATCATATTAGATCTTTTTGAAATGCTTATTATGTGTTTAACAACTCAGTGATTTTTATTGATGCCTTATTTATATAAGGCATCAATACTATTTTTTTAATAGTTTAACCTGCAAGACTTTTTAACTGTTTAAACTTATCAACTTAACGCTAGATAAGTATTAAAATTTATATGAAAAACTTGCTTTAAAGTTGCGTGCTAAACCATAAGTATTTTCACCTAAATATAGTCGATAATCTTTGTTAAAGATATTATCAACGGCCAGTTTAACTTCAGCTTTTGGCAAAAATGTTGGCTGCCAGGTTGCAAATAAATTATGTAATGAATAACCTGATGAACGACCTAAACCATACGCCCCAAGATCAGCAAGCCCATCATGATTTCTATCTTCTGATCCTGTTCGATCTTGTTTTCTGACAAATTGAGCATTCCAACCTGCTCTTAAATTCCATTGAGGAATTTTAAAACCGGTAGTTAAAGTTGCTGTACGAGGTGAAATTGTCGCAACATAAGTTTTGTTATGCATCCATGGAGCTTGTGGCGCGGTGTCTCGCTCTCCTTTTTGAATTGAGTACGTTGCACTGGCAAACCAATATTTACTATCATAAAAGGTTTCTAGTTCAAATCCTTTTACCACTAACTTACCGGGCAGATTTCGATAATTAGATTGGCCAACCGGACACAATTTACCCGGTCCACAAATAGAGCCATTAAAACCACGAGTAACAAAAATTTCGTTAGTAACACGCTGTCTAAATAATGTGCTTCGAACTTGTAATTTATCATCATTTAACATTAGATTATTGAAATCGAGGATATTTCCCAATCGGATTGATAAATCACGCTCTTTTTTCAAATTGCGACTGGTTGCAGAGATTTTACCACTACCGCCATTTTTAGGGGTGAATTGAACCTCATAAGTTTCATCAACAGTCGGCGCTTGCCATGCATAACTGATATCACCAAAAAACCCGATATTTTCTGTCGCTTGCCAATATGAACCGAGTCTTGGCGTCCAACCAGTATAGGTAACAGGCGCATAATTGTGTCCATAACGAGGATCGGGATCATTATAAGCTGATGCATAATTTTTCTTACCATGATTACGAACATAATCGTATCGAAGGCTTGGCGTTAAGACAAAATTGCTAATCGATAATTCATCTTGTAGATAAAAACTATAAGTTTGTTGTTTTCCCGAAGGCATATAAGCAGGTTGGAAATAACCATGATTATAATTTGGTTTTTTCTCGTAATTTTTGTAATACATCAAGGTATCACGATCATGCAAATGCACTTGTGCACCAATTTTTAGAAGATTATCAATTGGTCCTGTAGTAAAAATACTGTTATTTTCAAGCTCAACAGTTTTATCAGTGTAACTGACCCAACTCTCATTGCCCATGGTACCTAAAGAAGCAACCGGGTTATATTTGGCCGGTCTCATATCATGTTGCTTTGTTTTTGAATACGTGGTGCGTAGGGTAAAATCGACTAATGGATTATAAGTTGGTTGATAGTTCCATTTAAATTGCGCTGATTCATCTGTTTGATCACGTTTGACTAATTTTCGTAACCAAGCTGCTCTATATCCATATTTTTTAATTTGGGCAGCAGTTGGTGGCGTCATCTTTTCAACATATTTTGCTGCCCACGGCTGCCATGAGTCTCGTTTTGAACGGATACCGGATATCGTGAACGTATGCTCTTCATTAGGTCTAAAATTTAATTTCCCCATATACGTGTCCATATCATCTTCTGAGAATTCAAATCGAGAATCATCCGGTCTTTTAAAATTGCCACTATCGCGGTTAGTGTAGTAAAACAGCCCATCAAACATATCATCTTTTGTTCTACCATAAACAGCACTTGTTACCATATTTTGATGATTATTTGAATGGAAACTATATTTAACCAAAGCGCCAACATATTTATCAGGATCGAGTAAATCAATCGCATCTTTAGTTTCCATTGTTACTACCCCACCAAAGCCACCATTACCAAATTTGACATCATGCGGGCCTTTATTCACTTCAACCCGTTTAAGTAATTCCGGCTCAACAAAAACCGAACCTTGTTGGTATTTTTGGAAACCTTTTTGCGCACCATCAACAATAATTTTTACATCTTCTACTTTACCAAATCCCCAAATATTTAACGTCTGTCCACCCGGTCTAACCGAACCGGCGGCGCTCACGCCCGGTAATGTATTGAGTAATTCGGCTACATTATCCGCTTGCTTTTGTTCTATCAAACCGGATGTAAGTGTTGATCGTCCGGCAATAACGCTATTAATTTTTTTCAATTGATCTTGTGATCTTGCTATAACGGTAATCACATCATCAATATCCTCACTACTTACGTTATCTTTATTTCTTTTTATTTGTGATTCTTGTTCATCTTCTGGTGAAGTATTCTCGCCACTTGAAGGTTCCGCTTGAAGAGAAAAACTCATACAGAGCAATAATATACTTATTTTTTTATATCCCATACCTAGTTCCTTTTAAAAAGCATAGTTATTAAATAAACACGACTAAATTAATATTACCCACATAAATAGTAATGATAATCATTATCATGTAGGGTTAGGGAGTATAGTTTTTTTAGGTATAAATAAATAGCAAAATTTAAATTTAATTTATCTCTCGATAAATTGAAAAGTAAGCACCGAAGTCGTTTAGCTAGCAACTTTACTTGTAAAACAATAGATTATCTTTTTTTAGTAATCTATTTTTAATTTTTTACACTCGTTTTTATTGAATTAAGTATTTTATACTGTATATTTATACATATATCTTTTTTTTATGCGAATAGATCTCCACTATTCGTTTTTTATTGTTTTTTAGGAGTGTTTTCTTGAATAAATATTGTGTTGTTCTTGGGCAAGCTAATAGCTCTCTCGCGACTTATTTGCCTTTAGTTGATACGCCAGTAAGAGCCGGATTTCCCTCACCTGCTGATGATTATTTAGAAACAAAACTAGATTTAACTAGCCATTTAGTTAAGCACCCTAGTGCGACTTATTATATTAAAGCGATTGGTGACTCAATGATTGATTACGGTATTTACAGTGGTGATCTGCTTGTTGTTGACCGATCTTTAGAACCGAAAATAGATGATATTGTTGTCGCAGCTGTTGACGGTGAACTAACTTGTAAGTGTTTAAGTTTTATTAATGGCGAACATCATTTAGTATCAGGCAATAGACTTTATCCACCTATTTCACTAACAGGGAAAGAAGTCCATATTTGGGGAGTCGTGATACATACGATTCACTCCCTACGAAAGCGAGGACATTCATGATTGGGCTAATTGATTGTAATAATTTTTATGCATCATGTGAACGAGTCTTTAATCCCAAATTAGAAGGAAAACCTATTGGTATCTTATCTAATAATGATGGTTGCGTAATCGCCCGTTCTAATGAATTAAAACCCTTAGTACCAATGGGAATGCCTGCCTACAAAATTGAACCCAAAATTAGAAAAAAAATTAAATTATTGAGTTCTAATTATGAACTTTATGGCGATATGAGTCAGCGGGTATTTGATACCGTTCGTCATTATACTGCAGATATTGAACCTTACTCCATCGATGAAGCATTCATCCATTTAAATGGATTTAACAATGTGTTAACTCATTGTCAAAATTTAAAAACAATAGTAAAGCGTGATACAGGTATCCCGGTGAGTATTGGTATTGCACCAACTCGAACGTTAGCAAAATTAGCTAATCATATCGCAAAAAAACAGCCAATTCATCAAGGTGTTTATTGTTTACCGACTAATCAAGAGGCGATAAAGACGATATTAAAGCAATTCTCAATTGAAGATATATGGGGCGTTGGTTGGCGAATTGCTCAACGGTTAAAAGTATTAGATATTCATACCGCTTGGGACTTACATCAAGCTAATTTGAAACAAATTAGACAGTTATTTTCTGTTGTCCTTGAACGTACAGTACTTGAACTACGTGGTATTAACTGCATTGAATTAGATGATTTATCTACACCTAAAAAAAATATTATGACATCGCGTAGCTTTGGTCATTTAACGAGTGATCTATTTGATATACAAGAAGCAATTCGAGTACATGCAAGCCGTGGTGCAGAAAAACTAAGAAAGCAAAAATCAGTTGCTAGTGCAGTACTGATCTTTTTAAAGACTAATCGATTTCGGCCAGAATTACCTCAATATAATCCATCAATTGTTGTTCCATTATTGTCAACAACTGATGATTCGAGATTAATCATTCATGCCGCTCAAAAAGGATTACAATCCATTTATAAAAAAGGCTTTTTATTTATGAAATCAGGTGTGATGCTACTTGATCTAAAAGCTAAAGATGATTATTGCCAATCCGATTTATTTATTCCTGACATATCAGAAATACAAAAAAGTGAACAGCTAATGAAAACAATGGATTACATTAATCAAAAGATGGGAAAAAATACTATTCACTTAGGCGGTATAAGACAAACCGCAGCTTGGCAAATCAAGCGAGATATGCTTAGCCAGCGGTATACAACTCGTTGGGAAGAGTTACCTTTTGCTAAATAGATAATTAATAATAATTTAAACAATGGATATATTTGATCATTTCAAACAAGTATATCCATATTTTTAAGTGCTGAACAAAACCGATTGAATCTTATGTTCAGCACGTTTATTCTAAGAACCCATATTAACAATTGAATTACGAAAACGCTTAAGCGCAATAAGAAAGAACACACTACCAATAGCTAATAACCAAGCATAAGATGTCCAAACAACACTAAAGCCAGCTCCTCGATACAAAATTGCTTGCCCTAATTCAACAAAATGCGTTGTTGGTGCAAACAGCATGATATTTTGGACCACCTCAGGCATACTTTCACGTGGTGTACTACCACCAGAAAGCATCTGTAAAGGTAGAAGAATCAAAATAAATAACATGGCAAATTGTGCTGTTGATTTAGCGACAGTAGCCATAAAAATACCAAGTGACGTTGTCACGAATAAATGTAGAGCAGCCCCAATTAAAAACAAGGTAATCGAACCTTCAATCGGAACATTTAGCCAACCATGAACAACAACTAAGAGTGCCCCCCATGTTGAAACAAGCACGACAAGCCCCATCGACCAAACTTTTGATATCATGATTTGAAGTGGTGTAACTGGCATTGAAAGCAAGTGATCGATAGTACCATGTTCACGCTCCTTCATTAAAGCTGCGCCAGTTAAAATAATCGACAACGTGGTCACAATATTGATGATTTCCATAACGGAACCAAACCAAGAACGGGTCAAGTTTGGATTAAATGCAGCATGAACTTCAATATTCACCGGCAAACTGGTGGGTTTATCGATTTGATTGAAATATTTTGTTATTTCGTTGGTCACAATTTGGGTAATATAACCATTCCCAACAAAAGCCTGCCCCATTCGTGTTGCATCAATATTAAGTTGAATTTCTGGACTTTGATTATTTAACACATCGCGTTGAAAGTTAGGCGGAATATTCAATGCAAAAGTATAACTATCGGTATCCATACCTCGATCAACTTCATCCATAGAGTTTAGTTTTACCGGTTGGTTAAACATGGGTGGATAAAACGCCGCAATAATTTGTCTGGATAATGGCGAATCATCTTCATCAACTACCGCAATCGACGCATGATGAAGCGAGTCTGAAGTTGCTGTTGCTGCAGTATAGATATCAAGCGTAAAACAGTAGGCAATTAACAGCAACATAATTGGATCACGAATCAATCCCCATAACTCTTTAATGCCTAAGCGATAAATATTAATAAAACTTTGCATAATATCTATCCTTCTTGTTTCTTGAGGAGGAATATACTTGCACCAAGTATAATCGGTATGGTGATCAGCAAGGCAAATATTGAGTTATGTAAATCAAAAAATCCTAATGCCTTATTAAAGACTCCTCGAGCAATAATAAGCATATGGGTTGTTGGATAAACTTCACCAATATATCGTCCACTACCTTCTAAAGATGCAACCGGATTAAGCAAACCAGAAAATTGTATCGCTGGTAACATGGTACCAACACAGGTTAAAAAGATAACCGCAATT
This sequence comes from Gilliamella sp. B3482, assembly GCF_026536805.1. Classification (NCBI taxonomy): domain Bacteria; kingdom Pseudomonadati; phylum Pseudomonadota; class Gammaproteobacteria; order Orbales; family Orbaceae; genus Gilliamella; species Gilliamella sp. B3482. The sequence continues at coordinate 95,437 of NZ_JAFNNL010000003.1, read as the reverse complement.
TGACTGCGTGTAACTGTCGAAGCAAGTAATCCAAAGCCTGTTGCAATAATACAATAAGCTAATCCAGCCAAACACAAAGTTAACAAGCTGCCTTTAATTGGTACGCCAAATATTGTCACCGCCATAAGCAGCAATAATAAAAAGCTAAGCATCGAAATCACAATATATGGAACCTGCTTACCTAATAAAAATTCAGTTTTGGTGACAGGCGTAACATATAAGTTAATTATCGACCCCATCTCTTTTTCACGCACTACGGATAGTGCAGCTAACATCGATGGAATCATTAATAATAAAATAGGAATAACCGCAGGTACCATAGCTTGTAAACTTTTGATATCGGGATTATAACGATATCGAGTTTCGATATTTGCCAATGAACTTGATGTTGTTCCGGTAGTCATTTTAATTTTGTCACTTAACCAAGCAAGATGCATTCCTTGTACATATCCTTTAATCGTATCGGCACGCAAAGGCATTGCACCATCAATCCATATTCCAATACTAACCGGATCACCACGTTGAATATCTCGACCAAAATTTGGTGGAATCTCAATAGCTAATGCTATCTCATTACTTCTCATCCTATGATCCATATCATCATAATCAAGGATTGGCGGTTTCTCGATAAAATAGCGCTTAGATCCAGAAAGATTGGTAATATAATTTTGACTGGTAATAGTTTGATCACGATCTAACACCGCAAAATTTAAATCTTCTACATCCATGGTGATACCATAGCCCATTACCAACATTAAGATAGCTGAACCTAAAAGTGCCAACAAAGCTCGCAATGGATCGCGCGATAGCTCTAAAGTTTCACGCCACATACACCCAATCATCCGAGTTAAGCTAAATCCCTGTAGGTGAGCATCTTGCGTTGTATTAGCTTGTTTATTGGTTAAAGTTTTAGGCTCTTCACTTGCTTTTTCATCACTATTGGTATCATCTGCACCAGCATCAACTAAATAACGAATAAAAGCTTCTTCCAGCGTTTTAGCATTTTTGGAATGGATGATATTATCAGGAGTATCACTGGCTAATACTTTACCAGCATGCATGAGTGAAATCCTATCACAGCGTGCCGCCTCATTCATAAAATGGGTAGTAATAAATACTGTAACTTTATCTTTTCGGGAAAGTTCGATAATTAAACGCCAAAAGTCATCCCGAGCAATGGGATCAACCCCGGAAGTCGGTTCATCTAGGATAAGAATCTCAGGATTATGAACCACCGCAACAGATAAAGAAAGTCTTTGCTTAACCCCTAACGGTAGACTATCTGGTAAACTTTTTAATTCATTTTCCAAGCCAAAACGCTTAACTAACTCCTCAACTCTTGCAGGAATTTTGCTTTCTTCAATACCAAATAGACGGGCATGTAAAACTAAGTTTTGCTCAACCGTTAATTCACTGTAAAGCGAAAAAGCCTGAGACATATAACCTAAATGACGTCTAACATTAATATCACTTGCATCAACCGGTTTACCAAATAACCAAGCTTCACCTGAGGATATTGGTAATAACCCTGTTAACATCTTCATCGTTGTGGATTTACCGCAACCATTCGATCCTAAAAAACCAAATATTTCGCCTTGTTTAATTGAAAAGTTAACATGGTCAACCGCAACAAAATCACCAAATTGCTTGGTTAAACCTTTTGCCTCAATCGCCACTTGTAAATCTTTATTTAAATCTAATGGGGGAATTTCAACCGATTCATAACCTTCTCTAGCATCTTCTGGCATCAATTGAATAAAGGCATCATCTAAATTATCTTTACCAGTTTTGGCTAATAATGCTTGAGGCGTGCCTGTTTCAAGAATCTTACCGCCATACATTGCAACCAGCCAATCAAAGTTTTGCGCTTCATCCATATAAGCTGTTGCAACAATCACGCTCATTTGTGGTCGTTGTTCACGAATTTTATTGATTAATTGCCAGAATTGCGCGCGAGAAAGAGGATCGACCCCTGTTGTTGGTTCATCAAGAATAAGTAAATCAGGATCATGAATCAAGGCAGAACATAAGCTGACTTTTTGTTTCATCCCTCCAGAAAGGCGACCTGCGGGTCTAGATAAAAAAGGATACAACCCAGTGCTTTTAGTTAATTCATCAATACGACGGCGTCTTTCGGCGGCATCATTACCAAATAAACGAGCAAAAAATTGCAAATTTTCTTCAACTGAAAGTGTAGGATAAAGGTTTTTCCCTAATCCTTGTGGCATATAAGCAATACGGGTACAGACGTTTTTACGATGGGATTTATCTTTCATGTCACCATCTAAAACGTAAACTAATCCCTCTTGAATGACATGTGCGCCCGCTATTAATGATAATAAGCTAGATTTACCAACACCATCAGGACCAATTAGTCCCACCATACATCTAGGCGGGATGGCAATACTAACATCATTAAGCGCACACGTTTTTTTATAATGTAACGATACATTACTTACATTTACAACAGCATCATCAATGGCCTTACCTTCAGCAAGTAACGTCAAATCCTTTTTATTTGACTCTGACATATGCTATCTCCAATTATTTAGTTTGGCATTTTGCAACATCAGATAAACCTGAAGGCCACTCCGTATTAGGATCTAGTCTTACCCAAGCCACACCAGGAAGGCCGGTTTTAACATGAGTTATATAGCATTTTAACAATTCTGGACTTAATTGTGCTTTCACTCTAAACATGAGTTTTTGACGTTCATCTTTAGTTTCAACAGTTTTAGGCGTAAATTGCGCAACGCTTGAGACAAATGAAATTTTGGCTGAAATTGCTTTATTGGGTAAAGCATCAAGAACTAATCTTACTTCGTCACCAATTCCGACTTTACCTGCAATTGTTTCTGGTAAAAAGAAAGTTAAATAAACATCTGAAAGATTAACCAGATTTAACACTTTACCGCCTGAAGGTAAAACTTCACCGGGTTGAGCGATTCGATATTGAATACGTCCATCAACTGGTGCAGTTAATGTACTGTCATCAATATCCGCTTGGATTTGATTAATATTTGCTTGCGCTACGTTTATAGCTGATTTAGCACTTTCTACACCGGCTTGCGCAGCTTCAATGGCTGCATCGGCAGCGGTAACTTGTGATTTAGCAGAGTCTAATGCTGCTTTTGCACTATTTACTTTAGCGGTATCATCATCAAATTGTTGAACTGAAATTGCCCCTTTTTGATAAAGGGCTTTTGTTCGTTCTAAATGCTTATTGGCAATATCTAAATCACTTTCTCTTTGAGTAACGCCAGCTAAAGCCGCCACTTTATCACTCATTTTTAAGGCAACTTGAGCTCTAGATGTTGCTTCATTACTCAAGGCTTGTCGATATTGTGCTTGAGCTTCATTTAACTGAGCTTGTAATGTATCTGTTTGCATAACAACTAAAGGTTGACCCACCTTAACAAAATCACCCTCATCAACATTAATTTTTTCAATTCTACCGGCTAACTTGGCTGAGATATTGATTTCAGTTGCTTCGATACGTCCATTACCGCTAGTAAAATCTGAACCATATCCATCAGGCTTAAATTGTTGCCATAAGATAAATCCAATAGCAACAACTACAACTGCGATAATAATCCATTTTTTATTTATTTGTTTCATGAATAACACCTATTCTAAAATAACAATTTATAATAAATATTAACGAAAAATTTAACCGTTATAATCTATTTATTTTCAATTTACGCATAATAGCAAATGTTTTTTACAAATAGAATCGACTCTAAATGTAAACGCAGTAAATGCTAAAAATCAGTAAATTACTATTGGGAAAAGTTAGCATTAGAAAATCATCACCATTAATCACTCTAATTCGATCTAAAAAAGTGTTATCACAGCTAATAAATTCTTTTATAACGCATCAATATCGGTCTCAACTTTAAATGGAAAGTGATGTACATTCACTAATATGGCAACCTAAAATAATTTAATCTTCACTTTCTATTATTTTATAAGTGATTAATAATTAATTTTTTAATTCATGCTGATATAAAATAAGCTATCATGTAAACCATTTTGAATTATTGTATTTTAAATCTTAGTTTTTTGAATCTTAGTATTTTGCATTCTAGTATTAACGCTAAGCTCATTGAACAAAGAATGATCAAAGCTAAACGTTATTATTTAATAAGGTGAATTTATGGCAATCCCCTCTTTTTTGACAATTTATAATGAATTGATATCCACTCCAACTATTAGTAATGTCACCAACGAAAAATTGGATTATTCCAATAAACCTTTAATAGACAAATTAGCGACATGGTTTGCGGATTTAGGATTTATTGTTGATGTTCAAGCCGTCCCTAACACACGTCATAAATTCAATATGCTGGCAACTTATTCAAATAGTGAAAACAAAAGCCAAGGAGGCCTACTACTAAGTGGCCATACCGATACCGTTCCTTTTGATGATGGACAATGGAGCAAAGATCCATTTAAGTTAACAGAAGATAATAACAAACTTTACGGATTAGGCACGGCCGATATGAAAGGATTTTTTGCTTTTATTCTAGATGCTTTGCGAGATATTGATCTAAAAAAACTCACCAAACCAATTTATGTACTAGCTACCGCAGATGAAGAAACCTCAATGGCTGGTGCATCATTTTTTGCCAAACAAACTGAATTGAAACCTGATTGCACCATAATTGGTGAGCCTACTTCATTAATTCCTATACGAGCTCATAAAGGATTTATCTCCAATTCAATAAAAGTGATTGGAAAATCAGGTCACTCAAGCGATCCAGACAAAGGTATTAATGCTATAGAAATTATGCATTTAGTCATTGAACGTCTATTAATCCTTAAACAAAAATTCAAAGAACAATATCATAATGAAGGCTTTAGTGTCCCCTATCCAACCTTAAATTTAGGTGTGATTCATGGCGGTGATGCTGCAAACCGAATATGCGGGTGTTGTGAATTAATTATTGATATAAGAGTATTACCTGATAATAATGTTGACTCGATTTATAACGCATTATGTGAAACACTAAAACCCGTTATGGATAAATACCCTAATCGTATTTCAGTAGAATATGAAGTATCACCCATTCCAGGATACGAATGTAAAAAAGATCACCCTGCATTGCAGCACATTGAAAATTTAGTGGGTCATCAAGCACAAACTGTCAATTACAGTACTGAAGCGCCTTATTTAAATCAAATTGCGCCAACCATAGTTTTAGGTCCTGGCTCTATTGAACAAGCTCATCAACCAGACGAGTTTATTTCAATGGACTTTATAAAACCAACAAAATTAACGATAGAAAATTTGATCAAAGATTTCTGCCTTTAATCATATAAAAACGCCGACATCGTCGGCGAATGAAGTTACTTTAAATTAGGATATTTTGTCATCTTTATGGTTATTTCCCCATTGGCAAAGCATATCTAAAATCGGTACCAAAGATTTACCTCGGTCTAATAACCCATATTCCACTTTAGGGGGAATTTGCGGATATTCTTTTCTGAAAATCAATTTATCCCTTTCCATCTCTTTTAAAGTATTACTTAGCGTTTTAAATGAAATGTCATTAATACTTCGTTTAAGTTCATTAAATCGCATTGATGGTTGATTTTCGTTTAACCAATAAAGAATAACAATCTTGTACTTTCCTCGAATCATTGAGAGTGTGTAATTAAATCCACTATTCTCAAAATGATCTTCGGTACAATGATGATTTTCCATGTTTACACTCTCCCTAAAGATAGTACATAACTGTAATTACCGTACTTTAAAAATAATTGTATCAATACTATGATGACTCAATTATAAATAGATAAGAGATATTTACAATGAAACGGACTTTAGTGATTATTGCTCACCCAGATTTAGCTTCTTCAAATGTTAACCGATGCTGGTTTAATAAATTAAATCAATATCATGATCAAATAACCTTGCATGATCTTTATTCACACTACCCCTCACATAAAATAGATCCGAGTTTTGAGCAAAACTTAATTGAAAATCATCAAAACTTAGTTATTCAATTTCCAATATATTGGTTTAATTGCCCGCCATTATTAAAACAGTGGCTGGATGAGGTTATGACTTATGGTTGGGCATTTGGTTCTTCAGGAAACAAATTAAAAAATAAAAAAGTAGGATTAGCGGTTTCGGCGGGGATAAAGGAAGCTGATTACTGCGAATCTGGACATTATAAATATAGGCTCGAACAAATTCTAAGACCATTCGAATTAACAATGAATTATGTTCAAGCTGATTATCAGCCCATTTTTGCGATTTATGGCGCGAATAATGAGCCAGATTACCCAGATAAAATCACACAAAACGATATAGAAAAAAGTGCCGATAATTATGTAAATTGGATGAAAAAATTAGGGATATTAATTTAGAATTTATCACTAAACTTTCTTAATACACCTTATTAAGAAATATCCTTGGCTAAAAGATAGTAAATATAGCGCATTTTATTCAAGATCTCCCAAGAAGATTTATTAATCTTATTCTGTATAGAAAAATAAGACGGTATAGACTCCTTGATATTTTTTACAAAATCGAGGCTCTCGAAAATTAATTATCTTTTTAACAAAGGATGTTAACTCATACAGAATCAGCTAACCGACAAAATTGGCTTATCATACTATATTTGAAAAAAAGTGACGGTATAGACTCCTCAATATTTTTTACAAAATCTTGGCTTTTTAAGATGAATTATTTTTTTACGAAGGAAGCTAACTCATACAAAATTAAATAACCGACAAAATTGGCTCATCATACTATATTTGAAAAAAAGCGACGGTATAGACTCCTCAATATTTTTTACAAAATTGAGGCTTTTTAAGATGAATTATTTTTTACCAAGGAAGCTAACTTATACAAAATCAACTAGCCGACAAGATCGGCTCATTTTACTATACTTCAAAAGTAGCAAAGTCAGTTGCGATTTCAGTGGGCGCAAAAATATTCCTAGCCTCACTGACTAATTTTGTTTTGTCATTCAAGCTATAGCGAGGACTAATATGCGTAATAATAAGGCGCCTAGCATCAGCTTGTTTGGCAATAGTTGCCGCGTGTACAGTTGTGGAATGTCCTCGCTCAAGCGCCTTTTCTTCAAGAGCTTGCTCTTGGGTTGCTTCATGGATTAACAAATCGACATCCTGAGCTAAATCAATTGAAGCCTGACAAGGAATAGTATCGCCTAAAATAGCAATTTTTTTACCTTTTCTAATGGTTTCTAGATAGTCCTTACCATGAATAATCCTACCATCTTCTAACGTAACGGTTCGACCTTCTTTTAAATCACGATAAAAAGAACCAATGTGAATGTTATCCTTTTTTAACTTATCAATGTCCAATGACGCTGGCAGATCTTTTTCAATAATCCGATACCCAAAACACGGAACACGATGCGCTAATAATTTGGCTTCAACGCGAAACTTATTATCCTCAAAAACCAAACCATCTTGCTCAAGTTCAATAATATTTAAAGGATAAGTCAGCCAAGAATAACTAATATCAATAACAGTTTGAATAAATTGCTTAATGCCTTTTGGACCAACTAAGGTCAATGGCGATTGGTTTTGCATCAAAGAACGAGTTGTTAACACGCCAGGTAAACCAAACAGATGATCACCATGTAAATGTGTCAAAAAAATCATCTCTAATTTAGCCAGACTAAATTTGGCCTTTTGCATTTGCATTTGAGTCGCTTCACCGCAATCAAAAAGCCATAAACGCCCTCTTTCCTGCCGGAGATCAAGCATAATACTGCTAACATTGCGTTCAGCTGTTGGTGACCCAGCACTCGTTCCTAAAAAAGTTAATTTCATAAAAGATTAAACGTTTTTGCGCTCAATGGTTTGTTCACCCCAGAAGAGTTTGTCTGCTTTAGTTTTAGAAAAAGCGAGTTTTAAGACTTCATCGCTACCTTCTTCCCAAATTTGCTCAGCGAGTTTTTCATCATTTTTAGCTAATTCAAAAATAGCTTCAGCTATCTCAATAGAAGTTTCACGAATGCTGGCCCAAGATCGAATTTCATGTATTTCTTTTTTAGTACTATTCATATTTCTTCTCCTTATTTGCTAAGATTAGATGTAAAATAAACCCAATTGGTACAAAACACAATAGGTGGTATTTTTTATGCTAACAATTATTTCTCCATCCAAAACGCTTGATTATCAAACTCCTTTAATTACCAAACAACATAGCTTACCCGAATTTTTAGAATCGACTAAACAACTTATTGATATTTGTAAAAAACTTAGCAGCGATGACTTGGCTAAACTAATGTCGATCAGCCCAAAACTTGCCACTACCAATTATGAACGTTTTCAGAACTGGCATACTGACTTCAATTTTGATAATGCAAGGCAAGCTATTCTGGCTTTTAAAGGTGATGTTTATGAGGGTTTGCATGTAGAAGATTTTAATGATGCCGATCTAAAATTTGCACAATCTCATTTACGCATTTTATCAGGATTATATGGCTTATTACGACCACTTGATTTAATTCAACCCTACCGTCTAGAAATGGGTATTCGCCTTAAAAATGGTAATAATACTAATCTATATCAATTTTGGGGTGATAAGTTAACAGAGTGTTTAAATTACGAGTTGGCAAAATCAACCAATCCAACGTTAATTAATTTAGCTTCTAATGAATATTTCAAAGCAATTAAACAACTCAAAGCGAAGGTTATTCAACCCATCTTTTTAGATAAAAGTAAAAATGATTATAAAGTGATCAGCTTTTATGCTAAAAAAGCACGAGGTTTGATGAGTCGATTTATTATAAAAAATAGCATTAATAACAGTGACGATATTAAAAGTTTTAATTTAGAAGGCTACCAATTTGATTCAAAACGCTCAACTGAATTAGAATGGTACTTCACCCGAAATCACGCATAAAAGTAACATGGAATTTCTAATCACATTATGGCAACAGTTTTTAACTACATTGCCTCTGTTCGTTTTGATTTTATTAGGCTACATAGCAGTTAGAGCCGGTCGTTGGCAAAAAACGGTGACCGATAGTGTTACCAAATTTACGTTTTATATTGCCTTCCCAATTATGTTATTTCAGATTATGAGCCATTTTTCAGAGCATTCTGAAATTGATGCCAATCTTTTATTGGTCTTTTTTGGTGGCTCATTTATTGTGTTTGCATTAGGCTGTTTTATTGCGGTTAAATTTTTCAAACTCAATGGCTCGCAAAGTACCATGTTTGCAATGGGTGGAATTTATACCAATACTGTGTTTGTGGGCATACCAATTATCAAAATGTTATTAGGCGAAAAAGCCATTCCGATTGTTGCTATTATTGTGATTTTTAATGCGTTAATTTTATGGACATTAGCCACGGTATCCATCGAATTTGTCCAGATGGGAAAATTATCGACTAAAGGATTTATAAAAGCATTTAAAAATGTAGCAAAAAATCCGATTATTATTGGTATTTTTGCAGGAATAGTTGTCAATTATGTACACATTCCACTACCTTTCTTCATCAATCAAGCGACGAAGATGGTAAGCGATATGACAGCGCCTCTCTCATTAATCGTTTTAGGAATGGGGCTTGCTGAATATAAGATCCGCGATGATTTACCGATCACCATAGCCATTTGTGTTTTAAAACTATTTATCTTACCGATTGTGACCTATATTTTAGCGATAATAGTCGGATTACCACTTTTAGAACTGCAAGTTATTGTATTACTAAGTTCGGTATCAATTGCGATAAATTGTTATATGATGGCAAGACAGTTTGAGGTATTGCAAGGTCCTATTGCTTCAAGTTTATTGATATCAACGGCATTATCATCCGTGACAACACCGCTAATTCTATCAATAATGTTACAGTTTGCTTAGAAAAATTAATTTGCCTCTAGCTTTTTGAATTTATGATGCAAGATCAAAGCAGAAACAATAATTGCACTACCTAGCGCAAATCGGCCCCAATCAATCGATTGGTGCCAAATAATAACATTAACTAAAATACCAGTTGGAATAACCAAATTATTCATAATGGCAAGCGTACCCGAATCGACTTTGGTTGCGCCATAATTCCATAAAAAATAGCATAATCCAGATGCCACAACCCCAAGCCAAATAATTATCCCCCATTGTAATTGGGTAGTGGGTAATTTTTCGGGATTGCCAAATAAAAACCAGCCAATACTAGCCACCAGTATTGCGCCTAAATAGACCCATGCAAAAGCTTGATGTTGCGGTAATGGATAAAGCTCCATAATACGTTTATATCCAACCTGTCCCAAGGCAAAAACTATATTAGCGCCCTGAATCAGGAGAAAACCGATAATAAAATCTCGACTAATATGATCGTAACGAATAACGGCTGCGCCAATTACAGCTATAACAGCGGTTAATAGATAAACAAGTCTGAGTCGATGTCCTTGCAAGAAATCATAAATTAGCGTGACATAAATTGGCGTTGAAATAGTAAATAATAACACTTCAGGTACTGAAATATATTGGAAAGAGTTGTAATAAAAAAAGTACATAATACCTAATTGACAAGCACCAACGCCCATCAACAACACCATCTGTTTTACAGAAATACCTTTAAAGCGTAAAAAAGGAATAAAGGTTAAAAAAGCCAGCAAGACGCGCATTACAACTGCAAACCACGTATCAACTTGCCCACTTAGATGAACAGCAATGAAACTAAATGAAAACGACCAAACTATCGTCACAAAAATAAGATAATACATATTAAATTCTTATTGATAAAAGAAAGTTTGGCATAGTATCAATTCGGCTTATTAATGTAAACAGTAATAAGGATGATATGTTTACTAATCAAAAAAAGTTGAGGAGCGGGGTTTTTGAAACATAAATTTAGTAACAAAAGTGCTAAAAATCGCTTTATTATGGCATAATGTGCGCCAAATCACAGTTTAGCCACTTCACTTTAAGCTTAAGAAAAATGCTTCAAGTACGAGTTGCACAAATCAATTCGAGAGTAATTATCCGTGTTAACAACAAGTAATATCACAATGCAATTTGGCAGTAAGCCACTATTTGAAAACATTTCAGTAAAATTTGGTAATGGTAATCGTTATGGACTAATTGGCGCCAATGGTAGTGGTAAGTCCACGTTTATGAAAATTATTGGTGGCGATCTTGTGCCAACCTCAGGTAATGTTTCACTTGATCCACATGAACGCTTAGGTAAACTTCGCCAAGATCAATTTGCTTTTGAAGAATATAGCGTACTTGATACCGTCATTATGGGGCACACCGAATTATGGCAAATTAAACAAGAGCGTGACCGTATCTATTCATTACCTGAAATGAGTGAGGAAGATGGTTTTAAGGTTGCAGATTTAGAAACCCAATATGCTGAAATGGACGGTTACAGCGCTGAATCACGCGCGGGTGAATTACTCCTCGGAGTGGGGATACCAATTGAGCAACATTATGGATTAATGAGTGAAATCGCTCCGGGTTGGAAATTGCGAGTATTGCTAGCCCAAGCCCTATTTTCTAATCCAGATATTTTATTACTCGATGAACCGACCAATAACTTAGACATCGATACTATTCGCTGGTTAGAAGATACCTTAAATGAACGTGAAAGCACGATGATTATCATATCGCACGATCGTCATTTTCTTAATATGGTCTGTACTCATATGGCTGATATGGATTACGGTGAATTACGTATCTATCCTGGTAATTATGATGATTATATGACCGCCTCTACTCAAGCGAGAGAACGGCTATTAGCGGATAATGCGAAAAAGAAAGCACAAATTAGTGAACTACAATCGTTTGTTAGTCGTTTTAGTGCTAATGCGGCAAAATCCAAACAAGCAACCTCACGTGCAAGACAAATCGAGAAAATCAAATTAGAAGAAGTGAAAGCATCAAGCCGACAAAATCCGTTTATTCGTTTTGAACAGGATAAAAAACTGTTTCGTAATGCTCTGGTCGTTGAAAATCTCACTAAAGGATTTGATAACGGACCACTATTTAAAAATCTCAATTTAATGGTTGAAGTTGGCGAAAAAGTGGCTATTTTGGGGACTAATGGTATTGGTAAAACTACCTTACTAAAAACCCTTATGGGCGAATTAGTGCCAGAACAAGGTGATATTAAATGGTCAGAAAATGCCAATATTGGCTATTACGCACAGGATCATGAATACGAATTTGACGAGGATCTAACCGTATTTGATTGGATGAGTCAATGGAAACAACCAACCGATGATGAACAAGCAGTGCGCAGCATTTTAGGTCGCTTATTATTTTCACAAGATGACATTAAAAAGCAAGTTAAAGTCCTATCTGGTGGTGAAAAAGGACGTATGTTATTTGGTAAATTAATGATGCAACGTCCAAACATTATTGTCATGGATGAACCAACCAACCATTTGGATATGGAATCAATTGAATCGTTAAATATGGCATTAGAGCTTTATCAAGGAACGCTATTTTTTGTGTCGCACGATCGTGAATTTGTTAGCTCACTTGCAACAAGAATTGTTGAAATCACGCCGGAAAAAGTCATTGATTATACCGGTAATTATGAGGATTATTTGCGTAGCCAAGGAATTGAGTAACGTTAAAATCCATAAAAATAGCCACATTAGTGGCTATTTTAGTATTTATTCAATTTAGAAATTAAAATTCTAATTCATCCCACCAAATATCAATTAAATTGCTGGTTTTGACATTTTTTAAGCCATGGCTTTCAAGCCATTTAGTGACAACGTCACGATTTTCTTCAGTGCAATTACCCAATTTTTGCGTACAAATGATACCTTTCCAGTTTAAATACCCGCTACCTTCGTAAGCCAAACCATTTGCTTGTATTGCTTCAATGATGAATTGATCAACAACGTTATCAATAGTGTCTTCACTCGTCCCTTCGTCAAATGACCAACTTACGGTAAAACCTAACTCTTTAAACTCTTCAATATGTAATTTTTTTCTTAAACGACGACTGCGATTAACCTTAGCCATAATAATATCCTTCTACTTTAGAAAATTTAGTTAGTTTTAGAATATGTATGATGGCTAGATTGCTTCATACTATTCTGGTTATTTTTAGAAGATCGAGTTTTATCAACACGTCTTCTTTTTGCTGGAGCAGGCTTGGCTTTTTTTGCTGGCTCCGCTTTAATTCGAGGATCGACTTCAAATCCTTGAGTAAAAATTTCTGGAATCGTTTTTTTAATCAATTTCTCAATTGATTTTAATTGGGAAAGCTCATCAATACAAACTAATGATATTGCCTGCCCCTGATTTTGTGCCCGTCCGGTTCGACCGATACGATGAACATAATCTTCTGCAACTTGAGGTAATTCATAATTAACAACATAAGGCAATAACTCAATATCTAAGCCTCTGGCAGCGATATCGGTAGCAACGAGGGCGCGTATTTGTCCTGACTTAAAATCAGCCAAAGCTTTAGTTCTTGCTCCTTGGCTTTTGTTACCATGAATTGCCGAGGCTTTAATACCATCTTTAGTAAGCTGTTCGGCAAGATGATTAGCGCCGTATTTCGTTCGCGTAAAAACTAATACCTGTTGCCATTGGTTTTTACCAATTAAATAAGAAAGAAGTTCACGTTTACGGCGTTTATCAACTCGGTGGATATATTGAGTAATTTGCTCAGATGCACTATTGGTTTTGGCTACAGCGATCGATTCGGGTGAATTTAAAATTGTATTAGCTAATGACTTTATTTCATCAGAGAATGTCGCTGAAAAAAGTAAGTTTTGTCGCTTTTTAGGTAATTTAGCGATCACTCGACGAATATCATGAATAAAGCCCATGTCTAACATGCGATCCGCTTCATCAAGTACTAATATTTTTACTGTAGAAAGATCCACCGCATTTTGATGAACCAAATCTAATAGCCGACCCGGTGTTGCAATTAAGATATCCACCCCACCTCGAAGTTTCATCATTTGAGGATTGATACTTACTCCACCAAACACCACCAAAGAACGAATAGATAGATATCGGCTATAATCCCGAATATTTTCACCTATTTGCGCAGCTAATTCACGAGTGGGCGCCAAAATTAGCGCATATAAAGGACGCTTTCCTCTTTTAGGTTCTGTATTAAGTTGCTTTTCATGCAATTTTTGTAAAATAGGTAAACCAAAACCCGCTGTTTTTCCTGTACCAGTCTGAGCACTCGCCATTAAATCTTTACCTGACAAAATTACTGGAATAGCTTGTTGTTGAATGGGGGTTGGATCGGTATAGTTTTGTTCTTCAATAGCTTTTAAAATCTTGGCATCTAAGCCAAGAGAGTCAAATGACATGCAATGATTCCTAAATAAACGTGAAATAAATTATTCAAAGCTATTATAAAGCAATTCAATAATAAATGTTTGAATATTTAACGAGGCATAGAACAGACACAATTTAGCGATTTATATTGGCAATGATTTTCTCTTTTTCTTCTCTATTAAAATTAGATAGATCAATCTAAACTCAATTTTGGGGCTGCCAAACAATGGTAATTAAATGCTTAATTATATTTTTTGTTTATTCATAAAGACTTTTAAAAAGTCTTAGGCTATATTTTTAACTAATCAAGTTAACTTTATTTAGATTTAAACTTAATTAGATTTAAATCAATTAATAGAATTTGATAAAATGAATGCCATGATTTTTAAAATGTTTTTTATAAAAAACATACAGGTGATATTTATTATCATTCTCATTTATGTTACTATCTCGCTCCTAATCCCAATAAATTAATGGACTAAATATGTTTTTTAATTTCACTCGTATAAAAAATCTACTTTTAGCATTAGTTTTAGCTAGCGTTAGTATTAACTGTTTTGCTAAAGATGATATTACTTTTGCTAATTTTCGTGATATTCGTGACTTAAACCCTCATCTCTATTCCGGTGAAATGTGGGCGCAAAATATGTTGTATGAATCATTGGTTCATTATAACGAGGATGGCACTTTTTCACCTTGGCTTGCAGAAAGCTGGACTATTACTAACGAAGGTAAAACTTATACGTTCAAACTAAGAAAAGACGTGACATTTAGTGATGGCGCAAAATTTGATGCGCACAGTGCAAAACTGAATTGGGATGCCGTGTTATCAAACAAAGTTCGTCACACTTGGCTTGAAATGGTTCGCTTAATTACTGAAATCAAAGCAGTAGATGATTATACCCTACAAGTTAACCTTTCCGAACCCTATTACCCTTTTATGATTGAAATTGCCGTAACCCGACCGATGCGCTTTATTTCACCTAATTCTATGATTGATGGTGAAACTAAAAATGGCGTTAAATCTTACATTGGTACCGGCCCTTATGTATTAGGTGATCATAAGAAAGATCAATATGCAGTGTTTAACGCTAATCCAACTTATTGGGGAACTAAACCATTACTCAATAAAGTGACCATGAAAGTTATTGCTGATAACCAAAGCCGATTAATGGCACTCGAAAAAGGTGAAATCGATCTCATCTATGGTAAAAATATGGTTGATGCAGATTCATTTGAACGTTTTTCAACAATGGATAAGTTTCAGACTTTAATGTCTAAACCTGTATCTAGTCGAATTGTATTAATGAACACGACTCGTGACCAACTAAGTGATGTTAATGTCCGCCAAGCGATTGAACATATCATTAGTAAAAAAGATATTTCAGAAGGTATTTTCAATAATAGTGAAGCACCTGCTGATACTTTAATGGCAACCAATATTCCTTATGCTAATATTGGGTTAAAACCTTATGTATATGACACTAAATTAGCCGAAACGCTACTTGATAAAGCGGGTTGGGTAAAAGTTAAAGGCCAAAATTATCGTCAGAAAGATGGCAAACCTTTTGAAATCACACTTTATTATGATAGTAACACCGCTTCACAAAAAACAATTGCTCAATATATGCAAGATGAGTTTGAGCAGGTTGGATTAAAGCTTAATATTCACGGTGAAGAAGAGCAAGGTTATCGTGATCGCCAAAAAGCGGGGGATTTTGATATGGTATTTGATATCTCATGGGGTACACCATATGATCCACAATCATTTTTATCTGGTATGAAACTACCTGTTTATGGTGACTATATGGCTCAACAGGGCTTAAAAGAGAAACCGCAAATCGATGCAAGTATTAGTAAAGCATTAATTTCAACAGATGAAAAAGAGCGACAAGATCTTTTCCGTTACGTGCTTGAAACATTACATAATGAAGCGGTTTACATACCATTAACTTATGAACGAAATCGAGCTATTGCTGTTAAATCTTTAAAAGGTATTGAATTTGCGCCTTCTCAATTTGATATTCCATTTGAGAAAATGCATTTTTAGTACATAAATATTTTTGATCAATAATGTTAAATTATATTGTTAAACGTTTAACGATGATGATACCGATATTATTCGGTATCTCTTTTATCGCTTTTTTGCTTATCAATCTAGCCCCTTCCGATCCTGCTGAAGTTGCCTTACGCTTAAATGAAATAATGCCAACCCCAGATGCTATTGAAAGTATGCGTCAGGAATTAGGATTAAATAAACCTTTTTTTGAACGATATTTTACTTGGCTATATGACGTTTTACATCTTGATTTTGGGCGTTCGTTTATTCATCGTGACAGATTAGTTTGGGATGAAGTTATCCGTAGCTTAATTCCTACATTAGTTTTAGCAATGTCGTCATTTCTATTTACACTTATTATCAGTTTAGTTTTGGGTGTGTTATGTGCAATCTTTGCTAATTCAGCATTCGATCATATTGTTCGAATTATTATTTTTTTAGGTACCGCAATGCCTAGTTATTGGTTAGGTTTGCTATTTATTTGGCTGTTTGCTACTTATTTAGATCTATTGCCAACCAACGGGTATGGAACCTGGCAGAACCTGATTTTACCGACGTTAACTTTGTCGTTTGTTTACATCTCAACGTATATTCGTTTTATCCGTAATAATATGCTGGAAAATATGCATAATTATTCGATCTTTTATGCCCGTAGTCGAGGTTTGAAAGAGAGAACCATCATTCTTAAGCATGTATTAGTCAATTCACTACATACCACAATTACCGCATTAGGTATGACCATTCCACAATTAATTGCAGGGTCTTTTGTTGTCGAATATATATTTTCTTGGCCTGGCTTAGGAAGATTATGTATAGCCGCTATTATGAATCGCGACTATCCAGTAATTCAGGCTTACATATTAATTATGGCCATTTTATTTGTAGTATGTAACTTTATTGTTGATGTTATTCATCAATGGTTAGATCCACGATTACGAAGTAATGGTGGCTCTGTATGAATTTAATTAAGCAAGTAATTAGCAATAAAACCGCTTTAGTTTGTTTGATAATCATCATTTCAATAATTGTTTTAGGTATATTAGCGCCTTATATTGCACCTTTTGATCCAAATAAAGTTCGCATAGTGCGAAAATATGCCGCTATATCGAGCGAGCATTGGCTTGGCTGTGACCACCTTGGACGTGATATTTTTTCTCGGTTACTTTATGGTATCCGTTCTACCCTATTCTTATCTCTGTTAACCATGATTATCACAATAATTGTTGGTAGTATCATTGGTCTTATTTCTGGTTATCAACGAGGTGAACTTGACGAATGTATTATGCGTCTTTGTGACATCATGTTGTCATTTCCGAGCCAAGTGATGATTTTAGCTATAGTTGGTGTTTTAGGTGTGGGTATTGAAAACATTATTATTGCTAATATTGTAGTCAAATGGGCTTGGTATAGTCGAATGATCCGAAGTTCAGTAATTAAATATAGCAGAAAAAACTATATCCTTTTTTCACGAGCAATTGGTGCACCTCATTCTTTTATCATTTATCGTCATTTATTGCCTAATGTCATGTCCGAAGTAGTTATATTGGCTACCTTAGACACTGGCTGGGTGATATTGAATATTTCAGCGTTATCCTTTATAGGATTAGGCGTCCAAGCGCCTACTGCCGAATGGGGACTAATGTTAAGTGAAGCAAAAAACGTAATGACTCAGCACCCTATGCAGATGGTTTATCCTGGTATAGCTATTTTAATTGTTGTAGCGGCATTTAATATGTTAGGTGATTGTTTACGAGATATCTTAGATCCTAAGGAAAAAACAGCATGAGTAGCCCATTGTTAGCAGTAAAGCAACTGACCGTTACGCTTAATAATGGTAACAAGTTACTTGATGATATATCTTTTACCGTCAATCATCATAAATGTTTAGGTATTGTTGGAGAAAGTGGCAGCGGTAAAAGTTTAACCTGCAAAGCAATCATCGGCTTATTAGAATCCTATTTTAGCGTGACAGGACAAATCCTGTTCAAACAGGCTAATTCAATTTTAGATCTGCTAAAACAGAATGAAAAGACATTAAGACCAATTCGCGGTAGTGCTATTTCGATAATATTACAACAACCTATGATTGCTTTTGATCCGCTTTATTGTATTGGCAAACAAGTAGTTGAAACCCTTCAAGCTCATCTCACTATCAATAAAAATGATGCTATTGCTAAAACCTTATTGATGATTGAAAATATAGGGCTCGATAATGCCAAAGAGATTTATAAAAAATACCCGCATCAGTTAAGTGGTGGTATGTTACAACGCATAATGATTGGTATGGCATTAGTACTTGAACCTGAGCTTATTATTGCCGATGAACCAACAACCGCATTAGATTCAATTAGTCAGTTTTATATTTTAAAAATGCTTGAAGAGATAAAATCTAAAACGACTATGATTTTTATTTCTCACGATTTAGGTGTAATTCATCATATTGCCGATGATATTATCGTAATGAATAAAGGTAAAATTGTTGAATCTGGCAGCCGTGATCAGATTTTTTATCATCCCAAACATGAATATACTCGTTACCTGATTGATACTCGCAAGCAATTATTGAATAAATTTAATACGGTTATTTACGCTAATAATCCAAATTTAATCTCGGAGACAATTTGATGCCACCGTTATTGCAAGTTGTAAATGTAAAAAAATCGTTTTTGAAACCTGGTATATTTAGCCATAAAAAAAACACAATTATCAAAAATGTATCATTCGATTTAAAACAAGGTGAGTGTCTTGGTATTATTGGTGAAAGTGGTAGCGGAAAAAGTACATTAGGAAAGCTGATTTTAGGCCTTGAGAAACCTGACAGTGGCAAAATCTATTTTAGCGGGCAAGATATTAACAAACGTACATGGAATAAAGCAGCTATACGCAAAAATATCAGTGCAGTATTTCAAGATTATAATTCTTCGGTTAACCCATATTTTAATGTCGGCCAAATTATTGCTGAGCCACTTGATATTTACGAAAAGCTATCAAAAGAGGAACGTCAGCATCGTATCAATGCGTTATTAGAACAAGTTGGATTAGACCATTCTTTTTATGAACGGTTTCCTCACGAAATGAGTGGTGGTCAATTACAGCGTGTATGCATTGCCAGAGCAATAGCTTGCTCGCCTCAATTTATTTTATTTGATGAAGCGGTAAGCTCGTTGGATATCTCAGTTCAAAGCCAAATCTTAACATTACTTGCCGATCTACAAAAACAGCTAAATTTGACCAGTATCTTTATCACGCATGATTTAACTACAATTACTTATCTTTGTGATAAAGTTGCATTTTTTTATCAAGGTGAAATCGTGGAATACGTTGATAAAATAGAACAACTCAGTCAAGTTAAAAATCCTTATTCTAAACTGTTACTTGAATCAATTTTAGGTTTTTAAACAATGTCATCAACATCAAATTTGCAATATCAGTTTAAAGATTATATTAAATTAGTTATTCCATTTATTTTATCAACCATTACTACCCCTCTTCTTGGCGTGGTCGATACGGCTTTAGTCGGTCATTTACCCAATCCAGCTTTTATTGCTGGAATTGCGATAGGAACAGTAATATTTAATACTATTTATTGGTTATTTGGATTTTTAAGAGTAAGTACCACCGGTTTTGCCGCGCAAGCGTTGGATAATTGTTTGTTATTAAGATCGTCTCTTATTCGGCCGCTTTTTATCGCAATCTTTTTAGGTTTGGCATTTATAATTTTTCAAAAATTGATTTTTGTTGCTTCAATGCACATCATCAAACCGAATCAAGATGTTCAACATTATGCTGATATCTATTTTTCTATATTAATTTGGGGTGCACCTTTTGTTCTGATTAATTATGTCCTAGTTGGCTGGTTAATGGGGATATCCAAAATAAAAGCCGTTCTGTTTTTACAAGTGTTTATTAATTTACTCAACATTTTGATGGCAGTAATTTTTGTTTGGTGGTTTCATTGGGACATTAAAGGCGTAGCATTTGCAACATTAGTTGCACAAATATGTTGCACTTTAGTCGGTATTTGGTTTACCTGCCGTTATTTGCCTAAAAGTGAACAAAAAGTGGATTTAAGATCTATTTTGTCATGGCAATCATTAAAAGGTGTAATTCTAGTCAATACTAATTTAATGATTCGGACTATCTGCTTATTAATTGTAACTAACCACTTTATTTCTATTGGTTCAACGTTCAATACCGAAGTTTTAGCCGCCAATGCCATTTTATTTCAAGTTCACTATATGATGGCTTATCTATTTGATGGTTTTGCTAATGCTTCCAGCGTTTTCAGTGGACGAGCTAAAGGAAATAAAAATATCCACCTTTACAATCAAACTTTACGGTGGTCACTACAAGCCTGCATTATTTGCCCAATTATCTTAATTGCAATTTGGCTAACCTTCGATACAACCATCATAAAGTTATTAACCAATCAAACTAATATCATAACGCTATCGCTTCAATATCAATATTGGTTAATCATTTTTCCAATTGTTGCATCGGGTGGATTAATCTATTATGGTGTTTTTTCTGGAATCAGTTATACAACATCAATACGCGACTCAATGCTATTGGCGTTATTGGTTTGGTTTGTAGCACAATACATTACTGTACCAATCTGGGGAAACCAGGGTTTATGGTTAGCTTATAATCTATTTAGTTTTGGTAGGTCGATATTTTTAATTATCTGGATTAAAAAATCACGAGCCTATATTTAATTAAAAATGATAGCCAAATAGAAAACGTACTGCTATTAAGCCATATTTTCAGACTCTTCAATAAGGGAGGGAATTTGCATTCATGATTCAATCATAGACAAATTTCTTTTATTGATAATGTGACAGGAATTTTTCGTTTATCACTAAATTCAAACTGAAAAATAAAGCCGATATCATATGTATTTAATACATTAAATACGTCTGGTTTATCACAAAACTGACCTTTTATTCCTAATCTAACATTTTCTATAAATTCATTTAGTGCGGTATTTTTGCTATCAGTTGGCATTTTATATTCAAAAACAACATTATTGTTATTAGCTGAAATATTAGTTATTTCATAATCTGATTTGACTTTTAAAGGAAACTTTCCTTCATCGCCTAATAAAGATTTCTTTGCACTATCAGCTAATGCTTTGGAAATCTCAGCAGCATTATCTGTTTCAGACGCATGTACATTTGAAAATATTGCAAAACACAAAAATAAAATTGCCAATTTAATCACTTGCTTCATCATCAATACCTTAATCTAACAAATCTATATTTCCATTATTATAGTTTTAGAAATGATAACACATTTAAATTCTAACATAGTTTTATATAACTTTTTATTAAGTTGAAAGTTAATAATGTGTATATTTTCAACTATTTTAATCTTACCTTAAAACCAAAAAAGGTAACACATTGTGTTACCTTTTAAAGACAAAAATTATTTTTTATTTGGATGAGGATCTTTAACTGAATCTCCTTGCCCACTAACTATATACCAACCATTTTTACTATGTGGTTTTTTATTATGATCCGGACAAGGGGGTAACGATTTCTTACTTTGGTTGGAATAAATATATCCACAGTCAGCACATTTATAAGTGCCAGCTGAAACATCACTACCGTATGCAGCAAATTTTTGTACCATTATAAGCTCCTCCAGTATATTTAAGATAAGCGAATGCTTATCAGTGATATTTATAAGCTCTGATTAAAAAAAAAGCAAGTATGTTTTTAATCATAGTCGATACAATCGTTCTTAATTAAGTAATTTAATGGTTGTTTGATTTTAATTGGGATACATATGAAAACTTAATATATTTGTTGATAAAAAAGTTTGCTCCTACTCAATAGTCAATGATTTTTCCCTTCCAAAAGTTTTTAGTGTTTGACTATAGAGATAAAAATCCTCATATCAAACTATCTTTAAAAAACGTTTCTAATTTATCAAAGGGAATTTTATTGGTGGTATTATCATATAAATCAGTATGCACTGCATTAGGAATAATCACTAATTCTTTATTTTTGCTACCAACCATTTTAAACGCATCTTCTGAAAAGTAACGAGAATGTGCTTTTTCACCGGCGATAATTAATGTTGGGCAGTCAATTTCATGGGCATGATTCAATAAAGACTGATTAATAAATGAAAGTGGCATACTTAACACCCATGAACCATTCGGATTTGAATTGACAGAACGAATATGAAAACCACGTTTAGTGGTATAAAAACGAGAATAATCTGCAATAAATTGTGGTGTTTCATCCGTGATTTGATCAACGGTAATGTTGTTTCTTGGATTCAACGTTGCGTAGCTATTATTTGAATCGTCCCAGCGGCTATTATTCAATGACTTTTTCATTGCTAATCGTTGCCCTTCTGTCATGCTATCATTATAACCTTTAGAAATAACTCGACTCATATCGTACATGACAACGGTTGCTACCGCTTTAATTCGCGTATCAATCGATGAGGCATTTAAAGCCATACCCCCCATCCACAAATACCCAAAATGCCAATGTGCTCCCGCTCAATGCAATCTAAAGATCCAAGATAATCGATAGCGGCACTAAAATCTTCGGTATTGATTTCAACTGATGCTTGATTACGCGGTAATCCACTACTTTCACCAGTAAAAGAAGGATCAAATGCCAAAGCAATAAATCCTCGCTCTGCTAAAGTTTGCGCATAAAAACCCGATACCTGCTCTTTTACTGCGCCAAATGGTCCTGCGACAACAATAGCAGATAATTTATCTGGGCTGTTTTTGGGGCGATATAGATCTGCGGCAAGCGTAATGCCATAACGATTTTTAAACGTGACTTTAAAATGCTCAACTTTATCACTTTGTAGAAAAATCTTATCCCAACGTTGTTCTAACTGAATTGTCTGAGGTGGAACTGTAATTTGAGAATGTATATCATTCATGTCAATCTCTCACATTGAAATTAATGTTTTAAATCTAGTTAATTAGCATAATTTTTGGAAATCTTCTTCAGATACCGCTTCACACCATTCATTATAGGTATCCTCACCCGGCACTTCGATAGCGATATGGCTAAACCATGAGTCAATCTTAGCGCCATGCCAATGTTTTACATTCGCAGGAATGGTGATAACCATACCGGGCTCTAAACTTATTGGCTTATCCCCATATTTTTGATACCAACCGCTACCAGCGGTACATAATAAAATTTGCCCCCCACCTTGTGATGCATGATGAATATGCCAATTATTTCGACAGCCAGGTTCAAATGTGACATTTGCAACTAATAAGGGAGACTTTGCTGTTAATAAATTTAGATAAGATTGACCAATAAAATATTTAGCATAATTTACATTCGGCTCACCCTGTCCAAATAAATTATGTTTTTCAAATTCAGATTGACTGATTATTTTCATAATAACTATCCTCGTCAGGAAATGATTTAAAGCTATCTGTGTAATAAAACTTATTTTGTGAAACATGGATATATTTACTATATCCATTTGGTTGTAATTTTTTATTGGACTTTTACTGCCCGGTTGAATCGTTCAAATTCGTTTTCACCAATTTTTGATTTTAAAATATTCCCAATGCCATCTAATTGAGTGGGAGATACTCCGACATTTTGCGCAATTCGAACATGAGATTTAATCTGACTATCGGCACCTTGCAAGGTTGATAGCGCAGCTAATGTCGCTATCTCTCTATCTTCATAACTTAAAATATCTCGACCAAAAATATCGCCAAAAAGATGGGCTTTTAAAAATTGATCAATAGTAGGTGAAAAATCCATAATGCCACCCGTAACCGGTTTGCCTACAACTTTTGTTTGAATTTTTGTACCCAATTCTAAAGCGCTTAAATTAGTCGGTAATGGTGCCGAAGTAGAACCAACTGTGTCAGTAATGCCTTCTTTTTGACGTTCTTCTAGTAGCGCTTTAAAGGCACTCAAACCATTTAAACTTCTTGGAAAACCTACATAGGCATAAAGTTGAACTAAAATTTCTTTAATTTCATTGATGGTTAATCCTTGATTCAATCCATCAATGAAAGCTTGCTTTAAGCCAATCATATCGCCTTTAGACATAAAAGCGGAAATAGTAACAATCGATCCTTTTTTTGGTGTTAAAATATTCATAGCCTTTGCCCTTAAACAATTAGTTAATACTGCAAACTTTTGCTAACCACCCTAGATTTTGACTATTAAGTGCGACTAAAAATGATAGATAATTTATTAGATGCTGATGCGAATGTATTTCACCTCGTTTTTTATTATTATAAGATCTGCTAATAATATCCAATAGAGCCGATCCTGCCAAAAAGTTGCCTAATCCTATCAGAAATCATATGCTAATAGAGAAATTTAAATAAATAGAGAAATCTCTATGTTAAAAAAAGAAATAAAAAAAATAATGCTAAAAAGAATGCCAACTGTGGGGGATTATCCAACACAAATTAAAAACTTTGGCATTTATAGGCGTGAAGTTGGCAAAAATAAAGATATATGTTTAGAAAATTGTTTTTATCATCCTATGATTACAATGATAATACAAGGTGAAAAAAGCTCTCTGCTCGGCACCAAACTTTATCATTATAAAGAAGGTGATTATCTTATAACCTCGATTGATATTCCAACGATAAATACAATTAAAAAAGCGACGACGAAAGCCCCATTCCTTTCATTGTCACTTTTGATTGATAATAATTTAATTAAAGAGTTATTAATAGAATACCCAGAATTAAATAAACCTTCGCAACAAAGTTTTAATGGTATTATTATCTCAAAGGCGGAAGATGATTTAATCAATGCTTTTTATCGATTGCTTAAGTTGCTGGATAAACCTGAACAAATTTCGGTTTTAGCACCACTAATCATAAAAGAAATTCATTATCTACTCTTAATCGGTCCATTTGGTGAAGCGCTAATATCAATTTGTATGCCAGAAACAAGAAGTTACCGTATTGCGAATACGATAGATTGGCTAAAAGAACATTTTAGAGAGCCGATAAAAATGGAACAATTAGCCAATCAAGCGAATATGTCACTCTCTAGCTTTTATCGTCATTTTAAAAAAGTAACAAGTTTAAGCCCATTGCAGTTTCAAAAACAACTTAGATTACATGAAGGCCGGCGTTTAATGGTCAGCGAGAATATGACTGCGATTCAAGCCAGCTTAAAAGTCGGTTACGAAAGTGCAACACAATTTAATCGAGAATATAAAAACTTATTCAACCAAACACCCTTGCAAGATGTGCTAAAAATACGCAAAGGTTCTCAACGAAGATAAATTAAAGTTGAGGAGTAGTGTTTTTGATTTGGGATTAGTTGAAAATACGGCGGAAATATTAGCTGTTATCGATTTTGTTTCATTTGCTTTTAGTAACTACAGTGGCAATTATTGTTAATTAGTTTCCTAATATTCCTCCTATTTTAAATAAGCAAATAGAGGCTATAAACTGTCAAGAGGCTTAAAAAAAAGCAAGAAATCGGCTGGGTTATTCTGATTGCTGGTATTCAGCTAACAATTATCCTCAACCATCAGCAAACCATTTTAATAGCCACCTTTTTAATTAAACTCCCAGTCTTTCAACATACTCTGAATCCAATTCAAGAACTTTAGTAAAAAAATGACGTAGGCTGTATTCTCTTCCTGCGTATTGAATATAAGATTTAAAGTTTTCAATTTTAAATGTGCGTTCATCTTTGTTTTCAAAACAGTAACCAGTGAAAAAAAGCTCGTTAGATGAATTTATTTGGACTCTATCTAATAATAATTCTTTATTGACGTTGGAATGTTTAAATGAAATCGTAAACAAGTCTGAATTCCATATTGTGGTTAAGTGATTTCTAAAATTATCAGAATCTAATTCTTGCTGTTCGTAATCAACAGAATCTTCAGAATTGGTTGAATAATTGAATGAAGTGTCTTGAGACGATGCTTTTTCTAAATTTAAATTTTTGTGCGCCTTATAATTTAAAAATTTCTTGCCTATTCCACATATTCCTCGAACTAACAAAATCAAACAACAAACAATAAATGAAATAACGGAAATACCGGCTAAAGCAACCATTGTTGGATTTGGAGGCGAATCATCATTAGGAAAAGTAATGATATAGATGGCAAAAATTATTAAACTAAAAATTAAAACCTTCTTCACGGTGATCTTATATGCTCGCATTAGTTATTTCCTATCAAATCAATCTAGCTTTAAATTCATAAAACGCTTGATCGACTATTTTATTCTTTTTCCAAGTTGAACCCTCTTCCAACTTTCTCAACATTCCATCAGAAAATAGATTCATTAAGGTCTAAACGGTACTTAGACCTAATTTTGTGTTAAAACCATAAACATTGATAATCCAATCAATCCCCCCGCTTTTTTAAAAATTGATTTTCATACATGAATTTCTGATTCACTTTTATATATAACAATAAATGAAATTTAATAACAGTATTCTATTTTAAAGTCAATTGGTTACAAATATAACCATTAATGTAATATTTTTTATTGTGAGTACTATTATGAAACATCTACCAAGTTAATTCCTCTTTATCAGCTTTATTGTTTTCTTCATACATCATTAGAATGGTGCTATAACTACACATATCTATACCACTATTACAATAATCTTTAATTACTTGATCCATTATTTTTCTATTTGTGGCCTTAGTTGCTTTTTTAAATGCATCTAAATTCTCTTGCTCCATCATTCTCAAATTGGAAGGTTGGCACATGTCAATTTGTTCACAATAATCTTTCTTTACGTTATCCTTAATATATTCGATAACTTCTTGCTTTTGTGCATCTGAACCATCAAAGTCCATTGGATGAATAAATTTAGCTTGCGCAGCTGTCGAAAATAATATCGAAAGTAATATTGTCTTTTTCAACATAAAATCTCCTTTTTTGACTATTAATTTTAATTAAAAATTTTCTTTGCTACCATAAATCAATCTTACATTTAATTTACTAATTCGATATTAACATAGGTTAATAAATAACGCCCATGTTAAACTTTAAAAATCTATAAAAAACAAAACAGAAATAATGTTCCAACCAATCTAGTATTGTTTATACTAATCTGAAACTTATTAATGATAGCTTAATTTAATTATGATAAAAATTATCGTGTTATTTATATTTACCGCTTTAGCTGAAATTTCAGGCTGTTATTTTGTTTATATTTGGGCTAAAAAAGTGGTTTCTGCCTGGTTTCTTATACCGGCGGCATTATGCCTTATGTTATTTGCTTGGTTACTTACTTTACACCCTGAAGCTAGTGGTCGAATTTATGCAACATATGGTGGTATTTATATAGTAGCTTCCATTATTTGGCTTAAGTTAGTCGATCATGTCAAACTATCAACTTTTGATTTAATCGGCTCCATGATTATCCTACTCGGAACGCTAGTTATTATTTGGGGTTGGAGAACATAAAATTAATTGTTTAATTAAATTGATATATCCTATTCTTTTAATAAAAAAATAAGCCAAGTCTATTAATTAATTTTTAGTAAACATATAAAGTTGAAAGAATTAGATTACATTGAATTGGTGGCCCCTACTGGACTTGAACCAGTGACCAATCGATTATGAGTCGACTGCTCTGACCAACTGAGCTAAGGGGCCGTTTGGATGTGCTACTGACTTAGTAGGGTTGCGATTATAATAGAGTTAAAATTAATTTGCTACATTTAATTAACTAAATAGGTTGATTTGGTTAATTATTAAACTGAAACCTATTATCATTTCATCATTTGTAATAAGCGATATTTTTTAGTTAATTAACCTGCTACAATGTTCTAAATTATTATTACTCGTTATATTGGTTGGGGAAATATTATGTCTATCAAGAAAATTCTTTTTATTAGTGCAGCGTTATCTACTGCATTGTTTTTAAATGGTTGTAGTAGTTCAGATTATCAAGCCACTTCAGCTGGTCGACAAGTTCAGTTTATTGATACTAAACCAGCAGCAAATTGCCAATTTATCGGTAAAGCTGAAGGCCGCCGTAGTACTTTCTTTTCTGGTCTAAAAACCCATAGTGAGTTGATTCGTGATGCAGCTAATGATTTGATGAATAAAGCTGCTGCTATGGGCGGTAATGTGATTTATAACGCACAAGATGCATCGTTACAATATGTTTCAGATATTGCTCCGACAGATGCTGTGATGACTGGTGAAGTCTTTAGTTGTAAATAAGATTGTGTAAAATAGAAAAGGGATACTACTGTATCCCTTTTTTATTTGGCGATATAACTAACCATTTTGTTTTTCAAATTGTTTCATGAAATCTATTAGGTAGTTGACTCCATCAATATCCATTGCATTATAAATCGAAGCCCTCATTCCACCTGCAATTCGGTGACCTTTAATTCCAATGATATTTGCTTGTGTTGCTTCACTAACAAACTTTTTATCGAGATCTTCATTTGGTGATAAGAAGGTGACATTCATGATTGATCGATTAGCAATAGCCACAGTATTACGATAAAAATCGGATTGATCGATAAATTGGTAAAGTAATTTTGCTTTAGCTTGATTTCGTTGCTGCATTGCATTCAATCCACCCAAGCTTTTAATCCATTTAAAGACTAAACCTGACATGTACCAAGCAAATGTAGGTGGTGTGTTAAACATTGAGTCATGATCCATTAAGATTTTATAATCTAACACGGAAGGTAATGCTTTTTGAGCATGTCCAATTAGATCTTCTCGAACAATGACAATTGTGATTCCTGAAGGACCAATATTTTTCTGCGCACCCGCGTAAATAATGCCATAGCGACTTACATCAATCGGTTGCGATAAAATGCAAGATGATAAATCAGCAACTACGATTTTATCCCCAAAATTAGGTTGTTCGAATATCTCGACCCCGTCAATGGTTTCATTAGGGCAATAATGGATATAATCACTGTTATCACTTAGTTGCCATTCGGACATGGGTTTGATTGAGGTTATACCCTGATTTTTAATTGTCACATTTTGTTCAATCACATTACAGTATTTGGTTGCCTCTTTGGCTGCACATTGGCTCCAATAGCCACTGTTAATGTAATCAGCATTTTTTGCCGAAATATTCATTGGCACAGCAGCAAATTGTGCCCTAGCCCCACCTTGGCAAAATAGAATTTTATAATTTTCAGGGACATTTAAAATATCACGAAGATCGTTAGTTGCTTCAATCGCACATGCATCAAAATCTTTACCGCGATGGCTTAACTCCATTACTGATGCGCCGGTGTCGTGCCAATTTAATAATTCAGCTTGTACTTGTTTTAAAACATCTGCAGGAAGTTTTGCTGGGCCTGCACTAAAGTTATAACTTTTATTCATTGCAATTCACTTTCATCCATCTAAAAATTGAAAATCTATTTTTACACTCTATTGAGCGATATACAAACAGATTTTTATCAAAAAAAAGTTGAGGAACGGGGTTTTTGAAGCATAAAAATACCGACAAAAGTCGGTATTTAAAATAAAAAGTACTATAAACAGAGTTGTTTTTTAGCATTGTCGATTGCCAATTTAACTTGTTTAGGCGATACGCCTCCTTTAGCAGATCGTTTAGCTAGACAAGATTCGAGTGATAAAATTGGATAAACGTCATCTTCAATAACATCACTATAGACTTTTAATTCATCCAACGTTAACTCTTCTAATGCTTTTTGCTTAGCTATCGCGCCAACAACGGCTTCACCTACAATGTGATGAGCTTGTCTAAATGGAATACCTTTAGCAACGAGATAATCAGCAAGTTCTGTTGCATTTGAGTAGCCTTGTTTAGCTGCATTTTGGCAATTTTGGTAATTGATTTTAATATCTTCAAGAACTAACGCTGCCATGTCTAAACATTCTTGCCAAGTATCAAGTGCGTCAAATAGATGTTCTTTATCTTCCTGTAGATCTTTATTGTAAGCAAGTGGTAAGCCTTTAAAAGTCATCATGGCGCCAGTTAGTGCACCAACAACTCGCCCTATTTTTCCTCGAATAAGTTCTAATGCATCAGGATTTTTTTTCTGTGGCATTAATGATGATCCTGATGTGACACGATCAGATAGTTCAACAAAATCTGCTTCACCACTATTGAAGATAATTAAGTCTTCTGCAAATCGAGATAAATGCACCATTCCTATAGATGCATTATTGAGTAATTCAAGTACATGATCTCTATCAGATACCGAATCTAAACTATTATTTGTCGCTGTTGCAAAACCTAACCAATCGGCTAACTGATCGCGATCCATTGGATAAGCAGTTCCAGCTAAAGCGCCACAACCTAGAGGGCTTACATCCAAGCGTTTAAGTGTATCTTGTAAACGGCTTTCATCACGTGTTAGCATTTCATAATACGCTAAACACCAATGAGCAAAAGTGACTGGTTGTGCGCGTTGTAGATGGGTATAGCCAGGCATAACTGCATCTTGATGTTGTTCAGCGGTAAGCACTAGGCGTTTTCTGAGTTCATTGATAGCTGTGATAAGATGAGCGATTTCATCTTTACACCATAATTTTAGATCGGTTGTTGATTGATCGTTACGGCTACGACCAGTATGTAATTTTTTACCTAAATCACCGATTTTTTCGATAAGTTTTTGCTCTACCCAACTGTGAATATCTTCCGCATCACTTTGTAGAATCTGTTCTGGGTTTTGCCGTACTGAATCTAATAATTCATTTAAAGCTTTTTCTAATTTTTTTTGTTCATCATAAGATAAAACGTCAACAGTGACCAAAGCTTTAGACCATGCAATTGATCCAATGATATCTTGCTCCGCAAGCCGATAGTCAAAGCGTAGAGAATCATTAAAATGTTTAAATCGTTGATCTGCTGCTTGGCTAAAACGCCCACCCCATAATGCCATAATTACCTCAATTTTTAATCCTAAGCGATTTTAGTTTGATCGCTTTTTTAATAATGATAAATCAATAATACTATAAAAAATATATACAGACCAAAGTCTGTATATATTGTGTTTTATATCTAAGTAAAAAGTGATTAAAACTTACTTTTTAGCTTTGGCTTTCGCTTTCACTTTTGCGTTAGATTTTGGAGCAACTGTCGCTTTAGCATCAGCTTTAGCTACTTTTTTGACTGTTTTTTCAGTTTTTTTAGCTGTATCTTTTTTAACTGTAGCTTTTTTAGCTGGTTGTTTTTTCTTACCTTCATTTAGAGCTCGAATGCGTGAAGATAATGAGAATAAGCGAATAAATCCACCTGCATGACTGTGGTCATAGACTTCATCCTCACCAAAGGTCGCAAATTCTTCACTATATAAGCTATTTGGTGATTTTTTCTGAACTGCTGTTGCATTTCCTTTGTAGAGTTTAACTACAACTTCACCTGTCATATCTTCTGCTAATACATCAGCAGCGGCTTGAATTGAGCGACGATATGGTGCAAACCAACGACCATCATAAACAACGTATGCCATTTCTAAACCAAGTTGTTCACGCCATTTGAAGCTATCACGATCTAAAATTAATTGTTCTAAACCACGTAATGCAGTCATCATGATTGTACCACCAGGGGTTTCATAACAACCGCGAGATTTGATACCCACCAAACGATTTTCAATGATATCAACTCGACCAACACCATGTTTAGCACCAATTTTATTGAGTGTTGCTACGCAGTTATATGGAGAGAGTTTTTTACCATTAACAGAAACGACTTCACCTTTTTCTATACCAATGGTAACATGTTCTGGTTTATTGGGTGCATCTTCTGGTGAGACAGTCCATGCCCAACAATCCGCGTTGGCTTGATTCCAAGTGCTTTCAAGTACACCACCCTCAGTAGAGATGTGCCAAGCATTTTCATCACGACTATAGATTTTTTCAACGGTTGCAGTTGTTGGAATTTTTCGTACTTTTAAGTAATCAATTAAAGCTTCACGCGAACGTAAATCCCATTCACGCCAAGGTGCAATAACTTTAAGTTGTGGTGCTAGAGCTGTATAAGTTGTTTCGAAGCGAACTTGGTCATTACCTTTACCTGTTGCTCCATGACAAAGGGTATCGGCACCAACTTCTAATGCATATTCAACTTGGGCTTTAGCAATAATTGGGCGAGCCATTGAAGTTCCAAGATAATAAGTTCCTTCATATAAAGCGCCAGTTTTTAAAACAGGGTAAACATAATCTTTAACAAATTCTTCTCGTAAATCGACAACTTTACAAGCTACTGCACCAGATGCTTTCGCTTTTTTCTCAACATCTTTTAGCTCTTTAGGATCTTGACCAACGTTAGCGACAAGAGCGTAAACTTCACAACCGCCATAATTTTCTTTTAGCCATGGAATAATAGCTGATGTATCTAATCCACCTGAATAGGCTAAAACCACCTTTTTTGTTGCACTTTTTTTCATGTTATACCCTTTCTTAAATTTACTGACGAAAAAATAAATGATTTAAAGATTAAATTAAGTATATTTAATAAAAAATATACTCAAATAATATACTAACTGATTTATATTTAAGCAATAATTCTTGTACCTGTTATTCCTGATTTTCCATTAAATAATTCAATAAGTTTGTCGGATTCTTTCCAACTAGCTATATCAATTGGTCGCCCAAGTGTTTTTGCTGCTTCGAATGCCGAATTGACTTTGACAATCATGCCATCAGTAATAATGCCTTGTGCGATCAAGTGATCAGCTTCTGCTTGCGTTAATGATTCAATTCGTTGTTTGTTAGCATCTAAAACACCGGTAACATCAGATAATAAAATTAAATCTGCATCTATTGTTTTTGCGAGTGCAACGGCAGCGTGATCGGCATTCACATTCATCATCTTGCCTTGATCTGTAATGCCAATTGAACTAACAATCGGTAAATAACCATTATTAAGCAGTAAATTGATTAAGGTTGGATCACCTATTTCAGCTTCGCCTACATACCCTAACTCTTCAGAAATTTGTTTAACCTTGACACTATCACCATCTGCTAAACAAAGTCCGATACTTGATATTTGTAATTTTTTGGCTTCTGACAATATTGTAGTATTGGCACTACCTGCAAGACTACCTACAATCACATCAATCTGGTCTGCGGGTGTAACGCGTAAACCATTGCGTCGAACTACCGGTAATGAAAGACGATCCATTAAGGCGTCAACAACACTACCACCACCATGAACAATAATTAAAGGCCTATTAAAATTCTTTTTATATTCGCTAATAATAATGAATAATTTACTTAACGCATCTTTGTTATCGAGTAATACACCGCCAAACTTAATAATTAATGGTTTCATTTTTATTCCCTATCCTTTTAAACAAAGTCACTTGATTAATATTATTAACAAATGAGTATTTATAATAAGGCTGTAGTTTCATCAAAGCCAAATCGAATATTCATACACTGTACCGCTTGTGCTGCTGCACCTTTTAATAAATTATCTTCGACTGAAATTAAAATCAAATGTTGCCCTTTTAGTACAAAACCAATATCGCAATATGGCAGATCTATTACTGATTTTAATGCTGGCCAATGTTTTTGGTAAACCCTAATTAACGGTTTATTTTGATAATATTTATTTAATGCGTTACGAATATCATCAGATGTTACGCCTTTCTTTACCATACAGGTAATAGTGGCATGAATGCCTTGTTTGAAACATCCTAGGTGAGGCGTAAAGATAACTTCTTGGCCTAAGTGTGTTGCAATTTCAGGTTGATGACGATGTGTAAATAAGCCATAAGCATGTAAACTCACTTCACAAAATAAATTGTTAGTCGAAGGTTTTCGTCCAGCGCCACTTACACCACTTACAGCATTGATAATAGGCCATTGACTTTTGTCTAACAAATCTTCTTCAATCAACGGTTTTAATGGCAGTTGGGATGCTGTTGGATAACAGCCAGGAACTGCAATCAACTGAGCTTGTTTTATAGCCTCATAATTCCATTCAGCTAATCCATAAACGGCCTTCTCAAGCCACTGTCTATGTTGATGCTCAAAACCATAAAATTGAGTATAAAAAGAGGATGAATTGACACGAAATGCGCCCGATAAGTCGAATACTGTGCATCCTTTGTCTAAAAAATAAGGTGCGATATCGTGACTAACTGAATGTTCTGTTGCTAAAAAAACAATATCAATATCATGAATAAGAGATGAATAGTCAGCGGTTGCAATTAAGGGGAGATCAACTACACCTTTCAATTGAGGATATAAATCATAGTCCGAGATTAACTTTCCACCATCACGACTATTTTCAGATACGGTTAACGCGACTAACTCAATATTTGGATGCTTTGTTAAATAATATGCTAGTTTTGCACCTGCATAACCACTTGCTCCGACAACTATTGCTTTTAACATACCTTTCCTTATCTATCACTAAGTTTTTTTTGGTAGTATAGTAGGCTTTCTGAAAAAACAAAGCAAGCATAAAATGCATTTTTATTCACTTTTAGTGAATTTATTTTCAAGTTAGTCGATCTTTAGTAAAGCTAATAAGTCGGATGATTCCTCCTCTCTAATCAATCAAAAGGAGGAACCGTAATTTTTATTTCAAATAACAAGCCGATTTTAAGATCGCAATTAGTAGTTCCCAATAACGATATACACTATGAATATTAACTTTTTCATCAGGTGAATGAGGTGAAACTATAGTTGGTCCAATTGAAATCATATCCATATATGGATAAGACTGTTTAAATAAACCACATTCTAAACCAGCATGGATCACCATAATTTTTGCTTGCTTTGAAAAAATCTCTAAGTACTTATCTTTAGCTAATTGTAGTAGTCTAGAATTCAAATTAGGTTCCCAACCTGAATAACCACCACTGATTTCATAATTGGCATTCACTAATTGGCTTAATGATATTAAGGTTGAAACAACTGCATCTTTCGCGCTATCAACTTGAGAACGAATTAAAAAGTTTACACTTAACTGATTGTCACTAATATTGACTATGCCTAGATTTAAAGAAGTTTCAACCACACCATGGATCTCTTTGCTCATGCTGACAACACCATTAGGCGCAGTGTTTAAAATATTGATGATTTTGTTTTGTTGATCAATCGCGATAACTCTTTTAACTTTATCCGTTTTCACTTCTTTTAAAGTTAATTCAATATCTGGTTCAATCTGTCTAAATTCATTTTGTAATACAGATTGATATTGTTTAACAATTGCTTCTAACTTAGGCAAATCTTGCTTGCTTAAAGTTAATTCAGCAAAAGCTTCACGAGGGATTGCATTACGTAATGAACCGCCTCGAATGTCAGCTAATCTAAATGAGATATCTTGTGCGTATTGAGCTAGCAATCTTGCCATTAATTTTATGGCATTCCCTCGCCCAAGATGGATATCACAACCTGAATGTCCACCTTTCAAACCTTTTAGAGAAAGTTGTACATAGCAATCGTGAATCTCCGGCATAACCGCGTATGTAATTGTAAAATTCATTGAGAAGTCTATACCGCCTGCACAACCAGTAAATATCTCACCTTCATCTTCAGAATCAGTATTAATAAGATAACGGCTTTTTAACCAATTCGGTTGAAGACCAAAAGCACCATGCATACCAGTCTCTTCAGAAGTCGTAACTAAAACTTCAAGAGGACCGTGTTCGACAGATGGATCAATTAATACAGCTAGAGCAGATGCAAGCCCTACACCATTGTCAGCACCTAATGTTGTACCTTTTGCTTTAACCCATTCATCGTCTATATAAGCTTGGATTGGATCAATTAGAAAATCATGCTCTGTACCTTCGTTTTTTTGAGGAACCATATCCATATGGGCTTGTAAAGCAATAGATGGGCAATTTTCCATACCTTTAGTTGCGGTTTTGCTTAGTAAAATGTTTCCAGCCTTATCAAGCTGACAATCAATGTGATGAGTTGCTGCAAAATCGACAATATATTTGGTTATCATTTGTTCATGATGAGAAGGATGGGGAATGTTACAAATATCATTAAAAATCTGCCAAACAAATTTTGGATTTAGGGTTGATAGCATAATTTATCCTCAGTATTAGCTAGGTAACAAATTAATCAGTGGTTTTTTTTATCTAATCACTCTATAATAAGGTGCAATTTTACATCTATTTCAAGTCCATTAATATTAATTTATTAAATTCGTTTATTCGATTAAAATTGCAGGTTACACATGTCAATAGAACAAACTTTAACAGAAGAAGAAATCAAAGCCAAAAAACAGCATAAAGCAGAGCTCATCGCTGAAAAGAAAAAATTCAACGTTACTTGGGAAATGCTTCAAGCTTATGGTCGTCAACTTTCTGAAAGATTATTACCCGCCAAACAATGGAAAGGCATCATTGCCGTTAGTCGTGGAGGCTTAGTTCCTGCGGCTATTCTAGCTCGTGAACTTAGCATTCGTTATGTCGATACCGTTTGTATTTCAAGTTATGACCACGATCATCAACGTGAAAAACTAATTTTAAAAGAAGCGAAAGGTGATGGAGAAGGCTTTATTGTTGTTGACGATTTAGTTGATACCGGAAGCACAGCTCATACTATTCGTGAAATGTATCCAAAGGCTCACTTTGTAACTATTTTTGCTAAACCTGCTGGCAAACCATTAGTTGATGATTATGTTGTCGATATCGCTCAAGATACTTGGATCGAACAGCCATGGGATACTGGCGTTATGTTTGTTAAGCCACTTAGTGATCATTAATAATTAATTTAATAAGGTTGCTATGACTGAAAACCTTTCTGAAAAGATATTTAAACCACAATATGATTATCCTGAAACATCATCGCTAATCAATCGGTTAGATAATAGCGATGGTAGCAGTATTAGTCCATTTGATGGTGAAGTAGATTCAAAATGGTACCGAATCATTAATCCTATCCTATGGTTTTGGCGTGGCTTACCGAAATTGGAAATCGAAGAAGTTTTATCGCAAATCGCAATTTCGACTAAACGTCATACCAATGAAAAGTGGTTAGATTCGGTTATTGGTTATCAACCTGGCAATTGGATTTATGAGTTTTTAAATCAAGCTGCAAAATGGCAAGCTAAAGCGGATTCATTAGATCAATCTGACTTATCTGAAGAAGCAAAAAATAACTTACATCAAGATTATTTAATTGCGAGTGAATTTGCTAGTATTGCTAGCTATCCTCATTTTAAAAATGATGAGCTTGCCATGTATGCACAAACTTGTGCATATCAATCTTATATAAAAGCACTTGAGTTTTCGCCTTACACGACAAAACAGATAGAATTTAAAGTTGAAAATCGCAGTGTTAAAACAATTTTACATTTACCTAAGAACTGTGATGGCGTATGCCCTGTCGTGTTAGTCTGTAATGCATTAGGTAATTTACAAATCGACTATTATCGCTACTTTAGTGAATACCTAGCGCCACAAGGTTTTGCAATGCTAACAGTAGATTTGCCAACAGTGGGCTTTAGTCGAAATTTTGTATTAACACAAAATAGTAGCCAAATTCATCAAGCTATAATTGAACAACTAGCGACAGTACCTTGGGTTGATAGCAATCGTGTAATTGTGGCAGGATTCCGTTTTGGTTCACACATTGCTACACGTCTTGCTTATTTAATGCCAAATAAAATAAAAGGACTTTTCAACTTTACACCTTTTGTACATCAAATATTTGTTGATAAAACCTTACAACAAAATCTACCAAATTGTTATAAGGATATGCTAGCTTGTCGATTAGGTTTAACATCAGTTTCAAATCAGCAGTTAGCTGCTGAATTAAATTACTTTTCTCTAAAAAACCAGGGATTATTAACTCATTCTTGTCCTGTGCCAATTATGAATGTCATCTTTGAAGATGATAAGTTAAGTAATTTAACTGAAGCAAAATTAATTCAATCTTCAAAGCAAAGCAAAATTGTGACTATTCCTAAAACACCATTACAAAAAGGCTTACAAAATACCTTAACTCAATCAGTTAAATGGATGGAATCTATTTTGTAAGAGATGATTTAAATAAGATTATTGCTATGACTAATAAAAAAAAGCAAACTGTCGTTATTAAGTTAGGTACCAGTGTTTTAACTGGTGGAACTAAACAGTTAGATCGTGCTCGAATAGTTGAACTGATTCGGCAATGTTCTTATTTACATCAAATTGGTCACAAAATTATAATAGTTACATCGGGAGCAATTGCTGCTGGTCGAGAATATCTAAACTTCCCTAACCTTCCAAATACTGTTGCATCAAAACAATTACTTGCTTCTGTTGGACAAAGTAAACTTATCCAGCTTTGGGAACAGCTGTTTTCAATATATAAAATTTTTATTGGACAAATGTTACTGACACGAGCTGACTTAGAAGATCGTGAACGCTTTTTAAATGCACAAGATGTTCTAAAAGCGATGCTAGATAATCATATTGTGCCTGTCATCAATGAGAATGACGCCGTAGCTACAGCCGAAATTAAAGTGGGTGATAATGATAACCTATCAGCACTAGCGGCAATTTTAGCGGAAGCCGATAAACTCATATTACTTACAGATATTGAAGGATTATATACTGCCGATCCAAGATCTGATACCAATGCTCAATTAATAAAAGAAGTTTCTCATATTGATGAAAGTTTACGAAACATAGCTGGTGATAGTGTTTCAGGGCTGGGAACCGGTGGTATGAGCACAAAAATTCAAGCAGCTGAAGTAGCAGGTAGTGCAGGAATAGAAGTAATAATTGCCGCTGGGAATAAAGAAAATGTGATTATTGATGCAGTCAATAATCAATCGGTAGGCACGCGTTTTTTACCACAGAAAACCCCATTAGAGCATCGTAAGCATTGGCTATATGGTGCACCTAATGCAGGGAAGGTATTAGTTGATGATGGTGCTATAAATGCTATTTTGAATAATGGTAGTTCGCTCTTACCAAAAGGAATTATAGCGGTTGAAAAAGATTTTTCGCGGGGAGAAGTAATAAATATCTGTGATAAGTCAGGAAAACAAATCGCACGAGGTGTAAGCCGTTATAATAGTGATGCGCTAAAACAAATAGCAGGACATCACTCACAAGAAATTAGTCAAATTATTGGCTATGAATATGGATCTGTAGCCGTACATCGTAATGATATGATTATCAAATAATAAGGAGGTTAAATGGAACTAGCTATAGATGGCGTAATAGTCAACTGGTTAGGTGTATTAATTGTTTACTAGAATTCACTATACAACTCAAGTTATCGAATATATCTCAGCTTGCTTTTAAGCTTCATAATTGACAATCGCCTGAAAAATACATTATTGTTGGAATAAATTGATTCCTATTAGCAAAATTTGTTTAAGGTGACAGCTCATACCTCTTTAACTCTATTATTTATTCTATATGTTTTATAAATAAGAATTAGAGTGGGATGTATAATATCATTAGATAAATTATTTTTTAGAGAATCTGTATTCTGTCAAACACAGTGTGAGTAAAATCTATTAAGGTTAAGCAATGATAAACCAAATTGGAAAGTTAGCAAAACAAGCCTCATATCAATTAGCACAATGCCCAACTAAAATCAAAAATCAGGCTTTAATTAGTATTGCTGATTTATTGGAGCAAAGCTCTCAAAGCATTTTAGAGGCGAATCAAAAAGATATTGCTATAGCAAAAAATCAAGGATTAAGTGAGGCAATGCTTGATCGTTTATTATTAACGCCAGAGCGATTATCCTCTATTGCTAATGATGTTCGCAAAGTTGTCTCCTTAACCGATCCTATTGGGCAAATTATCGATGGGTCAGTTTTAGAGAACGGATTAAAGTTACAACGTCACCGAGTTCCGCTGGGTGTAATTGGTGTAATATATGAAGCCCGCCCTAATGTTACTATAGATATTGCTGCTCTTTGTTTAAAAACAGGAAATGCAGCGATACTTCGTGGTGGAAAAGAAACGGTTAATACTAATGCAGCTATCATATCCATTATCCAACAAGCATTAAATCAAGCCGGCTTACCTGAAACTGCTATTCAATCAATCGATAATCCTGATCGTAAATATATCAATGAGTTACTCAAACTTGATAAATATGTAGATATGATTATTCCTCGAGGCGGTGAGGCTCTACATAAACTTTGCCGTGAACATTCAACCATTCCGGTCATAACTGGCGGTATTGGAGTTTGCCATATCTTTGTCGATGAAAGTGCAGATTTTGACGCAGCTTTTTCAATCATTCTAAATGCGAAAACTCAACGACCAAGTACATGTAACTCTGTAGAAACATTACTCGTACATACTGAAATTGCAAATACTTTTCTGCCTAAACTTAGTCAAATTATGGCTGATAATCACGTCATATTACATGCTGATCCTGATGCTTATAAAATTTTAAATTCAGGCGTAGCAAATCTATTTCCAGTAGAAGATGACGAACTTAGACAAGAGTGGCTTTCCAAAGATCTGAACATAGTGATTGTTGATTCACTTGAATTAGCAGTTGAACATATTCGGGAATATGGAAGTGGCCATTCAGAAGCCATTCTAACTCGAAGTCTACTTAATGCAGAGCAATTCATTAAGCTAGTTGATGCGGCTGCAGTTTATGTTAATGCATCAACTCGATTTACGGATGGCGCACAATTTGGTTTAGGTGCCGAAGTTGCTGTCAGTACTCAAAAATTACATGCCAGAGGACCAATGGGTTTAGAAGCATTAACAACTTATAAATGGATTGGTTATGGTGAAGATTTAATCCGTCAATAATGATATTAGCTAACTGTTTATAAATTCAAACAGTTAGCTAAATAGAGATGGACTAATCAAAATTACGCATTAAAAGCGCATAATTTAAATCGATATCTTCAGCTACCGGAATATAAACAATATGGCCATCACCGAGTCCAGCAGGAACAGGTTGGCCTTTTTTATTTTCCATTCGTTCAATAATGAACGTTGTGTTACCTTTTGGTGTCATCATCTCAACACTATCACCTACTGAAAATTTATTTTTCACAATAATTTCAGCTAATCCATTTAAACGTTGACCACTAAACTCACCAACAAACTGTTGTCTATCTGACACTGAATGGCTATGAACATAGTTCTGCATATCTCCATGTTTATGACGACGCAAAAAGCCTTCGGTGTATCCTCGATGAGCGAGTGAATCAAGTTCAGTTAATAAACGAGGATCAAATGGCTTACCTTCACTCGCTGCATCAATAGCTTGACGATAAACCTGAGCGGTTCTAGCGCAGTAATAAAAGGATTTTGTCCGCCCTTCAATTTTTAATGAATGTACGCCAATTTTCGTCAAATCTTCAACTAATTCAACCGCTCTTAAATCTTTGGAATTCATGATATAAGTTCCATGTTCATCTTCAAAAGCTTGCATATATTCGCCAGGTCGACCTGATTCTTCTAACATAAAGACTTGATCTGTTGTTGTGCCAATGCCCAAAGTCGGTTCAATTTGCTTTACAGGAATTGGTTCATATTTATGTACTATCTGCCCTACTTCGTCCTCCTTACCTTCGGACACTTTATATTCCCAACGACAAGCATTGGTACAAGTTCCTTGGTTAGAGTCACGTTTGTTAATATAACCAGATAATAAACATCGTCCTGAATAAGCCATACAAAGCGCACCATGAATAAAAACTTCAAGTTCCATCTCGGGTACTTTTTCACGAATTTCTTTTATTTCGTCAAGAGACAACTCTCGTGATAATACAACGCGAGTTAATCCAATATTGTGCCAAAATTTTACTGTTGCCCAGTTAACGGCGTTTGATTGTACAGACAAATGAATTTCCATTTCAGGAAAATGCTCACGTACCAACATAATTAAGCCAGGATCAGACATGATAAAAGCATCAGGCTTCATATTTACTATAGGCTCTAAATCTCGAATAAAGGTTTTCAGCTTTGAATTATGGGGAGCTATATTTACAACTACATAAAATTTTTTGCCTTGTGCATGTGCTTCATTAATTCCAATCGCTAAGTTTTCATGATTGAATTCATTATTTCGAACACGCAAACTATAGCGTGGTTGACCAGCATAAACTGCATCTGCCCCATAGGCAAAAGCATACCGCATATTTTTAAGCGAACCAGCAGGAGAAAGTAATTCTGGTTTTGAATATAAATTTGTCATAAAAAAATGCCTCTGATTTCAAGTCAGTATTACCCTATTAGGTAATAGATTAAGCAAAATAGGATGGGCATTTTACGCTTTAGCTATATGATTGGCAAATTAATTGTATTTACAATAAGAAACAGAAAAATCACAATAAGAAACAAAAATTTCTCAAATCTAATTTTATCGCCTAATTTTAATTAAGCTGTTGACCAAGATTTTTATAAAATTAGATATGTAAA
Organism: Gilliamella sp. B3482; assembly: GCF_026536805.1. NCBI lineage: Bacteria > Pseudomonadati > Pseudomonadota > Gammaproteobacteria > Orbales > Orbaceae > Gilliamella > Gilliamella sp. B3482. The sequence goes on along the minus strand of NZ_JAFNNL010000003.1, from coordinate 52,852 downwards.
ACGCACTAAATTTGTGATGAAGATCACATAACGCTATTATAAAGCCCAATATTTTTTTGTTTTTATAGCTCACATTTGTGCAAAACCACATAGATAGCAAACTAATTCGATAATAAAATTAGCGCAATATTTTTTAATAGTCATAAAAACATGAGGAAAATTTAAATGACTGAACTCATTAGTTGGTATGGAGCTATAATAGGACTTTTTCTTGCAATTTTTCTTATATTACGTGGAATAAACCCAGTCTATTCGCTATTTTTTGGGGCGATAATTGGTGCTTTCATTGGTGGAGCAAACCTAATACAAACTGTCACGATTTTAACTACTGGTACACAAAGTATTATGGGCACGGTGATTAGAGTATTAGCTGCGGGTATTCTAGCAGGGGTAATGATGGAATCAGGCGCAGCGGAAACTATTGCTCAAGCTGTTGTTAGAAAATTAGGTGAGAAAAAAGCATTACTCGCTTTAGCATTAGCAACAGGTATTATTACTGCATCAGGCGTATTTATTCCAGTTGCTGTATTAATCGTTGCACCTATTGCTTTATCAGTTGGTAATAAAATGGGAATTTCTCGATTAGCCTTATTATTAGCGCTTTCTGGTGGTGGTAAAGCTGGGAATATTATATCACCTAACCCAAATACCATCGCTGTTGCCAATGGTTTCAATTTAAGCTTAAGTGATGTGATGATAGCAGGTTTTATTCCTGCTCTATTTGGTTTAATTGCAACTGTCGTTATCGCTTCATTGATAAAAAATAAAGGAGATAAAATTGCTAACGACGAAGTCGTTGCATTACAAAAAAATGATGCTGAACAGAAAAATAAAAATCCATCATTAGGTAAAGCAATCGTTGCTCCTGTAACAGCAATCCTTCTATTAATGATTAGCCCTATAGGCAATATTTTCCATATTGAAGCACTAGCTAATTTAAAGATTGATGCATTATATGTGCTTCCTGTAGCAGGGATCATCGGCATGTTAGCAATGGGACAACATCGTAACATTGCAATGTATACCAAATCTGGGATTGAAAAAATGACACCAACAGTACTTATTCTTGTCGGTGCTGGTGCTATTGCAGGTTTGATTGGTTCATCAAACTTAGCAGCTCAAGTTATCAATATCATTGATTCAATGGGAATTTCTGGTTATTACTTATCACCAATTTCAGGTGTCTTAATGGCAGCAGCTACAGCATCAACTTCAACAGGTGTAATTTTAGCAACAGGTACATTTGGTTCAACCATCACAGATTTAGGAATACCAGCTATTAGTGCAGCTGTTATGATGCATACAGGTGCAACAGTTATTGATTCATTACCGCAAGGAAATTACTTTCATGTAACTGGCGGTAGTATGAATATGACAATTAAACAACGTATGAAATTAATTCCATATGAAGCGATGGTTGGTGGAACAATGACAATTATTGCCATAATTTTCTATCAGTTTATTATGTAATATTAAGAGTAATTTTTATGAAACAGAAAACATTTGTCCTTGCTCCTGACTCATTTAAAGAAAGCTTAACAGCAAAGGAAGTGTGTCAAGCAATGGAGTCAGGTTTAAAAAAGGTATTTCCAGATGCCAAATATATTCATGTCCCAATGGCCGATGGTGGTGAAGGTACAACACAATCACTAGTCGATGCGACTAATGGAACCTTACATGCTTGTGAAGTTACTGGTCCACTTGGTAACAAAGTGACGGCTTATTATGGAATCCTAGGAGATAACACCACTGCAGTCATTGAAATGGCCTCAGCAAGTGGTATCCATCTTGTTACCAAAGAACAACGTAATCCATTAATTACTACAACCTTTGGTACAGGTGAATTGATTCTTGCCTGCTTAAAACAGGGTATTAAAAAAATTATTTTGGGTATTGGCGGTAGCGCGACAAATGATGGTGGAGCCGGAATGGCACAAGCCTTAGGCGTAAAGCTTTACGATAAAAACAACCAACTACTCCCTAAAGGTGGAGGAGCATTAGGCAATTTAGCTAGAATTGATATGTCTGAAGTAAATCCTCAACTTGATAGAGTAGAATTTATTGTTGCAAGTGATGTTACCAACCCACTCTGTGGTGAAAAAGGTGCTTCAAGAGTATTTGGACCACAAAAAGGAGCAACCCCTGAGATGGTTGAACAATTGGATGCGAACTTACAACATTATGCATCAATCATAAAATCTCAGTTAAATAAAGATGTTGCGACTATTCCTGGTGCTGGTGCTGCTGGCGGATTAGGGGCAGGATTAATGGCATTTACCAATAGTAAAATGGAAAAAGGCATCGATATTGTTATCAAATATAGTAATTTAGAAAACCAATTAATTGGTGCCGATTTTTGTTTTACAGGAGAAGGTGGAATTGATTTTCAAACCAAATTTGGAAAAACGCCTTATGGTGTTGCACAAACTGCCAAAAAACACAATATTCCAGTTATTGCATTAGCAGGAATGATTGGTGAAAACATCGAAGAACTTTATCCAGAAGGAATTAATGCCATTTTTGGAATTATCCCATCTCTATCTAAGATTGAAGATTTATTGGCTGATGGATTCAAAAATATTGAACGAACCAGTGAAAATATTGGTCGCTTAATTAGTATTACTTAACTTTAACATTTTTAGACACTAACAAACAAAAGCATGGGGAAATAAAGAGGCTATTCTTTATTCCCCAATTATTATCTAATTAAACATAAATAAATCTTAATCTTAAAGTAACAGACCTAAAGTCTGCTATAATTAAAAAGTTTTAACACGATCTCAACAAGAATTATAGTAATAAAATTAGAATCAATAAGTTATAAATTAGAACTTGTTAATAATATAAGGTTTATCGCTATGAAATCGCAAAGCATCTCACCAATACTTGCTCAATATATTGTTGATAAAACTATGAAAATCATCAACTGTAATGTCAATATAATGAATAATCATGGTGAAATTATAGGTAGTGGTGATACACAACGTATTGGCGAATTACATGAAGGTGCAGTGTTAGCAATATCACAAGGCAGGGTTGTTACCATTGACAATCCAACTGCAAAAAAACTTAAAGGTGTTAAACCTGGTGTTAATTTTCCATTAAAACTAAAAAAAGAAATTGTTGGCGTTATTGGCGTAACAGGTGAACCAGCACAAATAATCCAATTTGCTGAACTTGTTAGTATGACAGCAGAGATGATAATGGAACAAGCATTATCATTCAATCAACAATCTCAAGAGAATCGGTTAAAAGAAGAGTTTATATTATCAGTAATTCAATCAGATAAAACGCTTTCAAATATAAATGAATGGAGTCGAAAATTAAATATTGACTTATCGTTAGCTTATGTTGCTGTTATTATTGAAATCGAGAGTGGTCAGCTAGGAATTCAAACAGCAATGGAGGAGTTACAACAAATCCGAAATGAACTCGAAACACTAACCAAACTAGTGGCCATAAAGTCACTAACCGAAATTGTTATATTACTACCTGCTTTAAATAAGTTTAACCGATGGGATTTTTCAGAACATAAAACAAAACTAGAAAAACTAGTTAGCCATACAAAATTGCTTAGTCAATTTGCAATAAAAATATCTTTAGGGAAATATTTTCATCAAGGAAACGACACAATAGCAAGATCTTATCAAACAGCTAAAACAGCTTTAGAAATCGGTAAAAAAAGATTACCAGAATGCCGTAACTACTATTATCAAGATCTTATCTTACCGGTTTTATTAGATGGTTTAAATCAAGATTGGCAAGCTGAAGAATTACTTTCCCCTTTAAATAAATTAAAAGCATCTGATACAAATGGTTTATTGCAAAACACGCTTGAAACTTGGTTTTTTAATAACTTACACAATAGCAATACTGCCAAAAATCTATTTATACATCGCAATACACTTGAGTATAGATTGAATAATATTGCCAAACTGACTGGATTAGATTTATCGAAATTTGATGATCGTGTACTGCTTTATATTGCACTACAACTCGATAAATAACCTTAAATTTTTAAATATAATTAAATTATTCATCACCAGCTTCAATAAGCGGCAAATACTCTTGCCAGCGATATTCTCTTATCGGCATTGGATTTGAATTCTCAAAATATAAAACTAGTGCTGGTTTGATACCATTCCAATTATCAACAAACTCATATCGAGTAAGAAAACCCTCTTTTATCAATTTTTTGGCTTTAGCGTGATAATTAAAATAACTCATAATTTATATTATCCTAATTATTGATAAAAATTATAAAAAAACCGCAAGTTAATCAATTTTGAATTTTAAATGATAAATCTTCATTGAAGATATAAAGTGAACTTTTAAAAATAAAAATCTGAATTATGGCTAAAAGTGCTAACCACAAAGATTTAATAAAAATAAAATGCAACGGCTTAATTTAGTTTATTAATAATATGGCAAATTCCGATTATCGAGCAATATCAAATAATAAGATATAAATAAATATTACATAAAACCATTAATGAATTTTTTAACCTAATGAATTATATAATGATTTTTAAATAAATTGGATTAAGGTTGGTATCTCTACCACTAATTTATAGCAACTTAGTTTTATTATAGAAATTTTAATTAATTAAAACATTGACGTTAATGTAGACGAGTCCCCTAGTCGAGGTAGACGGATTTTCAATTTGTTATAATTTTAATTCTTACATACCCTAACATTTTTTCAATTCGCCTCAACGTTGTTAGAGTAAATCTTTTATAACTAAATATCAGTTTTTGACAAATTTAATTAATTTCATTAAATAAGCACAAAAAAAACAGGCCACCTTGTGTGAGATTTTTATTACTCATAATTTTCACTCAAATAACTAACTTTTAGAAATATTACTGATCAACTGTTAATATAATAATTTATCTATAGCTTGAAAACGTTTGACGAATTATTAAATAGTTCACAAGACTAAACCCCCCAATTCTGGGAGTATACGTATTAAAATATTCATTGGATCCGGTTATACTGATTCCATTTAAAGAGCAATCCATTAAGCAATCAATATAATCTCTATGTGTGCTTTTATTGATTCGATTTTCATTATCATCTGTATCATTCACTAAAGAAAAATCCATTTTAAAAGCCTTATCTTCATTTTTTAATTTACTCATCTTTATCCCTTATTTTTCAGTCCATTATATGATTCATTTTTTATTACGTTCTTAGGTATTCTACTTACCGAGGTATATAGGAAAGCGATTTGATAATGCTTTATATTAAATATATCACCGGTTTATCCCTATGTATATAGGGAACACCCTTATTATAACTTATTGTTTATTAATTAAAATAGCAAGGCATAAAATTCTACCAATTTTTTTGATGTTTTTTTAATCAGATGACACTTAAACCTCAACCGGTTAAATCTATAATTTTATCAATGTGTTAAATGAAATTAATAAAGAGTTTTGTATACTACCCGTTTTTGTGGTTTTTGTTGGTACCAAGCAATATTTTGTTGGTTAATAGTTCATAGCCTATAGTAAGCTCACGAACATCTAATGTCGCGTTACTTTTATCTTTGATAATTTTAAACATGAAGAAAAGAGAATTTTAAAAAACTTCTTGTGGATTGGATACATTAACCCAATACTATTAATAAAAAATTTAGCCTATATTGTTTTATGAGCAAAATAAAATTCTTGGGATTTTAATGGAGGCGCGTCCCGGAGTCGAACCGAGGTAGACGGATTTGCAATCCGCAGCATGGCCACTCTGCCAACGCGCCGTAGAGGTCTATCTGAATAGGTGGCAAATATTAGCATTGGCTTACTCTATCGTCAAGGTTAAATAGGTTATAAATACAGCAGTCGTAGCGATTATTTCAATTGTCCTATATTTAGGACATTAATAAAAAATTTAAAATCACCTACGTCAAGATAAATTATTGCAAAAAAAAGTTGAGGAACGGGGTTTTTGAGTTTAAAAATCGACTTTATACGTAAAAAATTACCTTTTTATATGCCTAGAAATAAAAAGAATATAATTCGTATTATAGATTCCACATTTTTAAAATAATATTTATTTTTGTATAGAAATTGATTTATCACTTGATAATTGACCGTATTTAGTATAAAAATAGCGCTGCATTTAACAATATATTTTTAAGGAAAGGAAATGTTCAAGAAATTACTAGCTGTATCATTATTAAGTTTTGTCCTAGTTGGTTGTGGTGACGATGGACCTAAAATTGATTTATCTACTCAAGAAACTTATGCAACTTCTATTCAAAAAGCTACTGAAAAATTAAGTGACTCTGATAAGCTTGCTTTTGGACGAGCAGTAACTAAAGTAGCTTCTACTGCTGCACTTAACCCAGCTAATGCTGGCGATCAAAATAAAATCTTTACTGAAATGAAAAATAAACTTGATGGAAAAACAGCAAAAGAAATTATCAGTGAATTTGATAAATAATTTTCTTTTATTACACTAAAAACCCGCTTTTGCGGGTTTTTTTATGGAAAAGTTTAATATTATTGAATCTTTTTTATTATTGATAGCAACTAATAGGATTATGTGAAGTAAATTTGATTAATAAATTATAAAATTATTTTTAATTTCTAAGACGAATTTTATATACTTGCTTCACTAAAATAGTTTTTTGAGGTGTGCAATGATTGAACTAAAACTCAGAGAAGTAAAAAAAGACTTATCAACTAAGGAGTTAAAAGTATCCGAATATATTATTGCAAATACTCAAGCGCTAAAAAATATGAGTATACAAACCTTAGCAAAACACAATCATGTTAGCACAACGACTATTTTACGACTTTGTAACAAATTAGGTTATAAAGGTTTTAGTGATTTTAAGGTCGATCTTATCGGCTCAATTCCTCAAAAGCTTAGTACTGAAATTCTTCAAGATGATATTAATTTGAATGACTCTCTTGAGGAAGTAAATAGCAAAGTTCAAGCTATGGAAAAATCCTCTATAGACGAAACTCATTCCATTGTTAATACTCATGCATTAAACAGTGCCATCGAATTAATAATCAAAAGTAACAAAATTGTGATATTTGGCGTTGGAAGCAGTGGCTTGGTTGGTAAAGAGTTTGAATATCAACTAATTAAAATCAAGAAAGATGTAAATTGTCATTTTGATGCTCATATTTCACGTAGTTTGATCAGCACGTTAGACAAGAATGATCTTGTTATTATTATTTCGCATTCTGGTGAAACACCTGAATGTGTAGATTTACTTAAACTTGCTGGTCAATCATCAGTCCCTTCTATTGCTATTACTAAAATGGGACAAAGTCAAATTTCATCATTAGCCTCTTTTGTCTTACATACGACATCTATGGAACACGCTTCTAGATTGATTCCTGTTCGTTCCAAAATTTCACAAATATCAGTCATTAATATGTTGTTAACTAACTTATTTATTCGTAAATATGATGAAAGGTTACTACAGCAAACTCAAAATCGTGAAAAACGAAAATATCCTCGATATACCCAGAAGTAATAACAAATTTACCAATCAAATAATCTCATCAAGTTGAAAAGTCATTAACTTAAACTTTTCCTTTAATAAATTTGATCTTGTTCACAAAATTATAAAAATTTCTTAAAAAATGGATGACTATTTTTAAATGTAGATGTAACTTTATTACTAAATATACTTAAATATTTAGTAATAAAGTTACAAACAAGGAAATTTTTATGTCTAATCCTTTACCTATCATTTTAGCAAGTCATGGCCCTTTTGCTCAGGGTGCACTTGAATGTGCACAGATGCTTATGGGAGAGCAAGAAAGTATCCACATTATTTCAGTTTTAGTTGATAACAATATCAATAATTTACGACAAGAAATGCAAAGTAGTTATAAAAAACTTAATCAAGGCAATGGAGTAATTATTTTGGTTGATATTATGGGAGGAACTCCCTGCAATCTTGCTAGCGAATTACTGATATCCCATGACGATGTTTTACTATTTTGTGGTTTTAATATTCCCGTACTACTTGAAGTTTTAAACAATCGAGAAGGAACATTGAACGATGCCAAACAAGCTATTGAAGAAGCATTTCCTCAAAGCTGTAAAGACGTTAGACAACTGCTAAATATTAAAAATGAAGAAGTTAATGAATTGTAAGGAGAACACCAATGCCAATTAATGTAGCACGAATCGATGACCGATTAATTCATGGACAAGTTATTACAACTTGGGTGAAAAACTATGATATCGAGCAAGTATTAGTCATCAACGATAAAGTTGCTGATGACAAAGTTCAACAATCAGTATTAACCATGTCTGCACCGCCAGGATTAAAGGTTTTGATCTTTGGAGTACAGCAATTTATCGAAATCTTAAAAAAGACACCTATCAAAAAAAGAACAATGTTACTGTTCACCAATAGTATTGACGTTGACGCATTAGTGGAAGGTGGATTGTCACTGGAAAAACTCAATGTAGGTGGAATGCGAATGCAAGATGGTCGTCATCAATTATCAAGAGCGGTGTCTGTCACACCAGAAGAAGAACAAGCGTTTAGAAATCTCATTGCAAAAAATGTTGAAGTTGAAATTCAGATGGTGCCTAAAGATCCCATTGTCGATCTAAAAACCCTACTCAGCTAACACTATTTATTAAAACATTTATTTCTATAATTTGGAGGTTAACTCATGTTAACACAAGCTATTCTTGTCGCCATTTGGGCGGGAATTTGTTCACTCGATGATGTCGGGCCACAAATGTTACGTCGGCCTTTATTAACCGGTACTGTAGCAGGCATCATCATGGGTGATATGGTTCAAGGATTAGCCATTGGTGCAACACTTGAACTTATGTGGATGGGCGTTGGAAATGTTGGAGCTTACTCAGCGCCAGATATTGTTGCTGGTGCAATTATTGGCGTTTCATTAGGTATTTCAACTGGCGGTGGCGTTGCCACTGGAGTTGCATTAGCCCTACCCGTTTCAATACTTTGCCAACAATTACTTATTCTATGGCGTTCATTTGCTTGTTTCTTAAATCCATGGGCTGAAAAAAGCATACAAAATGGAGATTATAAAGGACTAGTTAAAGTACATTATTTTTCAACACCTATATGGTTTTTAATTAGAGCTGTTCCATGCTTTTTAGCAATTTATTTTGGCAGTGATCTGATTAAAACAATTTTAGACGCTATTCCAAAGAATATAATTGATGGTATGGGTGTCGCTTCAAAATTAATCCCAGCAGTAGGTATTTGTATTTTATTGTTGATGTTATTAAAAGGCTCAATGTGGTTCTTCTTTTTACTCGGATTTGTTTTAACTAGTTACCTAAAACTACCAATCATACCAGTTACCTTTGTTGCACTTGCCTTTGCTGTCTTATATGACATGGCATTCACCGCGGGCAAAAACAATAATCAAAATAATCAAGAAAAACCTATGCAAAATGACAGTATTGAAGAGGAATATGACCTATGAACAATGAAAAGAAAATTACTAAAAAAGATCTTAATAGTGTCTTTTGGAAAATACAAACAATCCCTTTTTCATTCAACTATGAAAAATTACAAACGATTGGATTTGCTCACTGTATGATTCCAATTCTAGACCGTCTTTATAAGGACGCCGATAAAGAAACTCGCGTTAGAGCAATGCAACGCCATTTTGAGTTTTTCAATACGCAAGTTAATGCCGGAGCATTAGTTCTTGGCGTTACAGCTGCTGTCGAAGAGAAAACAACGGAAGAAGAAAAAGATGCGGTCATTTCGTTAAAAGCTGGATTAATGGGCCCGTTTGCAGGTTTGGGTGATAGTCTACTGAAATTTACTTGGATGCCGATATGTGGAAGTATTGGTGCAGCTTTTGCGTTACAAGGTAATATCATTGGACCCATATTAATGTTTTTCATCTATAATTTAGTCAACATTTTTACAAAATATTTCTTTGTTCATTATGGATATAACAAAGGAATTGATCTTATAGAGCAATCTAAAAATTCAAATATTATTCAGCGAATTAGTAACGTTGCTAATGTCGTTGGCGTAATGGTGCTAGGATCGTTAATAGCCTCAACAGTAAAAGTATCAACACCTTATTTAATTGAAGTTGGTGAGCAATCAATAAAAGTTCAAGAAATGTTTGATAAGGTAATGCCAAATTTATTAACGCTTCTTTTTACCTTAGCTGTTTTTTTCTTAGTTAGGAAATTTCAAGGTAAATATACAGTATCGCTCATTATTGCTGTAATGGTAATTGGAGTCGTTCTTTCATCAGTCGGCATATTACACTAGGTAGGAAGAAAGTTATGTTAGAAAAAAATAATGAAATATCAGTAATTAGGAATAAGCAAGGAAAATTAGAAGTTACTTTTAATAGTGATAAGCCTGCAGATTTATATTGGACAACCGAAGCTGATGTAAACACTAATAATAAAACACTAATTGGAAATGCATTAAAATCCCCAGTAATATTTGATGATCCATTAAACGCTAAAAGCCGAATCTATCTCATATTACAAATAAATGGCCAAAAACCATTTTTATTTGGAGAACGAACATTACCAATCAATGGACTAAATAATTTCCGTGATTTTGGTGGTTATGTCGGTGCGAAAGGAAAACGTATAAAATGGGGAATGTTGTATCGCTCTAATCATCTTCATGGCCTAAAACCTGATGCACAACAATATATAAAGGCATTGAATATAAAAACAATCATTGATTATCGTTGTGAAAATGAGGTTAAAACAAGCCCGAATTGTTCAATTGGTGAAAGACAAACTTTTAATTTTGATGCCTCTGCTCAAACAGCAGAATTAGCTGCACAATTTGCAGCTGATCCAAGCAATGAAGATCGGGCATTAATTGAAAGTGTTCTTCGTGATATTCCAAAGGAGTTAGTTAATGGTGACGGTATACAAGTACTTGAGCAATATCGTAACTTTGTACTAAGTGAAAAATCTAAAAAAGCCTATCGAGAAATGTTAAGAGTAATTTTAGATTCAAATAACAGCCCTAGCCTTCAACACTGTCGAGGCGGTAAAGATCGGACGGGTTATGGTGTATTGTTAATTCAAGTTATGTTAGGTGTATCTGAATCAGATATTATATATGATTATATGCTAACACATGATAATCGATTGGAACGCAATAAAATAAAAATGGCTGCTTATCGAGAAATCACTGATAATGAAGACGTTTTGGGTTATCTACTAAGTTTAATTGATACCCGAGAAATCTTTATTAATGAGGTTTTCGATACTATGAGAAAAATTGCAGGCTCACCTAGCAATTACATTAAGCAAGAACTTGGTTTTACCGATGAAGATTTCGAAAAAATGGCATCTATTTATCTCGAAGCTTAATCATTCAGTTAATAATTTAAAAGCGTCATTGTAAAATTGCGCTTTTTTCAATTTAAACAAATTATTGAAATTAATTGTAGAAACTTGAAGCATAAATAAAAAGTGATGAAAAACTTTAAAATGAGCTTTCTACTTTTTCCACTGTTCAACTAAATCTAATTAATCTAAGTATAATTTTCGAAAGCACAAGAAAATCAATAATCACCACTTATCAAAAGATGTCAGATGTATTTCCATGCTGAAGTGAAATTGAATTTATATTCAATAATGAAGAAAAATTTTAAAAAACTGATGATTATAAGGCTATGAATCCATTACTATATTTGATTAAATTCTTAATCTAATGCTTTTAATTATTTTTTGAAGCATTAATTGAGACAAAGAATATACCCATCATTAATAATGCATAACGCTGTAATGTTTATCATGCTAAATGACAAAAACTAATATTGTTAGAAGACATTTAACCCAAATAAACTTATTTAAAATTTTGTAATATCGTTAACCAATCATCACTTAATTTTGCATGAATAGTAATAGGGGTAGATGTAATGGGATGAATCATTTTAACAGTACTAGCATGTAACATCAGGCGCTTAATATCAAAATATTGACTAAAAGCTCGATTTTGATGAAGATCACCATGTTTACTATCACCTATGATAGGGTGAAAAATATGTTTAAGATGACGACGTAATTGGTGCTTTCTTCCTGTTTGTGGCTTTAATTCAACAAAGCTATATCTTGCCGTTTTATATTTACCCACTTCAATAGGCAACTCTATTTTACTCAAACCTTTATAAAAAGTTATAGCATCTTGGGCCGGCTTATCTTTACGAGTAAACTTATCAGCGATTTTATCCAACTCTTCAACTAAGGGATAATCAATGATTGCTTCATCATCAACATAACCACGTACAATAGCATGGTAAACTTTTTCTATTTGTTTGGATGCAAATTGTTCAGACAATAATCTTGCAATCTCACTAGATAAAGCAAAAATTAATACACCTGATGTTGGTCGATCAAGACGATGGATGGGATAAACATGCTGTCCGATTTGATCGCGCAACGTTTGCATGACAACGACAGTTTCATTTTTATCAAGCCAGCTTCGGTGTACTAACCACCCTTCTGGCTTGTTGATTGCGATTAAATCATTATCTTGATAAAGAACTTCAAAGACCATCTTAAAATTAATATTTCTAATTTAAAAATATTTTTTCAAGTTCAGCGGCAATACTTGGGCTGTTATTATCGCCAATTGAATAATTGGCTTTTTCTTTGACTTCTTTATCCGCATTACCCATTGCTATGCCTAATCCTGCTATGGATAACATACTGATATCATTGTAACTATCACCAAAAGCTACAATTTCACTTAATTTGATATTTTCATGTTCAGCCCAATGCTTTAATCCGTTTCCTTTAGTATTCCCTTTTACCGCTACATCAGCACGATTTGACCATGACCATTCACAAGAAAACTCACCGAGCGCATCAACCTCATTTGAAAATTGTTTTAATGCTGAAATATCATGACTACTGGTCGCAAATTTGAAAATCAAATTTGCTTGATCAATCAGTTTCTCGAAGTCATCAACTTTTTTAACTTCTGGTTGTAGAAATTCAGGTAAAGACTTCACCCATTGAAAGAAACCTTCTAAATGATCATCAAGAACTTCATAATTCATAAACTGATCAGTATAAATCATAGTATGAATACCATATTGGTTAACTAAATTTAACAATGTCTTTGCTTGTTGTTTAGTCATTGGTTTTGCAGCAAAGTTTTGCTGCTTTTCGAAATCGTATAAATAGGTCCCATTACAGCAAATCGCAGGTGTAGATAATTTTAGTTGGTAGTAATAAGGGTGAATAACGGTATGATGACGACCTGATACCAAAATGACTTTAATTCCTTTATCACTAATTCTTTGTATCATATCTACTGTTTCAGGAAGGATTAAACGATTACTACCAAGTAACGTTCCATCCATATCAAATGCGACTGCTTTATATTTCATAAGCTCTCTCTTCCTATTTTTTCTTAATACATATTAACCGTTAACAACCTAGTTGTTCATAAATCGCAAAAAGCTAAAAATCTATCTTTTGTCGACCAACAAAGGAATGTGACAATGTTGTACCATCAACCATTTCAAGCTCTCCACCCACTGGTACACCGTGCGCAATTCGAGTCGCAACGATATTAAATTCATTACACATCTGGGCGATATAATTGGCTGTAGCATCACCTTCAACCGTTGGATTGGTAGCTAAAATAACTTCACTAATTGATTCTGAACTTAACCTAATTTTTAAAAGGTCGAGACCAATATCACTCGGGCCAATACCATCAAGTGGTGACAGATGCCCCAGTAAAACGAAATAACGACCACTATACTGCCCTGTTTGCTCAATAGCAAAAATATCTGCTGGAGATTCAACCACACAGAGTTGATTGCTACTTTGTCGACGGATATTCGCGCAGATATTGCAGATCTCCTGTTCAGTAAAGGTTCGACATTGTTTGCAATGACCAATATTATTCATAGCTTCATTTAACTCTTCAGCCAAATGGAGACCTGCTTGGCGATTACGTTGTAATAGATGATAAGCCATTCGTTGTGCTGATTTTGGACCAACCCCAGGTAAGCAGCGAAGTGCGCTAATAAGTGATTCTAGTAACGGACTGATTTGCATGAATTAACCACATAATTAAAAGATGAATAATAATACCTTGTTTGAATTGTCTGTAAAACAAAAAATATTCTATTACTTTAATTTAAAAATAATTAATCTTTCATATATCACTAATAACGATTAGTAACTGAAAATTAAGCTTAGTTGTGTTTTAGATTATTTTTTACTGCGACGATAAAAGCTTTTGGGCTCTTCGCCTTTTAATAGGCGCATTATGTTGCTACTATGGCGAATAATGATTAAGCATGAAAGCATTGTAACAGGTAATGTCAATTCTGGTTTAAATAACCAAACATATAAAGGTGCAAAAAGAAAACCGACTATTGCCGCGACAGAAGAATAACCCGTTGTAATTAATGTAAAAAACCAAGTCAACAAAAAGCAACCTGTAAAATCAAGTCCAATCGGCGCCATCATTCCTAACGCAGTTGCAACACCTTTTCCACCACGAAAATGAAAAAAGCATGGAAAAATGTGTCCAAGACAAGCCGAAATACCAATAATACCTAAAAAGAAAGGTGATATTCCTAGTCGATAAGCAATATAGACCGGAATAGCACCTTTTAACATATCAAAGATTAATACAAAAACAGCAGGTAATCGCCCATTAATCCTTAATACATTTGTCGCACCAGGGTTATGAGAACCATATAAAGAAGGGTTATGTAACTTCATCAAATGGCAAATTATCATAGCACCTGAAAGTGAACCACAGAGATAAGCAATAATGATCATTAGTATAATCTGTAATGACAAAACCCTTCTCCTATGGTTAACTTTATTTATATAACAATACTTACTACTTTTGCTTTTCCAGTAATGGTTTTAAGTATTTACCAGTATAAGATTTTTTCGATTTAGCAACGTCTTCTGGTGTTCCTTCGGCGATGATTTCTCCACCGCCACTACCCCCTTCTGGACCTAAATCGACAATCCAATCGGCAGTTTTGACAACATCTAAATTATGTTCGATAACTACAATAGTATTGCCTTTATCTCTCAATGAGTGTAGTTGAGCAAGCAATTGTTTTACATCCGCAAAATGTAAGCCCGTAGTTGGTTCATCTAGGATATAAAGTGTGCTACCAGTATCTCGCTTAGATAACTCTTTTGCAAGTTTTACTCGTTGCGCTTCACCTCCAGATAATGTTGTTGCTGATTGACCAATGGTAATATAAGCAAGACCAACATCAATTAAAGTCTGTAATTTGCGTGAAATCATCGGTACCGCGTCAAAAAATTCTCGACCTTCTTCAACAGTCATGTTGAGGATTTCATTAATCGACTTACCTTTGTATTTGATTTCTAATGTTTCTCGATTATATCGTGCGCCATGACACTGATCACAAGGTACATAGATATCAGGTAAAAAATGCATTTCAACTTTAATTAAACCATCACCTTGGCAAGCTTCACAACGTCCACCTTTAACATTAAAGCTAAAACGTCCAGGATTATAGCCTCTTGCCCTTGCTTCTGGTACCCCTGCATAAAGCTCACGAATTGATGTAAAAAAGCCAGTATAAGTTGCTGGATTAGATCGTGGTGTCCGTCCTATCGGGCTCTGATCTATCGCAATAACTTTATCAAAAAAGTTTAATCCTTTAATTGATTTGAATGGTGCAATTTCGGTTTTTTCAGCGCCATTTAATTCGTTTTGAGCTAATGGATATAAGGTGTCATTGATTAATGTTGATTTACCTGATCCAGAGACGCCAGTAATACAAGTAAATAGCCCTACAGGAATGTTTAATGTGACATCTTTAAGATTATTTCCTGTCGCGCCAATCAATGATAACATTTTTTTCTTATCAACTTTATGACGTTTAGCTGGGATCTCAATTTTCTCTTTTCCAGAAAGATATTTACCAGTCAAAGAGTTCTTACTTGCCATAATCTGTTTTGGCGTACCTTGAGCAACAACTTCACCACCATGGACACCAGCGCCTGGTCCAATATCAATCACATAATCAGCAGCCATTATCGCTTCTTCATCGTGTTCAACAACAATGACGGTATTACCTAAATCGCGTAAGTGAGTTAATGTATCAATCAAGCGACTATTATCACGCTGGTGCAAACCAATGGATGGTTCATCAAGAACATACATAACACCAACAAGCCCCGCACCAATCTGACTAGCCAGTCGAATTCGTTGTGCTTCCCCACCGGATAAGGTTTCAGCCGAACGTGACAGGGTTAAATAATTCAAACCAACATTAATTAAAAATTGCAGACGATCATTAATTTCTTTTAAAATCTTTTCGGCTATCTGCGCTCGTTGTCCAGTTAAATTAAGCTTATCAAAAAAATCTTTGGCTTGTTGTGTGCTTAAATCACTAATTGTTGGTAAATTAGTATCATTAATAAACACATGACGCGCAGTTCTACATAATCGTGAACCGCCACAACACGGGCAAGGACGATTACTGATATATTTAGCTAACTCTTCACGTATAGTTTGTGAATCAGTTTCTTTATAACGACGACTAAGGTTATTGATGATCCCTTCAAAAGGGTGATTACGTTTAACGACATCACCACGATCATTGGTATAAACGAACTGTATTTCTTCATCACCAGAGCCATTTAATAAAATATCTTTTACTTTGTCAGATAATTTTTCATATGGCTTATCAATGTCAAATTTATAATGGTTTGCTAACGATTTTAACATTTGAAAATAGTAGAAATTACGTCTATCCCATCCTTTGATCGCTCCGGCAGCTAAAGAAACTTCAGGCATCTGAACAATACGCTTTGGATCAAAATATTGTTGTACACCTAAACCGTCACATTCCGGACATGCACCAGCAGGATTATTGAATGAGAATAATCGCGGCTCAAGTTCAGGAATGCTATAACCACATATAGGACAAGCAAAATTGGCAGAAAATAGATGCTCTTCTGCTTTCGGATCATCTAAATTCGCGACTTTGACAATACCATTAGTTATGGAAAGCACAGTTTCGATTGATTCGGCTAAACGTAATTTCAAATCATCTCGAATTCGGAAACGGTCAACAACGACTTCAATTGTGTGTTTTTTCTGAAGCTCAAGTATTGGTGGATCTGAAAGGTCATAAACATCACCATCAACTCGAACTCGAATATAACCACTTGCTGCAAGTTGTTCAAACAATTTAACGAACTCACCTTTACGTTCAGTGACAACTGGCGCAAGCAACATATAGCGGTTTTCAGATGGCAGAGCCATAATACTATCAACCATTTGCGACACAGTTTGCGCAGCTAAGGGTAAATTATGATTTGGACAGCGTGGCTCACCGATTCGAGCAAATAAAAGTCGCAAATAGTCATAAATCTCAGTGATTGTTCCCACTGTTGAGCGAGGATTATGCGATGTTGATTTTTGCTCAATCGAAATGGCAGGAGATAATCCTTCAATATGATCGACGTCAGGCTTTTCCATTAGTGATAAAAATTGACGAGCATAAGCTGATAATGACTCAACATATCGCCTTTGGCCTTCAGCATATAAGGTATCAAATGCTAATGATGATTTACCAGAGCCGGAAAGACCGGTGATAACAACCAATTTATCTCTTGGTATAACTACATTTATATTTTTTAAATTGTGTGTTCTTGCACCACGAATATCGATATCTTTAATTGACATAGATCTCTTCTTATGTGTGTTTTTAGATAAATAAAATTAACTGTATATTATACCAGTATCAAGTGATTAAATATACAACTATATAGCTCAATAGGGTCTATTAGCAGAAATTCAATAATATAAGCCAAAATTGTCAATTAAATAGCACAAATTAAGCATTTTTACCCCTCAAAAACCCCGTTCCTCAACTTTTTTTCAAAATAGATTAGAACTAAAAGTTATATTTCTATAACTCTAAATTATTGGTTTCTTGAATTTAATCATCTTACAATAAATCATTGATACACTTTTTTGATATAAGGAATAATTTTGAATAACGACGTTTTACAAGCATTAAATTTATTAAAATCGAAAAAATGGATAGATTTGACTCATGCATTTGATCACAATTCGCCCCATTTTTTTATGTTTAAACCGGCTGAAATAAAAACACTATTTGACCACGGTGATGGCTTTTTAGCGCAAAATTTTAGTTTTGCTGGTCAATATGGTACTCATTTAGATGCGCCAATTCATTTTGTTCCTAATACTCGTTATTTGCATGAACTTGAATTACAGGAATTAGCATTACCTCTAATCGTAATTGACCAATCTATACGAGCAAAAGAAGATCCCAATTTTTCTTTTTCTAAAGATGACGTATTAGCTTTTGAAAAGCAACATGGGCAAATTGAAGCGGGTAGTTTTGTTGCACTGAGAACAGACTGGAGTAAGAAATGGCCATCACAATCTGCAATGGAAAATAAAGATGAGGATGGAAACAATCAAATTCCTGGCTGGGGACTTGATGCATTAAAATTTTTATTTGAAGAACGAAAGATTAAAGCGATTGGCCACGAAACTTTTGATACCGATTCAGCGAAAGCATTTCGAGAAAATAATGCACTAAAAGGCGAATACTATGTTTTAGAGCAAGATACTTATCAAGTAGAATTAATGACAAATTTAGATCAATTGCCAACCAAAGGCGCGGTTATCTTTAATATTGTAGCCAAACCAAATAACGCTTCGGGTTTTCCAGTACGCTCTTTTGCAATACTACCGTAATCTATTTTGCCTAAAAATCGATATTAAATATTTTTAGAGCCAAATTATTCTGGTATAAAAAACGGTCATTACTGACCGTTTTATTTACTAACCTTCAATTAGTTTTGGCGTAGCATCCAAAGGAATAATAGCACCTCGATACTGAATCACGGTACCGGCAACTAGGTGACCTTGACTTGCTGATTGTGATGGATTTTTGCCACTTAAACGTGCAGCTAAATAACCCGCACTAAATGAATCCCCAGCTGCCGTGGTATCAATAACATCTTCTTTAGCGATTTTATTTGCTGGAACGTCAAAACGCCCTTCCACAGAATCAATAATACAACTATCGCTACCACGTTTAATGACCACTTCAGAAACACCAAACTTTTTAGTTCGTTCAATTACTTGTTCGTACGGTAACTTGCCCCATAATAAGTCTTCATCATCTAAAGTTAAAAACGCAATATCAGTAAATGATAAAATATCAGAATAGACACTTCGAGCTAAATCCAAGCTACTCCATAAACGTGGTCTAAAGTTATTATCAAAAATCACTTTACCACCATTGGCTTTAACTTGTTTTAATAGATCTAATAATTTGATAATACTTTCCGCATCTAAAATTGCAATACTGATACCACTTAGATAGACATAATCGTATTTAGCAATTTGCTCAGCAATTTTTGCTGTTTCAGCTGTTTTTAACCAAAATTTAGCAGCTGCATCATTACGCCAATAATAGAAAGAACGCTCACCCTGTTCATCAGTCACAATAGAATAAAGTCCTGGCATTTTATCAGACATTCTTTGTACCAAATCAGTTGAAATATGCTCTTTTTGCCAGCTATCAAGCATCTCTTGACTGAAAGGATCAGTTCCTAAACCAGTCACATAATGAATCGAAAAATCTTTATTTTTTAATAAACGAGATAAATAAACCGACGTGTTAAGAGTATCTCCCCCAAAGCTACGGGTTGTTGAATCTTGTTTTATTGAAAGTTCAATCATACATTCGCCAATAACAGCGATTTTTGTTGTCATAGTGCTACCTAAAATCCTTACTTCTATTTATAAATAATCTAATGCGATTTTTACCACAACTTTACGAACCGTTGCAATCTTATTATCGACAGCACAAAGCGGTTTATGTACTTCATTAGGTAAAAATACAATAAAATCGTGTTTCTGTAATACTAACATAGTTTCTTCGTTAGGTGTTTTGATAAAAGCGATATCATTTTCTGCTATTTTATCTTCTAATACTTGTGTATGAGGAGGTAGAGTGGAAACAGCCATTCCTTCTTGACCATCTAAAACAATTTGCACATCAATATATTTTTTATGGTACTCAGGATTCGCTTCGTGAATATATCTTAATGAATTGTCAGAAACCATAAAAAACATATTATCGCTGTCAATATCATAACGACCAGCTGGTGTATTGCTATTAACGTTGTCTTTTACATATTCAATTGATTGTTTAATCTTGGTAGGCAAATAAGGAATTAAATCCAAATGATTAACATTACCTAAAATCATACTTAACGGTCCTTAATTTCTCAAATGAGGTAATAACTTAAATTAGCTTTATCCGCTTTTATCAATAGCGAAGAAACCTATATAAAAAGAAGTATATACTTAAGTTAGTCATTTTTGTAGATCATTTAGCAATAAGTTTTTAAAGGTTTTTATGTTGTAATTGACATGCTATACTTCAAAAAAATCATAAAAAACTGAAAAAATGAAAACATTTGTAATAAATTTAGAAAGAGAACCCCAAAAAAAACAATATATACAACAAGAGTGTCAAAGATTAAAGCTTGATTTTGAAATTTATAATGCAGTCGATGGAAGTAAACTGACAGAATCATTCATTAAAAATAATGTTCTTGATTATCCAAATAATTTTTTAACTAAAGGTGAGATTGGCTGTGCACTTAGCCATTTTAATATCTATAAAAAAATTGTTGATGAAAATCTACCTTATGCTTTGATTCTTGAAGATGATTCAGTCCTATCTAACAATCTTCCTGATTTTTTAAACAGCTTTGAAACGAAAAATACCAAAAAAGGCATTTTTTTATTAACCGCCGACTTCCATTATCTGATTAATAAAAAATATAAATTAGATAATTTCGAACTTGTTGAAATTACTCGCGCCGTGAGAGCCAACGGTTATATCATTACTAATGACGCTGCAAAAAAACTAATAAAATTCTTATTTCCTATTCGTTATGAAGCGGATATGTTCAAAGTTTTTAAATTATGTGCCAATATTAAATTGTATGCTACTTTACCGGCGTTAATAACAAGTAATGATGTATGTTCACTAAACTCATCAATCCATAATGAGCGAATACACCAAATCAAACAACGTTCAGAGTACAGAAAAAAATTATTTAAAAAAGACAAAAAGCAAAGACGGATCGCACTATGGTTTTGGAAGCACTTTATCAATCGTTTTGAAAAAACCAAATATTATATCGATTAAAGTAAGCATCACTTTTCTGTTATTTTTGATTTATATAAGATTCATGAAAAGATATTTTTCTTAATTAATACAATTAAGGTATTTATTTTTATTAATCGAATACGCTCAACCAATGAATACCAAGTTTTTAAGTTTATATCATAAGCCTTAAAACAATTATTATGAAATACCAATGATATAAAAAAACCTTGATAAACAAGGCTTAAGATAAAAAGATTATATGGTATTTGTTGCAATTATTCCCACTCAATAGTGTTAATAAGTATCATGTCATTTAAATTCATATAGTTATAACTTGCAAATATTGATATTACCGTTATAAATACCGTCATTAATATTTTATTCGCTTTTATTGCGATCCACTTCCCACAATTTCACTTCAAGTCACACTCCAGAAAAATATTAGTTTATGATGAATAAAACTAACTAATCTTTCATAACATGATCACAATAAACTATACAAAAACAATTTACATACTAACCGATCCAGACACCGATTCAATTTACGATTGCGACAATGATTCGTATTTGATTTTTCCGTCATGCGATATACACAATGATTGGTGGTGTTTTTATAAAAACGGTAGATTAAACAAAGTCGGAATTTTTAAATCGTATCAAGATGCCGTAGAGCATGTTAAGTTGAGGATTGATAGCGCTTAGTTATTCGGGCTTTTCAGGAAATGCAGCATTAACATCTGACGAGTCAACACGAGTTAATAATATGCGATATTTTTTCCATTTTTTAAGCTGCTCCTCTTCGTTTGATTCCTGCATATCTAAATCTATAACATCTTGAATAATAGCTATCTTTTCGTTAGCTTCATTTATTAGTGAATTTTTCTTAAATTGATTGTGTTCAATGGTAGCGTTATTTTCAGCCACTTTATCTTTCACCCATTTTCCCCCGTCCCATTTGCAAAACTCGAACGGCTCCAGTAATGTAAATCCCTGTTTTATTTCCCCTAGATAATCAATTTTAACAGTTTCTTTTGTTTCAATATTATAAGCATTTTTTTCGCGGTTATCTTCAATAAGAATCCATTTCCCTCCCTGTTCGCACGGACAATAACCTTCTTTAAATACAGGGGAAATTCGTAGCGCATTATCAGGTGGTAATGTGTCATCGTTCGCCTCTAATTCATGTGTGTATGGTTTGAGCTCGTCTGTCTCATCAAAATAATAGTTGATCATATTAAACTCCTAAATAAATAGCTGGCGTGAGCCCTATATTGATAGGTCGGTTTTCATTTGCTGTAGGAACAACTCGTGATGCATCAAAATCGAAAAACGCCCACCTCATTCGACGCGGACCTACTTGCAGCCAATCGTCATCGCAGTGATAAACTGACATCGCTCCGTCATGCTCACCTTTTGTTATGTTTTCATGCCCGATTACTGCTCGTCCGGGACCATTTGGTATCGCTCCTTTAATATTACGAATCGCATCATCTTCAGTACTTCCTACCTGTCGAGTAGTTCCATTAACCGCACGCTCAAAAAAACCACGACCATCGGAATAAAATGCAGTCGGTACATTAATGTATCGTTTCCCGTTAATTGTTTTTATCGTAATGCGATGATCGTTTTTATAATTAGCTGACAAGCTGTTTAAAACCTGCCCCTGCGGTGAATCTAGCAAGAAATTATCACCATTTCTAAAATACCAGCCAAACGGCAACTCATCACGACGAAACGGCATTAGACGTTGGTCGCCGATTGTTTTTTTGATGAAGTTTGTAGTATCAACGCTAGAAGCCCAATTTTTAGCGTCATCTGCTGATTTTTTAGCATTTTGTTCAGATGTTTTAGCCGCATTTGCACTATTACTAGATTGTTGAGCTGAGTTACGAGATGCTGTTGCTGATGCGCTGGCACTATCTGCATATGATTTAGCTGAATCTGAATACGATTTAGCTGATGCGCTCGCATTGGTTGCTGTTGCAGATGATGAGCTAGCTGATTGTGCTGAGTTGCTTGCATTAGCGACCAAGTTTTCAACTGAATTTGCTATATTTTTTGCATTGTCAGCGCTAGTTTTTGCATTCGTTTCAGATATTTTGCTATTCCGCTCTGAATTAGCTGATTTTTCAGCAGATTTATTTGCATGATTACGAGAATCAATAACTTGTTGCAGTATTGCAGGTGTTATCTCGCTCTCAGACGGATTAAGTAAAAAATCATTTAATGTGCCATCTTTTGAGTCAGAAAACACTTGGATAGAGCCGAGCCTCTTTGGCGGAAATCCATTTATAATTAGTTTTACTTCATAATCACACGGCAATACGTTCATCATATAACTGCCGTTGTTTGCCACTTGAAATACTTGTGTTTGTGTTAGTACTTTGCTTGTTGTTTTTTTTGCGTATAACTCGATAGTGCAGTTGTTGATAACATTACCTGCACCGTCGGTTAAAACTCCCGAAATTTTTGCCATAATTTTAATTTCTCCAGATAATAAAAAACCGCTTTAGTAGCGGTTTTTTATTTTTTTAATGTCATAAGCGTAATGGTGTCGGGAATGCCCGTTGTATGATGTTTATCGCTCTCGCGCATACTAACACTAAATGTTGCGTGAGCTGGAATTACAATAAAATATGTTTTGCTAGCAACAGGATTATAACGTGTTGTTTCAATTTTTTGTATAAAAACAAACCTACCATTAGTGTTATTGAATATAGATATTTCAACTTCCCCGTAATGCCATATGCGAGAATCATCAGGTCTCTGATACGCTATTAACGTAAAAGGTAAAATAAATAAATCTCTGTCAAATGGCTCAGGTGCTATAGTAACAGAGCCATTTTTTTTACACACGTACATTTTTACAATGTCGCCAACAATTTGCATTGCTGTCAATTTTCCCTGAATCTGACAATTTTCATTAATCACAACATTGTTTAATTGCCCTGAATTTGCATAAATGTTACCTGAGATGTTAGCACGTCTTGCGTTTAGTGTACCGTCCTCTAACAATTCAAAAGCAGGCGGATTGCCGGCACTGACAACTTTACCTGCGATCATTCTGCCCCCAGTAATTTGCGGTGATTTAATTTCAGTACCAGCGATTAATCTATCTCCTCGCATAGTACCGGTAGCAATTAAATCACCATCCAAGAACATCGCTGGCTCAACCCATTGTGCGCCGTTATACATCCTGGCTTCTGAGTGAGCAACTTTACCTGCGCCGTCTAATGAGTAGATAATTAATGTGGTATCACGGGCAGGATAAAACCCAAATTCACGATAAAACATTTGAGTAGCATCATCATTGTTAGTTGGGAATTTACCGTCCTGTGTTTGAATTCTAAATAATCCCCCTGCGCCATTTTCTGCAATTAAAGTTTTAGTGTTAGCGATGAAAATATCAGAACGGCCGACTACATTAACCGCATTCACGCCGTACCAATAATCAGTATCAGGCTGACAATCAACATCAGTAAGCGTCATTGCTCGACCAAGATAATTAGTTTTTGCTTCGACTTCGGCTTTAGTTGTGCCTTTGTAGAACTCGAATTGGGTCCCTAGACTGGACACCGCTGTCATGACTGGACGAATTGCTACATTAAAACTACTTGGCGTGAGTACTAATCCTGACGGTTTAGCTGGAGGTAAAATAGAAAATGCAATCGTGGTTTCATCGCCCAGCCGCCCATCTTCTGCTACTCCTCTGACTGTTGCATTGAACTTGCCTTGTTGCAGGTCTGACAGATAATACTCAGTATCATTTACCGTTTCACGGCTAATTAATTTATCATCACGATAGATTTTTACTTCGAATTTCAGATTTTGAATCGTTCTTGGTGTTGACCATGACAAACGAGCTTGATATAGGTCGGATTCGGGTATAATTTCAGTTTGTAACTGCTCAACGGGCGGAATTGACCAACCAAAAATACTACCGTTTTCTACTTCAAATTTAGCGCCATTATCAACAATTTCTTCTTTCTTGGGCTCGTGTTGTAACGCAGTAATAGAATAAGTCCCGTCATCATTTTCAGCAATCGTTAATGCTTTAAATAATCGAGGTTTGATATTATTGTCATATAAGCCCCAGACAGAATACTCATCGACACTAACACTATTCTCCAAAACAATTTGATTAGGTTGAACCTGAGCTTGGATTTTGACTTTTTGTAGCTGTATATTTGTATCCGTGACACTTATATATGCATTTTTTATATTTTTAATGTCAATATCACGATCTAGCGTAATGGTGCTACCATTTGTTTCTAAAATTCGCCCACCGATTGTGGTACCTGCAAAATCATTATCAGCAATACCAATAATGTCGCCTGGGAAGTGACGAATGCCTTCTCGCCCCACGCTGAATGTGACAGTTTGTGTCTCTAATTTTTCAGTTTGAATTAACCATTTACCAATCCTGTGCGCTTGCCCTCGAGATGTGCAGCCGAACGCATCAATTTGCGCCACATTCAACCCAAAGCGCTTGATTAACTCATCATCAGCAACATATTCAGTTGTTGGTTCCCAATTGTTATTATGGTCAATATAACGCACATGGACAGCAGTATGACGTGATTTTTGCGCTGCTGAGGTGTAATTGAACTGCCCATCTACGATATTGGCATTTGAATAAATAGCAACTGGGTCACTCGGTCTATCCATTATAGCTGTATATTGCGTGCCATCCCAAATAGGCATCGCCCGAAATATTGAACATAAATCATGAATGACGTCATACGCTTGTCGTTGCTCTGTGATGTAGCAATTACAGGTAAATCTTGGCTCTTTACCGCCAAAGCCATCATCCACTAATTGGTCGCAGTATTGAGCAATTGTGTATAGTGCAAATTTATCAACGCCAAATTGACCCAGCCTAGCACCTAACCCATAACGTGAATTAGTCAAGATATCATAAAACACCCACGCAGGATTATCGGTCCAAGCCAGCTTGAACCCTCCCGACCAAAAACCTTCATATTCTCTCGTTTCTGGGTCGTAGTTGTCTGGCACTTTAATTATCATCCCTTTAATAAGATAATTTCGACGCGGTACGCCACTGAACTGCGATGAATCAAACTTCAAGCCAACAACAGCCGTATTCGGATATGAAAATTTAGTATCATAGATTTCAGTGTATGAACTCCATAGCGTATTATTAACTAACAGTGATGATGTACTATCTGGAGTCTTGCGCACAACTCGAATGTTAAACGGCTTGGGTGGTAAATCATCTAATATAACCGAGGTTAAATACTGTGAGCGTGTTTTCTTATCGATTAAATCAACAGTTTTTACCGTTTTCCATGTACTACCCACGCCGATTTGGATTTCCATTGATACTGATGTGCGGTTGATGTTGCCTTTTTTATCGGTTGAGCTTAACGACTGCACACCAACCGTGACACGTACTCTATCAATATTTGGGTCGGTAATAGTACGCACGATTGGGGTTGTTGCTTTCACCTCAAGATTAACGGGTACTTCGTTTTCCGTTGCTGGAAAACCCTCAAGCGGAGCTTGTGACTGAGTACCAGCAGTCCATTCTACTTCAACACCCTTGAAATTATATGAGCCATCTGGGGCTTGAATTGGTGTATCATTTAAAAATATGCTTTGTAGTCCGTTTACTGGACCCTCTATCTGCCCCTCACACAGCAAATCAATAATACTCAGTTGCTGATGCGATTTTAGGTTATCCTGCGCTTCTTTTGGCGTTTTTGCTTTTCCTGAACCTTTACCCATTTATACTGGCTCCTTAATTGCAATATTGTTACCATCTTGTCCTGGTGAGGGAAACGATGGTTTATCTGAATCTACTGTGTCATCAAAAATTTCAAGCCCCTGTGAAAGCACTTTAGAACCGATTTTTATTTTACCGAAACAAGGGGGAACAGGTGCGCCCTGCGCTATCGTATTGTCCAGATTAGAAAAATAGGTGTTTTTATTAGTGCCGCCATCTGCCGATTTGTCTGTTTTGGGTAGCTTGGTTAACATCATGGCTACACCGCCAATCATTAATCCAAGCCCCGCTGCCATTAACGGATACCCCATTGGCGTCCAATAAAAGATTGCCCCAACAACGAACATCACCGCACCAGCTATAAAGCTGAATGCCCCACCTTTTGCGCCCTCTGTTTTAGGTACAATATGAATAACAGCATCTTGTGGTATTCGGCTATGCAGACCAAACTGTAAATTGTCCTCGCTCATATCTACGCCGTTAATTCGTACTCGGAAATAGCCGTCCATGATTTGCTTTTTCAAGCCTTTAATTTGACAATACAAGCCGTTCATCGCTTCCGCTGCTGTTTCTACGCTCATATTGAACTTATCGCCATATTGTTTAAGATTGCCGTAAAAGCGAATGATTGCCATTGTTTATGTCTCCAAACTGAATGTGTGTACTTAAGCCAAAATCCATCATATAAATCTCGTTTAGAAAGACGGTTTGGGCAATGATGTAAGATAAATTGATTGCCGATATAAATGGCTGCATGGTTAGGCACTGACGAGCCGAGGCAAACGAGGATAATATCTCCTGCCTGTGGCTCATCAACTCGTTCAAAAGCGTTTTGAGGTAACAAATCCAGATACATATTTAACCCGTTGCGCCACCAGTTATCCTGTCGCTCGTAGTCCGGTAAATTAATACCTGCCAGCATGTACGCATCACGAACTAACGTTAAACAATCGGTTTGACCGTGATCAAATTCCCGACCAATTAATGGTTTGATATATCTAAATTTATAGATTTCGTTATTACAGACCAACCACCAATCAATTTCGGTTTGTTGTTGGTAAAATTGGTCTGCCTCGCTGAGTATCGGAAAACCGTCAGGGTGAGAGTGAACTACAGCGGTTATCTTTCCTTTCCGTTCAGCCTTTATCCAGTCATCTGGCGAAATTTCAAATGTCTCTGTTGGTGTGGGTGAGGTATTGTTACAAGGAAGATAAATTTTATCATCAATAACAAATCCGCAACACTCATCCTCACCGCAAGAATTTGCATGATTTAGTATTTGTGTTTTCATAATTAATTAAGAGAGTTTAGCTGCAGTTGGAAAACCGCCGAATGGAAGAATACCGTGTTGGCCAAAACGAAGTTTACAGCCATTCAAGCAACGGCTACATTTATCTTTAGTGATGTCGTTAGTCGGCTTATCAAATTCATCGGCTACAGGTCCACCGGTATAACCACATTCCGAGGAGCGATATATCCAGCTACAGGTATTAGCAATTATCACACGAGCAGGAATTAATGCCCCGTCTGACTCACACGGTAACGCTAATTCAAACGTAACTACCATAGCGTTTTGTTGTTTGACTTGTTCGATAACATAATTTGAGATAATTTCGCAAAACGGATCAGCATATTGATTACCATTCTCGAAATTAACAGCATCTAAGTATTTAATTGGTACTTCATGGCGTGTGACAATTGCGCCAAGTAAGCCGTCAAAATCAGCAATTAAGCCCGTAATAAATCCCATTGCATTACTGGCGCTCATTGTTGGTCTGTTACTGGTTCCTTGCCCATTTTTCTGGAACCCCTCAACTTTGATAGGGTATGGCTCATAAATATTACCTTGCCATGTTACAGGTCGCCTAAGCTCATTTAATCCATTATGAAAGCGAAATATTGTTTTATTACCGACAATCTTCGTTAAATCGACTTCGTATAAATCAATAATCGCATCTTGTGCAATTTTGGTTAAATCAATTAGCATTTTTTTGGGGATCATGCTACTACCTCCTCAAATGTTGCTGAAACCGTTTTAGCTGCGCCGTTTACCGTTGATGTCCAAGAACGACAAACAACCTTTATTGTTTTGTGAGTGTTAGGCTCTCTCCATAAAAACGATTTAACTGAGTTGTGTCTAGTTAAAAAATTTTCGATTAAATCAATATTTTCAACTAACCCAACAAATGAAACACTATATGATCGCAAGTCATTATTAATACCGTCACAAAAGCGCTGTTCATAACCGTCACCGAACTTAATCACCCTCACCCTTGGTGAAACTGACGTAGTAGAACTGTTTTGCGGTCTCCAGTGGAATGTTTCCATATTTTCTCCAGACATAAAAAAAGCCCGCAATTGCGAGCTTTAGGTTTCCAATAAATAAATTAGTATTATTCTGTTAAATCTTCAAAATCATCACTTACTGGAGGATAAATACTCCTTGCAATAAATAATCCGTATATTTTTTTCTGAGGATAAGCATCGTGCAGTAATGATTTAATTGCCTTAAAATGTGATCCCATTGTTAATACATCATCGAATACGATTATTTTTTCTCGTAGCTGATCAGAGTTAATATCATCAAGTCGATATCTAGCTTTCAATTCCTGTGATGATGGACGCTTAGATGATTTATGAGATGGTTCGTAACTCTCGTTTTGAATGATGATATCTTTCACATCAAATCGATATTTAGGTTTTAATAACTTGTTGGCTAAATTTAAAATTCTAAGCAATCTATCATCATAAAGAGGATCGTCTTTCTTTTTAGATGGTGGTATGGGAATAATTGAATAAGGAGACCAATCCCCCTCTTCAAAGTAAGAAGCGCATGTTTTTATAGCTTTTGTTTTATAAGTATATTGGCTTTCTTCTTTATGGGATACACACTTTTTTAAATTAACTACTAATTGATTTGTTTCACTAAAATTGTACTTTTTTTGTGCAGTATATTCACACCAGTAAAGACAAATATCATTTTCATCTAGTTCAATATGATTATGTATAGAAGAGCAGTCAATTCGATTTAATTTCAAGCTCTATCCTCCATTAACACAGCTCGAATGTCATCGTAACTTCTTACTCTAATAGCACCTTTTTTCTCATACATAAGAGGCCATTTAATGTCAGCGTTTTCAAAGCATGAATTCAATATAAATAATTTTCGACCTTGCTGTAAAGCAGCTCTAGCCTGCGTTAATGTACCAGATGTGTCTGACGCTTCGATAATTATTGTCGCTTTTGTCAAAGCAGACATTGTTTTATTTCTTTCGGGAAAGAAATAACGATTATATTTGTATGATTGATTGGAATAACGTATAAATGGAACTTGACTTATTAATAAGAAGTTATCTCTGATATATGATTGCAATTCTTTATTTTGTTTTGGGTAATACTCAGTAAGAGGTGTACCGATAACGCCAATTGTCCTACCATTTAATTTTAATGCTGTTGTGTGAGCTTCTGTATCAACACCTTCAGCTAATCCAGAAACAATAGTAAAGCCATCTTCAACAAGATGTTTAACTATTTTTCTAGTGCGTCTTTTGCCCTCTTCTGAAACTTTACGAGACCCAACCACTGCAACGGATGGAGAGAAGACTAAATCCCACAAACCTTGAAAATAAAATAACTCTAACGGATTTTGGTCGTCAGTTAATCTTTCTGGATAATCGAGAGTTCCTCGTAATCTAATACCTAAGTTATTAATTTTGTACTCTCTTAATAATTTCAGTAATTTTTCTTTATACTCTTCGATTTCGGATTCGGGCACTAAATCTGATGGTTTAACATTTTCGGCATCTTTAAACTTATCTGAAATTTTCTTAAATGTCGCACCATCTCTATTCCATAAAGCCTCATATGCGGAAGCCTCATGCAGAGGAGATACCACATTATCAAATATATTTGATAATTTAGAAGAAAATAAGTCCACGTTTAACCCTTTTGATTAATACATAATAAATAATAAATAATAAATAATATTTATTTATAATTTATATCATTCTAACACAAAAAGGAATATAAAAATCAAAATACCTGTACAAATAAACAGTAATTAAAAATCTTATTTTCAATAATCGTCGCCATAATGAAGATAATGGATAATAAAAAACCCTCTTAGAGGGTTTGATTAATTTGCTTTGGTAGTCAATTATTTTATTCTAGTACAATGCATTATGTCTTTAGTTTTCTCATTATCTTCTGACTTATTCTGCGTTATTATAATCTCGGAAATCGACTTAAACTCATCGTCTGATATATATTCTAACTTATTGAATCCAACTGTTTTCATATCACCTATAGAATATTCAAAACTTCCATCCATTTTGTTGACATATTGTTTTATTTTTCTAAAGCTATTAGGCGTTTTTACAAAAAGATCATTATCTACTTTTAGATATGTAACTAATGATGTTTCATGATCAATTGGCGGAGCATAATCTTGGAATAATCCATTTTTCCACTTAGCAACTTGCTGTGCAAAATCACACTCCCAATCCCCAATAAGCATTTCTTCAGTGACTTTTTTCTCACCACAGCCAAATAAAGCTATACTAACTAGACTAATTAATATTAACTTTTTCATACCATTCTCCTTAATTTTTAGGTAATGGTATGTTATTTAATGGGTTGGAGCAATAAAAAACCCGCCAAAGCGGGTTGTTGATTTTTAATTGTTTATATTGTTAAACGTTAATCCCTGCGTATACATTTCTAAACCGCTTATGCAGCGGTAAACGCATATTAAAGCCAAAAATATTATCGATAAATTTTCTAAACCACCTATTCGGCGGTGAGCTTCATTGACCGATTATTTTTTTTAGCTTGTTCTTTCTAAACCACCTATTCGGCGGTGAGCCTTAGGGGAATAACTCCAGCCTTTCTTTGTTATTTCTAAACCACCTATTCGGCGGTGAGCAGCGATACCAATGATATCACCTGGTAAATGACTTTCTAAACCACCTATTCGGCGGTGAGCTGAACATGCACTTTTCTTCTTCTAAAGAGTAGTTTCTAAACCACCTATTCGGCGGTGAGCAGAGGGGCAATAAAAAATTTTAAAATTAGTAATTTCTAAACCACCTATTCGGCGGTGAGCGCGAATCATTTAGGCGTACCTTTTTCTTGGTTTTTCTAAACCACCTATTCGGCGGTGAGCTTTTTTATGAAAACTGAAGTATCAATTGAGGATTTCTAAACCACCTATTCGGCGGTGAGCCGATTGATGAAAACGAATCGATAAATGAAAAATTTCTAAACCACCTATTCGGCGGTGAGCTTTGTCGTGAGAACGTACTCTAGATTCAGCTGTTTCTAAACCACCTATTCGGCGGTGAGCACGCAGATTAACGGCATTGAGTTCCCCGGTGATTTCTAAACCACCTATTCGGCGGTGAGCACTATTAAAACCAAATTCTAATTTTGATAGTTTTTCTAAACCACCTATTCGGCGGTGAGCGTGGAGGAAGAGCAGCAACATACACGCCAGTTTTTCTAAACCACCTATTCGGCGGTGAGCTCATTAATTCTGACTTCACCCTCAAATGATAATTTCTAAACCACCTATTCGGCGGTGAGCCATTAGTAACGGGAGAGTGATATGACGGTTAATTTCTAAACCACCTATTCGGCGGTGAGCTCGATTCTGCGTTTGAAATTTTTTACAAAGCATTTCTAAACCACCTATTCGGCGGTGAGCTTACTTCTCGGTAATATCGGATTCTTCGGAATTTTCTAAACCACCTATTCGGCGGTGAGCTAGATTATATCAAACATAGCCTATTGTTTTAACTAAATTTTAGCTATTTTTGAAAAAATAACCCTTTTTTATTATGTTAAAATTAATTATTAATAATCAATGTTTTAAAAAAGGGTCTGAAAAAGGGTTAAACGAACGACTTAGAATCTTCAACTAGTCGCAAAGCGCAATTAACTAAGTCTTGTAATAACCAGAATATATTTGATTTATCTTCGCTTTCATTAACGTTACTCCCCATGAGATATGCTAATGATTTCGCTTGCTCTAAATTTTTAACTATTATTTCATAGTCGAAATTATCAATAATGTGTTTCATCTCTACATCCTCAAGTAGCCCCTATTTCGGGGCTTATAATAATGGCTTAGTGCATTGTTAATATTTGTGATAGTTTAGCTAGTCCTTTAGGGGTAACTAATACCTGCTCTACTATCTTTTCACTACCATCACTTCTTGAGACCGTTGTTACTTTGTGCTCTAACAAACCTTGCTTGACCTTATCTTGATAACCAAGCCAATGGCTACAACCTGTTCTTTTATAGATCCACCCCATTGCATTTAATTCTTGAAAGAATTTTCTGGGTTGTACCTGTAAATGTTTAGCTGTATCAGTTACACACATACTACCCTCAGCTTTAGTTGCAATGCGATCAAAAGCTTCAACTGTTGGTTTCATTTCTTCGAGCTGAGTTCCTAATGTTTTATTTTCAATTAAAAGCCGTTCATTTTCTTCTTCAGCTTGAATAACCATTATTGCAAGCTCTTTAGTGGTTGGAAGTTTTGAATGAGTTGTTCTATTAGCCTCTTCTAACTCATATAGACGATCAATAACTGCTGTACGACGTTTAATATCATAACCAGTTATCAGTATCTCAGTATATCGTCGAGAAATATGATATTCCCATGCGTTAGGGTTTTTAGAATTATACTGATTACAGCTAACATGTTGATTTGTTAGGTAACTCAAATTTGAGTTACGAACATAATCAGCTTCCTCACCTCCTAATAAAGCTACTAATATAGCCCTAATATCTCGACAAATATTGTCATGTCGTTTATTTGTTAATGATGCAATCTCACGGCTAGACATTGTCAATTGACTTTTATTAACTAAAGATGTATCATTTTTCATTATATTAGTTCCTTTTCTAGTGGGATTAATTATTGAGACCTCAAGTGTTGCAGCACTTGGGGTTTTTGCTTTTTTAGATGTTTGCATTTTTTATTTCCTCTTCTGTTAATGTTTGTTTCAATCTATTAGTGATTTCTAAACTGATATTTCTATCATTATTTTTAGCTGAATTTTTTAATATGGTTTTTATCCAACTAGGTACTCGAGCCGATATTGACACTTTATTTTCTTTCAATGTTTTCTCCTTAATCAAAAGTACATATATAAACAATATGTATACATATTAAATTAATAGGTATTGTTTTGTCAATAGAAAATACATATTATTTTGATATATCCATGTTTATTTTCCCCACTTATTGGAAACTTTTATGAATGAAAAAAAAGCAAGGCCATATAAAAATCCACAAATAAACTTAAGGATTCCAGAGGAACTAAAAAACAGAATACAGCGAGTGGCTAACGTGAATAATCGTTCAATGAATGCTGAAATTGTTAATATGCTTGAAAATTCGGTAAAAAAT
Source organism: Gilliamella sp. B3482 (assembly GCF_026536805.1). Classification (NCBI taxonomy): domain Bacteria; kingdom Pseudomonadati; phylum Pseudomonadota; class Gammaproteobacteria; order Orbales; family Orbaceae; genus Gilliamella; species Gilliamella sp. B3482. The sequence continues at coordinate 18,526 of NZ_JAFNNL010000003.1, read as the reverse complement.
GCTGAAATTGATCTTGAATTATATAAAAAAATTTTTGGATGGGATGTCATCACTCCATTAACTCCTGAAAATTTTGGCGAAGAAGAAATATATACATTTACAGAAAGTGAATTAGAAAAATACATAGAAATTGAAATAGAAAAATTTAAAATCTCATTCTTAACATCAATACATAAGAGCAAAATCAACTAACATTAAAATTAATGTTAAAATAGTAAAATAATTAAGCTTTCGTTAAATAAGTGAATTTATGAAAAATAATTTAGTTATATCAGCTCAAGGTTTTAGCGACGAAAATACCGCTAATATCATAGCTAATTTCACTGCCACACTAATTAAAGAATTAGTAAAACAAACTCAATTGAATATTTCAAAATTAAAAAGAGTTTTGATATCCTGTGATTTCGAATCAGCATTAGCTGACATTGCTAAAGAGTATGGGCATGAATCATCTTCCTTCACCAATAACAAGCAGTCTGTTGCTATAGCTCAATTACTTTCGAAACTAACTGATAATGGATTGTATTCAGAATTTACTCTAGTTTTAAGTGTGGAATTTTTTTATGATCTCTTTAATAAGGATGGTTCTATATCACTCGATCACACTAGTAATATTATACATATGATGCATCATGAGTTAATTCACATACATGAAAAAAATGAAAGCAGACTAGATGCTGGAAAACTTGTGGATGAATATGACGATGCTATATTAATGACATCAACAAGATCATGGTCTGAGTTTCTCGCCAATTATATGTCAGCCCAAACCTCTACTCCTAAATTAATTAAAATGCAATTGAGCTCCCTTGAAACTGCTTTAATTGATATTCCTAAAGAAATTAAATCCTTAGTTAACAGATATAAAGTAGGACTTTTATCTCTGGATGAAATGTATTTTAATGTAAAAAACAAAGTTAAATTGATTGCTAATTTATATGGTTATGCTTTTGGGTATATGAGCTCAATCAAAATAGAACCTAATCTGTATCCACCATCTCTTTTAGATTTACTTGAAAACACAAAGTTATCATCGCTTCTTAAAAAACTTGCTGAATCCTTTTTAGAACTAAAAGATATATTCTATCAAGGAAAACTTTCCGACTATGAAATGTTCGAAAATGCAAACAAAACAATACATAGTATATATAAATTATTTGGATTGACCCTTGATAGACAACAAGGAACTCTTTATATCCATGTTGATTAACCGAAAAATACACTAACGTAATTATTTTATTCTAGTGCAGATTCTTTCTCTTTTTGTCTTGAATTTATCCATACTATCTTTATCGAATGTACAATCAAAAAATGTTTCTTCTGTCCAACTAAATTTGTTGTTTGCTTTCTTCACCAGATCTCTTTTTATTGAGTAATTGCAATTATCTGTTTTCCCTTCCAAGTTTAAATTACTGTAAACTTTATTTAAATCAAGTTCAAACGCATTCTTATCAGCTATTTTTGACATTAAAACATCATCAACAATTTTATAAGATTGTTTAAATTGCTCACTACTTTTTAAAGAATAATCATCATATTCTTTGAATTTTGAATCGTATTTGCTTTCATATTCTTCATAACTACAATCCCAATCACCAACGAGATACTCTTTAGTGACCTTATCATCACCACAGCCAGTTAAAACAAACCCTATCAATCCAAACAATGCAATCTTTTTCATACCATCTATCCTTTTAAAATTTGAATTCATGGTATGAAATTTCATCTACTAAATCAACGACGATTTAACATCCCCCCAGGGCGTTGTTCCTCCTGCATTACGCTTTTTATCGCTTGTTTCAACATTCTAGCTGTTTCATTAGCTGCTGTCGTATTATCTTGGTTTTCTCCGAATGAAATATTTTGCGTAATATTATTAATGATAGTTCTACCAGCTGAACCGCTTAATTTGTTAGATGGAATAACTTCGCCATTTTTATTTGGAATCATGTATTGTTTTCCGTGTGCAACAAACAGTTCAGGTTCTCCACTTTCATTAACTCTATAGGCTTTACCAACATCAACACCACCACCCCTGAGCCGTCCGCCCCCATAAGTTAGCCCTTTAAGTGTTGATAAAACCTGACCGCCCGCGCTTGCTACAGCAGCCATATTTGCCATTTTTGCTGATGTTGTAACCGCTGTCGGATCGTTCATTGCTTTCATAATTGCGGAATTTAAATTAAGCATAGCGTCAGCTATCGCAAACCCTTTGCTAATAGCAAAAAGTGCTTTATATGCTGAACTTGATTCACCAGCAAAAGCGCCCAGCATATCAGACATTCCACCGAATAAATCTGCAGATGATTGCAATATAGCGCTTGTAGATTTTAGTTTAGCTTCTGCCGCTTCGTCTTCAAGTTTCTTTCTTTTATCTACAGCATCTTTAGTTATTGCAGTTAAAGCATCTTGATAAGTTTGTTCGTTTGCCAGTCCAGTTGCTCGCCATTCATTTAACTTATCTAGTTTTTCCTGCTCATCAATATTTATTTGTTCTAAAGGTGATTTTTTATTGTAGATTTCTTGTTTTGCAAACTCTTCACCAGATTGATATTTTCGCAAATTTTCTTGTTCTTGAATTAATCGCTTAAGTTCTTCTGTTTGTGCTGCTGTCGCTTTAGTACCAATTTGTTGACTTATTGCTAAAGCTTTAGCCTCAACTGTTAAATGTTGAGCTTCTAACTTGGCAACTTCCAATTGATTTTTGAGATTTTTTATTTCTTCTGCGTAAGTTCGTGTTGTACCGCCCCCTCTTTTTTTGCTGGCGTTTAGTTTTTCATTAGCATCAAATAACGCAGCGTATGCTTTAAAAAGTGGTTCTAGCACTTTTCTAACTTCTTCTGATACTGTCGCCCATTTTGTAGAATCTTTAATAAGATCTCTTATAATACCTTTGTATTCTTCCCCTGCACTACCGAGATCATTTAATACGTTTTCATAAATGTAAGCAGCTTTCCTTGAATCATCTATTTTCATATTAGCTATTTCAAGCTGAGTCGATAACGACTTAACTTTCTCATCAATTTTGTTTGTGCCGACTTTTTCTAGTGCCTTAGCAAAGCCATCAACGCCAGTAGCTGCAGAATCAGCATCAGCACTTGTGCCTATTAATAGTGTATTAATATAACTAATTATTTTCGAGGCATTGCTTTTCTTCTGAATTAACTTATCAAGAGTTGAGTTAAGTCTTACGATTTCTCTTTCAGCATCTTTAATTGTATCTGGATGCATGTCAAAAGATGATTTTGCCGCTGTTATTTTAGCTTTAGCTTCATTTATTTTACTTACAACATTTTTAATCTGATTTTCAATATTTTCTAAGTTATCGCAATAATCTAACTGTTTATCAAGCAGCTGATTTAATGTTAAACTTTTTAAAGAGTCGCTCATTGAATCAACAGAATCAGAGAAATCTAACGCTTTCTGTTTAGCATCATCAGCTTTGCTAGCCCACGTTGTCAATGCGCCCGCAGCCAAAAACAACATCCCTGCAGGACCACCCAATAAAGCCATTGCGGAACGAAGTCCGTTAGCGGCAAAAGATGTTGCTTTCATCGCTGTATCAAGTCTTGCTTGCGCTGCTGTTTGCTGATTTGTAGCTGCAGTTAAGGCGTCTGTATTGGCTTTTAACTGCTTTCTAATTGCATTTCTAGTTGTTTCTGTTTGCGCTAATTTTAATTGGGCAGCTAGTGACTGCTGAACCGCTCTTAAGTGAGCAACTTCAGCTTGAGCTTGTTGTAACGCTGCTTGTGCTGCTGCTTTTTCAGCTTGAGCTAGTTTTATATCATTAATGACTTTTTCTGCACTCTGCTTAGTCGCACTCGCTAATGATGTAATATATTTACCCGCATAAACGGCAGCTAAAGCACCAACGCCCGTCATTAGTATATCGACATGCTGAGACATTAAAATTAACGAATCTACGAGTAATTTAGTCGCACCAGTTGAGTTATTTAATTCACCAAGATATTTTTTAAGATTATTCGTAACACGGTTGATACCCTCAGTTACGGTATTTCGCATATTATCGGCAAGTGCAGCCGTTTCTTCCTGAGCAGCAATCATAGCTTCGGTAAATTCAGACATTGACAATTTACCATCAGAAGCCATTTTCCTAACCTCTGATTCGGTTTTATTTAGCTGTTTCCCAAGCGTTTTAAGGATACTAGGCATTGCATTAAAGACAGTCATTGCCTCAACACCTGCCAGCTTACCTTTCATTTGGGCTTTAGTTAATGCATTTGTAGCCGATTCTGCACTCAATGAATTTGTCTTATTGATAGTCATCAAATTTGATAGAGTATCAATATAAGATATTGTACTTTGTGTGCTATAACCCAGCTCACCCATAGAGTTAGAAAGACGGATATATAACTCTGATGTTTCTTCAATAGTACGACCGTTTCTATCAGATGTTACTAGTAGCTGATCTAAAATGTCTTTAGTTTGCGATGCTGTTGCGCCAGTATTTTGAATACGATCTTCTAGCTCATTCCAGCTCTGAGCATAAGAAATAATTTGGCTGGAAACTAAAGCAGCAGATACAGCTTTAGCAACGCTTGTTAGTTTGCTCATTGACGCTGCTGTCCGCTCAAACCCCTCTTGCGCGCTTTTGTTAAAACTAGATACTTGTTTATCCGCTGTTAATAAAGCCCCTGTTTTGGCATCAATTGTGTATGAAATACTGCCTGCTTCAAATGACATGTGAACCTCTTAAATTTTTGGCAATAAAAACCACCGAAAGGTGGTTTATACGGTTAGCTGGAGTTGTGATTGATTCATTAATGAATTGAGTTTATTTTCTATATTAGGTTTAATACGTTTCCAATTTGATAATATTCTTCCAGCTTGACTTGCTCCCTCTTTTTCATATTGAAATTCAAAAAGCAGTCTATTTATTTCCTTCATGAATTCAAATCGCTCTTTAGTCCAATATTGGTAAAGAACGTTATAGCATTCACGTTTATATTTAATTAGCTTGTCTTTTAACTCAGGTTTTATTTTCTTGGTACTAACGCCAAACAACCAACCATTTAGCATTGATAGTGGTAAAAATACATGTTCATATTTCTTACCATCACTAGCAGTTGTCTTCATAATGAAGACGGCTGTTTTCATCACTTCATCTCGCATAATACGATTATATTGTGACCCCCACTGTAAGCCGATATTCTTACAGATCGGCCGCATTGATACATAAAGCTCACCGTTATGTTCCACCGCTTGAATTGTTGTATTACAGAATGGAACTTCTAATTTTTTTAAATTGTTCATTGAATATCTCCTTTTACCTTTCAAAAAAAATCTCACATGAAAGTGATCCACTGAAGGTAGGCAGCTTTTCACTTTCACACCGTCGTGCTATTCATGTGAGGGTTAAACTTGTGTTGGTTGGCTGGATGATGGGCATAAAAAAACCCACACTTGGCGGGTTTAATGATTATTAGTTAGTAGTGTTTAGCATCTACTAGGGTTTGTTTAAAAAATCGGCTTAAACTCATTTTTAAAGTTTTAATTTTACCCATTTATGATGAACACTCTTCTCCTATAGTTAGGGTAATTAATTTAATGTTATAAATCAATATGTTAAAAATCGTAATTTTTAACTCAAAATCAATGGTTTTTTGGATGTTTATTTGCTTTAGCAAGTCTTTCTTTTCGTCGTTTTCGCTAGCTATTTAATCCCACAACTGAATCAGCATAAGCCATCGCTGAATCATAGTCATCTTGAGAGATAATTTCTTTATCATTTGTCGGAAATTTAGCTTCCATTGCTTCTTGAAATGCCGTCATCGACATATTCCATGCGTCAACCTCACTCATCCCCAAATGAGCAACCGCCATGTATACGAACTTCTTAGCATGAAATTCATCGCTATAATCAGCATTATCACTTTTTTTCTTAAGCTGAGACTCACCAATTAAGCCATGTTTCAAAAGATGTTGTGCCAAAATGACTCTGTCATGAATTGTTAATCCATCTACAGTAACTAATTTATTTTCATTACCTTCTAAATACCCAGTAATAACAGAGCAATCTGACTCACAGCACGCAGTTAAAACCTTATCAACTAAATCAATAAACAATTGCTCCGAAACACTATCTTCAGCACCCAAAATAATAGAAAAAGTTTTAACTATTTCACTTGGTGTTCCTATTTTTGTCATATTCAAAAAGGAAGGAGTAAAGATAAATATTGCATCATTGATATGTATAGCAAATTGCCCGATATCTGTTATTACTGGTTTCATATTATGATTTTTTTGGGGTTTGGTTAGTTGGAATAGCTGTTCTTGTTACATTGTTAGCGCTTGTTCCTTCGATAGACCAAGTGCAGACGTCATCATAAGGATATTCTTCCGTTAATGAAGATAATAAATAGCACCCCTCAATTACTCGATTAATGATTGGATTAACAATTTTAATCCATGCATAAGGTTGTCCGTCAGTATCTTGTGTCGGGCTTTCAATGTGATCTAACAATACACTTTGATTTTGAATATCATCTCCACGTGAGATACCATCAAAAGATACTGTTTTTTCTTTAGTTGTGACCATTGATTCTGTTGTACCATCTTCGGATGTATCTGCCGTAGTATCAATTGTATTCCAGTTAACACCTCGTGATTTTCCTCTAATCATCCCTAACCGTTTATAGTCCGCATCATTAGGTTTTGTATCTGGATTACCTATAACATAATAGACGGCAATCTTTCGCCCTGTTCCTGCATTACTTTTAGCCATTTTAACCTCTTTATCTTGATATAATCATTTGAGCGGTAAACTCGAAAACAAACCGCCCTTCTTCTGTGTTTGACTGTGTTATTCCGCTAATCGGGTTCATTGAAATAACATCATTCATTTCGTAATCATCTAGCATTGACTGTCTGATTTCATCGGCTTTATCATTTACAGCCACAATATTGGAATCATTGATAGCTGAAACAATAACGATTCTAAAATAATCTCTTATTACCGCTTCATTAGCATTCCCCCCACCAGCAGGCATGACAACTATGTATCGCTTAGATTGGGTATTTTTAACTTCAACCCACTTTCTAAACTGGAAAATATAATCACCAATTAAATTATGAGAAACTAACCAATCTTTAATTGACTGATATGTGTTTGAAATCATATTTTGTAACCATCTTTAATGACTTGTTCAATAGCCTGCTGTCCGTCTCTTTGAAAACCCTTTTCAACAAAGTGAGGCTCTGCATTGGGAGACCAATAATCGCCTTGTGATTTTTTACCTGTACGCTTACCTTTTGCTGTACCTTTGGCATTGTTAACAAATGCAGCATAATTTGCAGTATAGCCAACTCGACCAATCCAACCTTTTGGTACTGGCTTTAGTTCTCTATACTGCGAATTAATTAGCGTTGAAGTATCTCTAGGTGTGATTGGAGCTACAAAAGACATACCAACAATCATAACTTGCTGGATAATCCTTTGAGTTCTATTATTGGCAATATCATTAGTTATCCTGTGAATATTTTTATTCACTTTTGAAACGCCCTTAACGGTCATTATGTAACTACCTCGTAATCAGGTATTTCACCAAAAGCACTCATATCATATTCAAGAACAAACTCTACTTTTTCAGCGTTTGATGCTTCTAGCGATAATGAAGTTTTATCGCCTTTTACGATAAAATCACCTTGCTTAATTTTATTATTTTCAGTGTAAAATGTAGTCTTTCTAACACGTTCAACACCTAATGAATCAATATAAGCACCAGATGCATTTGGCGCTTCGTCTTTCCATGTGCATTTAATTAAATAAGGCGTTCTATAAGTATCAACATTATTCTCCCCGTCGTATCCAATGTGAGGATATACGGTTGCAATGTTTGTATAGCTCCAATTTGCTGTATTACTCATTGTGACCTCCCACAACTAAAAATAACGGCTTATTCGAACGAGAAATACCCAAACAATCAGTACAGCCGTGAACATCTAGATTTTTTAGCAATGAATACATGGATTTAAATCCCTCGTCATCATACTTGAAGGACCTTGATGCACCACTTGGTGCTGATTGTGAGGCTATTTTTCTAGCTCCTTGCATTTGGGCAAGTAAACAAGCTGAGTAAATCAATATTAAAAGCTGGTCTGCTTCTGAATAGTCATGCGCTACCAAACAATCACTAATTGCATTTACTTTTTTAAGAATTGCGTCAATAACTAAGCTCGGTACAGAATAACCAAGCTCTGATAACATTTGATTAACATTTTCCGCTGTTACCTGTACCGTCATAATTATTTACCTTTTTTCTTTTTATCTTCTGGTTCTGTCGTTTGTTGTTCCAATACAATAACTCGCCCTTCAAAAGCAATAGGTATTTCTTGGGAAACAAACTCATGACCAATCGGAAGCTCTGCAATCTCACTATCAATGCGACCGTAACAGCCACGATGTGTAACTCTTAATTTCATCATTAACCCCTTGCGTTAAAGACTTTACTTTTACCATTAAAGTCTCGTTTAATTTGCAAACCAAACGCAGACCAAACAAGAGTTTGATAGTTATCATGTGGATTGACCCGTTGTTTCATGAATGAGCCAATTGGTGCAGCAATACGAGTTTTGATGTACTGAGCATTACGAACATAACTAATGAAATGATTGCCTTTTAATTCAAACGTTTTGGTGAATGAATCAATGTAAACGCAATAGCGTAAGATGTAGTCTTTCAATGTTCCTTCTTTAAAGCCTTGTGAGTTTGAATAAGGCACATTCAATCGGCGCTCGATTTCAGGTGAAATGTAGAATTTTAATTTTTCTGCAACTAGGTTGGCATCTAGAACTACGTTAAAATCTTTTGTGAAGAAATTGATAATATTGTCATTGCTGGTTGCCATAGAAGTTAAATCAATATTGAAACCTGATGCGCTTAGATCAACTTGGTTGGTGTGGGGGTGGTTTGTAATCCCTTTACCTTCATAGTTTTGAACCTTGATTTTGTCGTCACCAGTTAAAATATACTGTGCCATATTTCGACGGAGCGCTGCGGTTGCTGCCTCTTGGTCATCTGACATAGCATCAATATTTTCAGTTTGTAGACCTAACCATTCACGCCATTCACGAGCATAACCAGTTTTAAAGATTGGAACTGGGTCACCGTAATGGTCATAAACAACCTTATCTAGCGTTTCTGGCTCTTGTCCTGACATAGAGCGATTAACATAGCCAGCATCACTTGAAACACGATATAACGCAGCAGTCTTCCCAATTGAAATTGGCGTACCTAAAGACAGTAAATCATCAAGTAACGGAGCGCCCTCATCATCACGAATAACACGGGTAGTCACGTTATCTACTTCACGCCAGTAATCTTGAGTTAAAATTGCAGCCTGATTGACTTCAATAGCATTACCATGCATTTCACTCATCTGTTTTTGAGCGTTGTTAAAGATTTGACGACTTGCTTTTAACTGATTCCAAGCCTGAGCAACTTGAGCTGAATTGGTAATCAATTTCTTGTTAAAAATAATTTTTTCGTTCTTCATTATTACTCCTTAAGCTTTACGAACTCGGACTTGTTCAGCAGTTGTACCAACGGTATAGGTTTCAAATGCATAGAACAGCACAGCATCAGTACCACTTGCTTTTTTCAATGTACCGTCACCGTTAGAAGTTAATTTATCGCCAATCTTTAAAGTCTCACCAGCTTTCACTAAAATATGGTAAGTAACATCATCTTCACAAATGATTGCTATACCGGTTGTATCAGCAGGGACTTCCGAACGGATATCATGACCACCTAAATAGTCATTGGTGATAACTAGTGGTTGAGTATGCTCACCTGCCGTTGGATGTTTAACTAGCTTGTTGTTGATAACGGCAACTAGTGAACACGGAGCAATCGCTTCACCTGTTTTTAAGTCAATTGTTTGTGTGTCGTTTTTGCGTGCAGGACCACCAATCACGGTTTTAAATCGAATCATTACTCTGGAGCCTCCATATTTAATAGTGAATTATCTGAATTATTAGCGAAACCACCACTAATAGGCGCTGTTTTAACGCACTGTGCATATAAAGCATCAAGTGGTTCACCAGATAGCGCATTTACTGCGGTTTGCGTCATGTTGAACTTAGCTTTTACGGCTTCTCGTTTAACAGAGAGTTCTTTTTCTGTATTTGCATTCACTGCTAATTCCAGATTTGTAACCTTGTTCATTAATGACCTTGCCCATGCTGGTGCATCTTCGGCATTCGTTGCGTTTTTCTTCTCCTGTTCGGCTTTTTTCTTTTCTTCTTCCTCAGAAGCTTTCTTTTTTTCAATCGCTTCCTTGGTTGTTTGCTCGTTATAAACCTTTAACAGCTGCTCATCGGATAAGCCATCGGTTTTAATACCGGCAGCATTTAGAGCTAGTAAGATTTTTTCTTTCATTAAGTCTTCTTCCTCTTTTTGATTAAATTTAAATACGCCTAAAACTTCTTTAATAGTTTTACTAATTACGTTGCTTATTGAATCGTCTGAACAATCAATAAGACTTACATTTTCAATTGGCGATTTTTCACCATCCGAGTTAACAAAAATGCCAACACCATCATCTGGTGTGGCTGCACCTTGTTTATCGGGTAATATAGCGACATGGTCGAATTTCATATTTCGAGCAATTGACTTGTAGCGTTTGCCTTTTGATGATCCTGATTGATTGTCGGGCGTGTAAGTTAGCCCTGTTGACACATGAATTGGCGTGGTGTTTTTACCATTCATCATGTCATCAAGGCGATTTACAAGCATTCGCCCTTTTTCTGTGCTTTCTGCAAATTTCCTATCGATATACGCATCCATAAGCACCCTGTCGTTAGATTTGCGAACATTTCTACCCCACGCACCAATATAAAAATTATTAATGGCTTGTGGGTTTAATGCAGAAACATGCTCGTTATTAATTCGTGGGTGGTCTAATGGCATTAAATTGTCATTCAGTGTCATGTACGATTTGTTAATTTCATCTGCCGGATAGAAAATTCCATTCATGACAATATCATCCACGATGGGGACCACATCATTGATAACAATGTGCTCTTTACCGTCGATGATTTGTGTTGATATTTTGGATTTACTATTAACGACAGATAAAACATTCACACTTTTAAGTGTCATGCTTTACCTCGTGTGGATTTTAAATATAAAAAAACCGCCGAAGCGGTTTAAGAGATTTGATTATGAATGTCTCTCAACAAATAGAGATTCGGCATAACTAGATAACATAGACTTTTCTACATCACTATCTGCCTGTTCGATTATTTTGTTTAGCTGCTCCTCAGCATCATCAGGAAGCGGCTTCATATTAACAAGCTTAGAGGCTTGCTCTATTAACTTTTTAATTTTTTCCATTTGGTGCCTTTATCTAAAGATTCAAAAAATTTAAATAATTCTGGATATAGTCGCTTTTTAGCTTCATTGCGATTTTCAATGTAAAGTGAAAAGGATTCTGCAAGAAATTCCTTTTTGCTATCCTGTCCGTATTTGCTAATCGCGTATTGCCAGCCCTGTTCCCACCCTTTAGAGATAATATTGTCAATCTCTACACGATACTGATTATGTAATGCGTGCCCCATCTCATGAGCAAAAACCCCTCTAGGTGTTGGTACAGCGTTCCACGTAACATAATCCATTTCATTAATTATATTAGCTAATCGCTGATTCTTAAGATTAATAACGGAATTTAACGACTCTCTCTTGAATCCTAATGTTTTACTATATAAATCAACCAACAGCAATTCTTTTTTATCTACACTGCCTGTTGTAATAATTAGGGCATTAGTGGTTGGAGCGAATGCTGCCAGCATTTTTTTATTTGGCTCACCATAGTAATGAACATCCCCATTTATTGACCCTGCATATCTAAACTGTGGTAAATCGAACCGTTCCTGAATTTCTGATACCAATTTTAAGCATGGCGCCAGTTCTTTAGCGTCAATATCATTAGGTATATTAGAAATTTCAGTAATATTCTTTCTTGACCAGTCATTAAGCTCTTCTACTTCGGTTAATGCCTGCCGTTTCGGTTTATATTGATCTTCCCATTCGTCGGCTTCTTTTAATAATCTGTCGATGCTAGATTGGTTGTATGGCTCGCCTTTTTCATTAAGCAATACCGTTATTTGAGCGCAATAACAATTGAATCTGTTACCATTCTCTTCGTACCATTCCTCTACCTGTTCAACAGTATAGATTTTCCCGTGCCTGGCAACGTGCGTGGCTCTCGAATTAGGCTTTAATGCAGACATATGTAATAAGCCTGTTTTTAGTCCTAAATCTTCTTGAGTACGTTTAGTTTCATCCCATGTAGCCTGACGAAGTGCGCCTACTTGCTCAGTTTGTGCTATGGCTTTAGCTCTACTATGTGAGATATCAATGCGCTTACTGATAATATCGGCTGTTTCTCGTGGGTTAATTCCTCTTGCCACAGCGCTACTTAAAACGGAACCCAAATCGCTCTTTAGATTATCCGCAAGTCCTTTCCAGTCGTTGAATGTTGCGGTATAGGCAAGCCCTATTCGACGAATGTAAGCATCACTAAATAATAAGGATTCCAATGATGTAGCTTGTGAATATAGTGGCGATTGTATAGATAAGTTTTGAAATGTCCGATTAGTACCCATTTGATACATATCAGCAACAAACTTGCCAGCCCAAAACTTCTCAATACCACCATTAATCAGATTTTCATCAACAATTTCTTGAATGCGAGTTAACACTCTGGCAAGCTGATTGCCATCAACCGTGTAATTAACACTGGCATTTACAACATAGAGATTGTTATCGATAAATAACGCTGTTTTAGTCGGCGCTTTAGCATAGTAGCCTAAGCTTAATTCGATATACTCAATAACTGATTGTTTGATTGTTTTGTAGCGTTTTTGTATTTCGCTACGCATTTGGAGAATTTGTTTGTTGGTGAGCGTAGGATTATTTTTACTTCTCGGTAATATCGGATTCTTCGGAATCGGCTTTATTATCTTCGGTTTCTTCAATATCGATATCCTCTAAATCAGGATCGGGCTCATAACCGCCAGCTTCTCGTATTTCGTTTGGAGTAAATACTGCAATACCCATTGATTGTTGAGCTTTGACATTCACGTCTGACATTTTGAGCATCAATTCGATTTTTTCGTTCTGGCTTGGTGCTAATAGGTCGGACCATTTAAGAGTGAGCGTACCGTTAACTAATGGCTTAATAACTTTCAGCGTAATAAGTTGCTTAACTAACTCTTTTATTAATGTGCTCAAAAATCCATTACGGCGTGACATTCCACGTTTTGCATAATCCGTCTTATCTTCATCTGATGCTAAGCGTCCTGTTTGTTGACCAAATATAATGGTAAATGGCATTCTGACAGATGCAGCGAAACTGTTTGCAGATACTGACCATCCAGCGCTTGGGTCGGCAGGAGCAACCGATAGAATGTTAGCTGTAGCACCAGAGGTAATTAGTGCGCTGTCGGTGCCTGAATTTAATAACGCAATTTGTTTATTTAATGCATCAGCAGGCTTTTCAAATCCTCTATTTCTCAGTTCTCGCTCCAGCTCATCCATGTCAGAGTCGGCATCATAATTCAAGTGAACCTGTCTACTGGCATTTTTAAGAAAACCTTCTGCGCTACCGCCTGAATATTTCACCATGTCGATTAGGTCGTTATAGCCGACCTCAAGCTGTGACTCGCCATCATCCATGGAGTTAATAACGGATGTTTCATTGAGTATGACCACTCTGTCTGGATGTATACTGCGAGAAATATTGGGCTTACCTGATTTGTCACCTACCGCTATTTCATTAAATTGGTACATTGTGACTTGACCATAGTTTTCGTCTGCTTCGTCATTATTCCATTCGCAAGCCGTTAACTGAGCTTCCCATGCAGGAATTAACTTAACAATGGCATCCTGTGGATTTAGTCGATTCAATACGACGGTATCCACAGGCTCGTCCCACCGCCTGCCGTCTCGAAGTTGGATAATGAGCCCTGCATACTTACCAACAATTCCACGCTTATCCGCTTCGGTGATAGCTGACCACAATTTATCATTAAATAAATCAGTAACTATTTGCTCCCACGTTGTCAGCTTTGAATCTTGTTCTCGGATGTCGCCGTCAATGAATTTAGGGTAATCTAGCCAGCAAATATCACTTAATCGCTCAACAAAACCACGTGCAGCACCATTACGCTTATACAGTTTATAGAAGTCTGTGAAGGTAAGGTTTTCTGGATAACCGAACTCGCGATCGATGTAAGCCCTTTTGGTGTTATTAACTAAGCCTTGTGATGCGTACGCTAATCGTTGACGACTTATATCTTGATTATTATTAATTGCCGTTTGTGCGGTATTTAATAACTGTTCATCTGTTAAATTAGAATAACTCATTGTTACCTCATAAATAATCCTGCTGAGCGTTTATGTTTAATATAACCATCCAGCGAATAACGCACCGCATCCCAACAGTGGTTGTTTTTATCCTCTATAATTGGTAGGACTTCATTTGTCACCCTGTCGGTCTTGTAGCTATATAATCTGGCTTCTTCTGCTGTATGTTTACAGCGAGGATGAATGATGATTTGCTTAAATCCACGCAGAAATGCGATACCATCCTCTACACTACCCTGCCATTTTTTAGCCGCTGAGATGTTGAACCCCTTACGTTTGATGTGGCTGATCGTTTCGGGTCTTGAACTGTCCCCTTTAACAATCCATTTTCTTGCTTCTGGTACTGAATCATAAAAAGCCGGCATTTCGTCCAGCTCTATATGAACACCATACGCCTCATACTCAATATACAGACAATCATTTAGAATAAATGACCGTATTAATGTATTCGGGTCATTAGCAAAGCCGAAATCTGCGCCAAATAATAATCGGTCGGCTTTTTTATAAAGATTATCGTCAAACGCCTCAACTTTGTAACAGCCACTCAGTACTTGTTTATCGGAGTTTTCGAGATATGCACCCTCCCACACCCAAGCATATGATGCGTAATCCAGTCGGGTCAGGTCATTTAATCTCTCTTGCTCCAGAACATCAGGGAAAAATGGGTTATCGTTATAATTTAGTTCGACAATGATTGAATTTTCAGGTGGGTTTTGTCTAAATCTTTTATCTGTTGGACTTCCCTCTGTTTCAGGGTTCCATGTCACCCATATTTCAGAATTAGTCTCACGAACTGTTGGAGTGAGTTTTCGCCATGCTATTTCGGATACGTTTTCCGCTTCATCGACCCAACATAATAGGATTCTGGCTTTTGATTTAATGCTATCGAGATTATGTCGTAAACCACAAAACACATAGCTAACTAATCCATTCTTGGTTCTAATGTAGTTCTGCCCAATATCGTAGTAATCTTTTAACCATTCGATAGAATTAATAGCTTGCTTGACCTCTTCCATACTTGAATCAGCCAATGAGTTCATAAACTCACGAGCACATAGTATTACGCCACTTTTTCCTTCTTCTGCAAATTGATAACCCTTAACCGCTGTCATTAATGCAAATGAACGGGTTTTAGCGCTACCTCGCCCACCGTATGCACCTCGATATCTGACATTTTCAGCGACAAACACAGATATCAATTTTTTAGGTAACTGGATTTGTGCTGTTGTCATAGTGTTTACTCTGTGGGTGTGACTAGCTCTATTCGAGTTGGTTTTGGTGACATTGTGCCGTCAGATGATTGATGATCTATTTCCTGTTTTTCGCTATAGCCGTGATTAGATAGCATTAACTTTGTGATAGTAGAGTTGAAATCACCAGTCAAACCTCTATTTACCAACAAACTTTCTTGTAGTGATTGAATAGCCTCTAACGTGTCCTTAAATTCTTCATTTAATTTTCCGTATTCGTATACTCTCGATCTAGCCTTGCCAAGATAGCAAGCTAATCCAGCAATGCTTGGCACAACTTCTTCAACATCCTTGAAGCCCCCAAGCAAATACTCCTTAGCCTTGACTAAACATTCGGCTAATTCACTTGGGCGACCTATTTTTTTCTTTTCGCCCTTTGTCATAATTTTCTCCAGACAATAAAAACCGCACTAGGCGGCTATATGATGCTGTTCATCAAACAATGAAATAATATGGTTTCGTTTGAATAGCTCCATTAGCTTAACTTTTCGATCTTCGAACTCCATACCTAATTGAATAAATGCTGTATTAGCTCTTTGAAGGTCAGTAATGCACTTAATCTGGCACGGAGTTAAATAATCTCGGATTGACTCTGTTTTTCCTATTTTGTGAAAGACTTTAAATTTCGCTGATGTCATTCCTAAAGCTATACGATTGATCAAATCAGCTTCATTGCTAAAGTGAAAATACTTAACATCCTTTCCTTGATGCTCCTTTTCAAATTTTATTGCATCAGTCATCGGCTTATATTCAACCTTTGCCAATTCTCTTAATCGCTGTCGCTGATAGTCTTGCTGGATTACTTCATCAAAAGTTCTAATTACATGAAGATGAAATTTGGCATTAATCCACATAGCATAAGCATAAACTAATTCTTTGCATACATATGTACCCTGATTTAAACCACCTCTAACGACCGATAGCGGAATTCCGCCATCGCTTGATATTTCCGCTATAAGTTCTTTCGTGAGTTGATTTGAAAGCCAGTAACTTGGTTTGTGCTTATTTTTACCTCCAGCCGCTTTATGTACATCATTGATGCAAAATAGCCCTTTCTTATCTTGTTTTATTGCAGTATTTAAAATTGTAATATTCATGGTTTCCTCCATTAGAAATGAGTTTTAGTCACACAGGGAACCAGTCAAGAGAGGTAACCATGAAAACCATCTGGCGCCCTCTAAAACTCATTCCTAAGTGGCTCTTGTTATTGTGAATTGCCGTGTGTTGGCATTATGATTGATTGAAAAATGATTTAAATTTATTCGACTTGTAGATATCGATTTTACAAGTCAGGGGTAATTATGATTAATTAAAAGTTGAATTGGGTTTGCGATGTTTCAAAAAAAATAGGTACAAAAAAACCGCAATTAAGCGGTTCTTGTGGATTCTATTATGTATTGCTTTATTTATTTTCTTCAGGGCATGGATGATAATATCTTACTGTAAGTCTAACAAAAAAATATAAATCCCCATCACCAAATTTTTTGATTGGTTCACCATTAAATAAGTTTGCATATTGGTTCATCAACTTATTAACTTCAGGTAATTGTAATGCCGATTTTGCACAGTAAATTTTAGGTAACCCTTTTTGTTCACGTGCTATATTTTCCCAATTAAATGTATTAACAATCCCAGACAAATAAGCTGTACCAAATGATTGAGCTCTCTCGTCTTTAGAGGATATAAAATTATTAAAATCATTGTAAGAAATATAACCTTTTATAAGATATGGATTTATCCAATCATCTTTTTTAGCGTTATCTGCAAATACAATAAAAGGGAATAAAGTTAATATAAAGCAATATAATATTTTTTTCATAAACAACCATCCAAACAATAAGATGATTTATTATACCATTACCATTCAAAGAATAACTATAACTTAGAGTTAGTGTCATTTCTAAGTGTAACTGATTAAATATGCAGTTATTCTTTATAGCTGCTCGTGAATTTTTATAGTTTATGCGGTAAAAGCGAATAATTATTTAAAATTGGCTGAGCGATTTTTCATTTAGTCGCGCTAACACTCAGCCGACGCGCTTTTATTTATTAGCAATTTGTTTGATAGCCCTTTTATCTGCATTACACTTCTCAATGACATTTAATAAATGCTCGTTATATCGTAAGCTATCACCAAAAGTCATGGGATTAGGTGGTAAATTTGGTAAACAGTCACTTAATAGATTGGCTGGTATCGGTTGATTCACGTAGACTTTTCGCTCTGTTGTACAAGCTACCAGAGATAGGCATAGGCACAAACTGCTTAGCACAATCATTATCTTTGAGTTGCTCATTAATTTGCTCCTGCCGTTCTAGTGATTGATTTTCAAGTTCACGTTTTGATAATTCGTTATCTGCGATGATTTGGTTGTTTCTAGATATGGTTTGCTCTAGCAGATTAATTTGATTAGTTAGCTCGGCGTTAGCGGTTTTTAATCGTTTTTTCTCCTGGTAATTGTTGTAACCAAAATAAATAGAGAAAACAAAACCGACAATAAGCAATGCTATACTTAATAACTTTTCTTTACTCATAGTAAACCGTTCTTATAAATCGTCTTACCGCCCTGCTTAACAGCAGTCAAAACTATCTGGCAATTATTATTAGGATTAAAGCCGATATGCACCCATTGATTATGCTCTTGAATGAGTTTGTCGAACTGGACTCCCGCATCGATTAATCGTTGGCAAATCTCTTTAGGTGTGCCGTATGATGAATGGAAATCTACCGCTAAGCCCTTAGTATGAGCGCTTGTTGAGACTCCGCCTACTCTTGCATTTAATGCAGGACAGCGATATCCAGATGTGATAATAATTGGTTTATCTAATGCTTTTCTAACAAGTTCTAGCTTTATGGCTGTTAACTGCACATTTGGCATTAAATTTTGGG
>NZ_JAFNNL010000010.1:0-41993 GCF_026536805.1 Gilliamella sp. B3482 | reverse complement strand
CTTTTTCTTCTGGTGCATTATCGATTTGATCGAATGCGCGAGCTTGACCGCCGTATTTTTTAGAAAGTACAGAAGTAATAGCTGCAGTTAAAGTTGTTTTACCATGGTCAACATGGCCGATTGTACCAACGTTAACGTGGGGTTTTGTACGTTCAAATTTTTCTTTAGACATCTTAATGTTCCTTTATTAAATCACTTCCCTAATTTTGTAGGGAAGTGTTACTTTATTTATATAAATAATTATTTCGCTTTACGAGCTTCAATAATTGCTGTTACGATGTTTGAAGGTGCTTCGTTATACTTCAAGAACTCCATAGAGTAAGAAGCACGACCTTGTGTTTGTGAACGAAGGTCTGTCGCATAACCAAACATTTCAGAAAGTGGAACTTGTGCTTTAACTGTTTTACCAGTTGCAGTATCTTCCATACCTTCGATCATACCACGACGACGATTTAAGTCACCGATAACGTCACCCATATAATCTTCAGGGGTTTCAACTTCTACTTTCATAATTGGTTCTAAAAGCACAGGTTTAGCTTTCATGAAGCCTTCTTTAAATGCCATTGATGCGGCAAGTTTAAAGGCAATTTCGGATGAGTCGACATCATGGTAAGAACCAAAATGTAAACGCACACCAAGATCCACTACCGGATAGCCAGCTAAAGGACCTGATTTTAATTGCTCTTGGATACCTTTATCAACAGCTGGAATAAATTCACCAGGAATTACCCCACCTTTGATTTCGTTAACAAATTCGTAACCAGCACCACCCGCTTCTAATGGATACAAGTCGATAACAACATGACCGTATTGACCACGACCACCAGATTGTTTTGCATGTTTACCTTCGATATCTTTAACTGTTGTACGAATTGTTTCACGGTAAGCAACTTGTGGTTTACCGACATTCGCTTCAACGTTAAATTCACGTTTCATACGGTCTACGATGATTTCAAGATGTAATTCACCCATACCAGCAATGATAGTTTGGTTTGATTCTTCATCAGTCCATACACGGAATGATGGATCTTCTTTTGCCAAACGACCTAAAGCAATACCCATTTTTTCTTGGTCAGCTTTAGTTTTAGGTTCTACTGCAACCGAGATAACCGGCTCAGGGAATTCCATTCTTTCAAGAATAATTGGTGAATTTTCAGCACAAAGCGTATCACCAGTTGTGACATCTTTAAGACCGATTGCTGCTGCAATGTCACCTGCACGAACTTCTTTGATTTCTTCACGTTTGTTCGCATGCATCTGTACGATACGACCAAAGCGTTCTTTACGATCTTTAACTGAGTTAAGAACCGAGTCACCAGAGTTAACTACACCAGAGTAAACGCGGAAGAAGGTTAAGTTACCAACAAATGGGTCAGTTGCAATTTTAAATGCAAGTGCAGCAAATGGTTCATCATCACTTGAATGACGTTCTGCTGGTTCACCATTTTGTAATTCACCTTTAATCGCAGGGACATCAGTTGGAGCAGGTAGATACTCAATAACTGCGTCAAGCATGAACTGAACGCCTTTATTTTTAAATGCACTACCACATGTTACCAAGATGATTTCGTTAGCAAGTACGCGTTCACGTAGTGCTTTTTTAACTTCTTCTTCAGTTAACTCATCACCACCTAGGTATTTTTCCATTAACTCTTCGTTAGCTTCTGCTGCAGCTTCGATTAAGTTTGCACGCCATTCTTCAACTTGCTCAACCATGTCAGCTGGCACATCTTCATAAGTAAAGGTTGTACCTTGGTCAGCATCATTCCAGTTAATTGCTTTACGTTTAAGTAAATCAACAACACCAGTAAAGCCTTCTTCAGCACCGATTGGTAATACTAATGGAACAGGCACTGCCGCTAAACGTGTTTTGATTTGTTCAACCACACGTAAGAAGTTAGCACCCATACGGTCCATTTTGTTTACAAATGCGATACGAGGAACTTTATATTTGTTAGCTTGGCGCCATACTGTTTCTGATTGAGGTTGAACACCACCAACCGCACAGTAAACCATTACTGCACCATCAAGAACACGCATAGAACGTTCAACTTCGATTGTGAAGTCAACGTGTCCCGGGGTGTCGATGATATTGATACGGTGTGGTTCAAATTGTTGTCCCATACCTGACCAGAATGCAGTTGTCGCTGCTGAAGTGATAGTAATACCACGTTCTTGTTCTTGTTCCATCCAGTCCATGGTAGCTGCGCCATCATGAACCTCACCAATTTTGTGACTTACACCAGTATAAAACAAAATACGTTCGGTAGTTGTTGTTTTACCTGCGTCAATATGTGCACTGATACCGATATTACGGTAGCGTGCTATAGGGGTTGTACGAGCCATATTAATCCTCTATTTAGAATCGTTTGCTTAATAAAATATCATTTAGGTTGACTGACAGTAGATATGTGCTGTCAGTCTAATTTCAAGCCACTTAATATCAGTGGAAAGATTACCAACGATAGTGTGCAAACGCTCTATTAGCTTCAGCCATACGATGAACATCTTCGCGTTTTTTCACAGCAGTGCCTTTGTTTTCAAAAGCATCCATAAGTTCATTCGCTAGGCGTAACGCCATTGATTTATCGCCACGTTTACGTGCAGCATCTACAATCCAACGCATTGCAAGTGCATTACGACGAACTGGACGCACTTCAACAGGAACTTGGTATGTAGAACCACCAACGCGACGAGACTTAACTTCTACAGTTGGTCTTACGTTATCTAATGCAACTTCAAAAGCTGCTAAGTGGTCTTTTCCACTACGCTCAGCTAATTTATCAAGAGCTGAATATACGATTGATTCTGCGATAGATTTTTTACCATCTATCATTAAAATATTTACAAATTTCGCCAGCAAATCTGAACCGAATTTCGGATCAGGTAAAATTTTTCTTTGACCGACAACATGACGACGTGGCATTGGAATACTCCGTTTATATGTTATAAATTTTCAGGTTTACCCAAAACTCAAATGAGTTAAATGGAATTATTATAGTTTGGCCTTACTTAACGGAGTTCCATTAAGCTTTAGGTCGTTTTACACCGTATTTAGAACGGCTTTGTTTGCGATCCTTAACACCTGCGCAGTCTAATGCACCACGAACAGTGTGATAACGAACACCAGGTAAATCTTTAACACGACCACCACGGATTAAAATCACGCTATGTTCTTGCAAGTTATGACCTTCACCACCGATATAAGAAGTCACTTCAAAACCGTTGGTTAAACGTACACGGCATACTTTACGTAATGCTGAGTTTGGTTTTTTAGGTGTAGTGGTGTAAACACGTGTACAAACACCACGTTTTTGCGGGCATGCTTCAAGGGCAGGAACGTTACTTTTCGCTTCCTTTAGCGCTCTTGGTTTGCGTACCAGCTGATTAATTGTTGCCATTAATAAGCTCCTGATTAATTAAAATAAATTTAAAAATTGCTTTTTAGATACGTAATTAATAACTGTAGCCCAAAGCCTATGTATATAAGTTTTGGGTCGCAAGATTCTAGACCTCAACAGGCATAATGTCAAGTATTACCACAAGTTTATTATGTTATTTAATTAAACTATTTTAGATTGTTAAGCATCAGATAGTTAAACAAAGTTTATCTTTTTCATTCGTAAGTTGTTGGTGAGATTTTATGCATTATTTCTTATCACAATAACTATTTAATGTAGCGTAAATATTTAATGGTAGTGTGACATAGGTATATGGCCATTAAGATAGTAAAAGACAAACTGTATAAATTTAAGCTAAATTTTTGCCTAAAAAAACGGTAATATGATACTGAGTATTGAATAAATGTCGTGTGTAACAATGATGAATATAAACAATGAACCTTACAAAGTTGTATTACTATTTAATGCTAATAATATTTACGATCGTCAAATTTTAAAAGGTATTGGTGATTTTTTGAAGTCACATAATATTCACTGGAATATTTATATCTCTGAAACGCTGCGTTATGACACGACCACCTCTTTTCGTTTTGACTGCGATGGAATTATTGCTAATTTTGATGATCCTGATATTGCCGATTTGCTTAAACATGTTCAAATACCAATAATTGGTGTGGGTAGCTCATATCATGGTAAGTCGAGCTATCCAAATGTGCCTTATGTTGCTGCTGATAATTTTTCCATTATTGAAAGTGCATTTAATCATTTGTGTGCCAAGGGAATTAGTCAATTTGCTTTTTATGGTTTACCGTCAAACCGATATTGCCGATGGGCAGGTGTGCGAGAAGAAATTTTTAAGCAAATCTTGGCGCAGAAAGGATATGAAGGGTTTATTTATCAAGGTTTGTCTACCTCGCTTGATAATTGGCAAGAAGGCTTAGATAAACTTTCTAAATGGTTGCTATCTTTGCCAATGAATACTGGCATTATTGCGGTTAATGATGCTAGGGCACACCATATTTTACAAGCGTGTGATAGAGCAGGCATAAAAATACCGGAAGAGTTATGCCTAATTGGTATTGATAATGAGGAAGTCATCAATGATTTGTCAATGGTATCGTTATCAACCGTTAAGCAAGGCACTGAAGAGATGGGATTTAATGCGGCAAACTTACTCCAAAAACACTTTATTAAAGGTAATGTGCCGGTATGTCCTTTACTTATAGCACCTAAAAAAGTTATTGCTAGACGTTCAACAGATTATCGCTCTATTCACGATCCCTATGTCATCCAAGCCATTCACTATATTCGTGATCACGCCTGTAAAGGAATTAAGGTTGAGCAAGTGATCTCTCAGATGCAGATATCACGCTCTAATTTGGAAATTCGATTTAAATCATCATTAGGTAAAACCATTCATGCGGTAATTCATGAAGAAAAATTTAATCAGGCTAAATATCTTCTGCTTGAGTCATCATTACCCATTCAAACCATTTCTCAGCAATGTGGTTATCCGTCAGTTCAGTATTTCTATTTCCTGTTTAAGAAGCGTTATGGCATGACCCCTAAAGATTTTAGGTGCCAATTTACCACACTAAATTCGGCGACGCTTTAATATCAATAGTAACCGTAATAATAAGGAAAAAGCTCAAATATTGCTGTTGCTTTTTCCTTTTTGATGGGTTTATTTGTCAACTGAACGAATTAAAAATATGGCAGTACCGCCAACAATAGCAAACACAAAAGAGACTATAAAAATAGCGGAAAAGCCAAATAACGTTATCACACAAGCGGCAATAATTGGTGCGAGCGCTTGGGTAATTGTATTACCAAGATTATAGATCCCTAAAAAAAAGGCTACTTGCTGCCGATCAGGTATGACTTGCAAATTTAGTAAATTGTCGAGTGAATTCCATATTCCCATGCCGATTCCCGCAAAAAATGCATAAATTAATACGCCTGTTTGATTTGGACATAGCGATAAACCCAATGCACCAATGCCTAAAAAGAGCGTAGATAAACCAACTGGTAGTTTAAGCACTTTTAATTTATCGCAGATCGGACCGGCAATAAATCCCATTAAAATGCCGAAAATTAACATAATTAAATTAATGAGTTGGATAGCATTTTGTGTATCGGAAGAATTGCTCTGCATAAAATCGGTCAAAATAAAAAGTAGGTAACCGGTAATAGTAAAGTTACTGATGCCTTGAAAAAGCTTACCAATTAACGCCAAATAGTAGTCTCGACCGATTGACCATTTGGGAAATATAGCCAATGCGTTTTTAAATGTTTTATCGCTTTTGAGTAATTTGTTTTCCTTGGTTTGGTTAAGGTTTGACGGCTCTTTTACAATCAATACCGCTAGGAATACGCCAATGAATGTAATGATACCAAAAACGATAAAGCCAAATCGAAAGCTGCCTAAAAACATCGCAGCAAGTATCGTAAAACCGTTGTTACCTAATGCCATACCTAAACCACCATAAGCGCTAGAGGCCGAGCCTTTTCTATCTTCAGCGGCAAAGTCTATCCAAGCTACCATAGGGGCAACAATAAAGTTTAAAGCAACTTGACCGAGTAACCAGCAACACAACAAAAAAGGGATACTGTTAGCTGTTGAGGCTAATATCATGGATAACATAAAGGCGATAGCGCCCACTACAATCCAAGGTGAGCGATTACCGAATTTTGAACGTGTTCGATCTGATAAATAACCTGCAAGCATATTCGATATTGCCGCAACCACCATACCACACGCAGAAAATAGCGCTAATAAGTGGATCTTATTTACTTCATCAATTTGTTGAATTAACGCTGGTAAAAAGAGACTTGATGCGGCAATGTATGGACCTAACCACGATGCAGGGCCGATAATTAGCCCGGGAATAAGTCGAGTTAATGGAATTGTTGTTTTCATAATACTTTACCTAAAATGTTAACCATTGTTGATCACGTAGTAATAATCAAAATCGGCATAAGATTGATGTTGGTAGCTATCGACAGCTGCAATAAAATTAAATAAGCCGGTAAATCCACCTATTTCCCCCGGTTCGCCATTGACGCCTTCATCCGATAAGTAAAGGACATCAATCGTTTGCATAATTGGCATCCATGCTTCATCGAGTCGGTAAAGTAGTGCAACCTTGCCGTGTTGGTAGGATAATTTTAGTTCCACAACTCCGTTTGGGATGGCAATACGGTGATTGACATATTCGATTCTGGTACCCAGTTTTGCTTGTAGTGTGGTTAAAATCGGGGTCTTCAGTTGTTCACTATAGGTTAAATGTAAATAGAGCCAATTATTTGAGTCATAATAAAGACCAACACCAGCGGTTTGTGAGTAGTGTTCCGGGTGGAATTCAACTTTAGTTTGAATGTAATAATCATACGAAGTAGCCCGAGTTGCCATAATCGACGGCTTTACTTGAGAAAATAGCGAGTTTTGTCCATAAATTCTCAAATGACTGTGGCGTTCATGAGTGTTCACCCATTGAGGGGATTGATGTTGATAAGGTGTCATAAAGGACAATTGATAGCCATGCTCGAACTCTTCAATCACGTCATGGCTTATTTCGTCCTCAAGTGGTAAGGCAGAATCAAATTCCATTTTGGCTAAATTAGAGCCGTCTGCCATGATAAGCCAACCATCCTCAGTCCAATGCATTTTTTGGATTGAGGTTTCTCGACCAAGTGGATTGAGTAGTGTGTCTTTTATTGGTCTAGACATCAGATGGGCAATATACCAATCGCCGTTTTGGCTCTGAACAAGTGAGCCGTGTCCAGCTTTTTGCATTAGTGAATTAGGATTGTACATTTCAAAATGGCCGGCATCAGGATCGCCCAATGAAAATAGATGATTAGGTGAGGAAGTGACAATAGGCTCTCCGGACGGGTGGGGCTGATAAGGACCATAAATATCTTTAGCTCGACCGATTTCAATACCGTGCGCATAACCAGTACCACCGGCGGCTATTATCAAATAATAGTTATCAAGCCTTTTATAAATCTGCGGCGCTTCAGCGCAACCTCGAGTTGTAAAACCTTGCGTTAGACGATGCCACGGGCTGGCGAGTTTTCCTTCAGCAAGATCGACTTCAGCAATGACAATATGTCCCGGAGCTTGATAACCTTGTCGGGTTTCCCACTCTAAAATAGTTAAATAATGTTTACCGTCATCATCATGAAACAGCGCCGGATCGAAACCGATAGAGGTAAGATAAATTGGCGCTGACCAAGGCCCTTTAATATTCTCAGCGCAAATTGCATAAGTGTCAGCATTAAACTCTCGCCCGGCCATGTTTATCATATGCGAGTATATTAGCCAAAATTTTTTATTTATCGAATCATAAGACAAATGCGGCGCCCATACACCGGCGGGGGTATTTGTTCCGGATAAATTGACTTCACCATTTTTAAATACATAATCAATTAGTTGCCAATTAGCGAGGTCTTTTGATTGAAAAATTTGAATGATTGGATTCCAATGAAAAGTGGATGTGGCAATATAGTAAGTATCGTTAACACGAATGATTGACGGGTCAGGAGACATGCCCGGTATTACCGGATTTTTTATTTTAGGCATTTTTATTTTCTCTTAATGTTAGATTATTGATAAAAATACTTATCAAAAAAATAAGTTTTAAGGTTGTTTTGCCCAATATAATTTATCTATGCCGATAATGTTATTATCAAATTTGGTTTCAAATTTATGAAATCTTATTAATGAGATATGTGTCACACTCTGAGTAATAAAATTTACCTATTCAATTAACATAATTAGAAAAAAATAGGGTTAACTTAGCAAGTAATATATTGGTTAATAAGCGTTATTTTTAGTTTGGTAAAGATAAATAGTGATAAATTGTTCAATATCTTTAAGAAGGTAAAAAAGGCAGGATAACAGGTGCAGAACACCCTAACAGGGTATTCTGCAAGTCATAATTATGACATCAATGGTTTAAGTTGCTGATAAATATCTCTAAAAATAGTGCGTTGTTGCTGATAATATTGGTAGAGATTGCTATCGGGCTGATGCGTTTGAACAATTGTCAATGGCGCAAGTAGTTCGCTTATCCCCGTATTGGGATGACAAGCGATTTGTGCAAGTTTTGCTGCCCCTAATGCTGGCCCCACTTCGCTACCTTCACAATATTCAATGCAATAACCAGAAACGTCACTCAGCAATTGTCGCCAATAACGGCTGCGGGCTCCGCCACCAATTACCAAAATTTTATCGGGTGTGACGCCAGTTTGATGAACTGCATCTATGCCGTCAGCAAGGGCATAGCTAACGCCCAGTAATACCGCTTTTGCCAGATCGACTTTGTTGTGTTGATAAGTTAAGCCAAAAAATACACCTTTAGCTTCAGGATTATTGTGAGGTGTTCTTTCGCCGGATAAATAAGGTAAAAAATAGACCGAAGGTTTGTCATCGATCGGTTGCGCCTCAATTAGAGTTAGTAAGGTTGGGACATCTTCAATGTCCAGTAACTGACACGCCCAATCGAGGCAAGAAGCACAGCTCAACATTACCGACATTAGGTGCCAGCGGTTTGGTAAGGCATGGCAAAAACTGTGAATGGCTTGCTCGGGGTTGCTAATAAACTGATCGGTCACGGCAAAATAGACGCCGGAGGTACCCAGTGAGAGCATCGCTTGTCCCGATTGATGTAAACCCACCCCAACCGCACCGGCTGCATTATCACCACCGCCAGCAATCACCGCAATCTGATTAATGCCCCAACGTTTAGCGATTTCATCGGTCACATAACCGGTGATCTGATTGCCTTCAAATAGCGTTGGCATATGGTGTCGTGTTAAGCCGCAGGCTTTTAGTAGTTCATCATTCCAATCACGCTTTCTTACATCAAGCCACATTGTCCCGGCTGAATCGGACATATCTGAAGCAAATTGATTGGTTATTTTAAAACGCAAATAATCTTTGGGGAGCAATACTTTATCGATCTGAGCAAAGATTTCCGGTTCATGCTGTTGTACCCATTTAATTTTAGGAGCGGTAAAACCAGCCATCATTAGATTGCCAGTAATTTGACGGGAAGTGGGTACCTGTTGTTCTAGTTGGTGGCATTGAACATCACAGCGCCCGTCATTCCAAAGTATTGCTGGTCTTAATACTTGTGATTGTTGATTGAGTAATACCGCACCATGCATTTGGCCACTTAAACCTATGGCTTTTACCGATTGTAAATTATGTTGCTTACTAAGCTCACACATTGCTGTATCGGTTGCTTGCCACCATTGCTCCGGATCTTGCTCTGACCATAATGGATATGGGCGGGACACGGTGAGTGGTTTGGTTAATGTTGTGATAATATGTTGTTTTTCATTCATTAAAATCACTTTGACACCCGAAGTGCCTAAATCAATACCAATATACATACTCTTCTCCATTTCACAGCTTACTATCAGGGTAAACTATACCCTGATTAGTTTGCTTCGAACAATTAACTTAGCCAAAAATTAACTGATTAACTCGATTTTCTAACTTCTCTTGCTCACCACTGCAAGGTTTTGGTTGCAGATTATTGGCTAAACTATACTGGGCAATATCTTGCAGCGTCATTTTGCCGTGAAGGATTTGTTGACCTAATTCTTCGTCCCAAGCGGCATATCGTTGTGTAACTTTTTGCTCAAGAACGTTATCTTCAATTAGTTTGGCTGCGCACTTCAATGATAATGCCATGGTATCGATTGCGCCAATATGCCCGTAAAATACATCATATTTATCAATACTTTGACGGCGAATTTTGGCATCAAAGTTAAGTCCACCGGTTTTAAAACCACCACTTTTGAGAATTTCGTACATGACAAGGCTATTTTCTTCTACACTATTTGGAAATTGATCGGTATCCCAACCTAGTTGCGGATCGCCTCGGTTTGCATCAAGTGAGCCAAAGATATCAAGTGCGATAGCTGAGGCAACTTCATGTTGGAATGAGTGGCCGGCTAGTGTTGCATGGTTAGCTTCGATATTAACTTTAATTTCTTTTTCTAAGCCAAATTGTTTTAAAAAGCCATAAATAGTTGCGACATCATAATCATATTGATGTTTGGTTGGCTCTTGCGGTTTTGGTTCAATAAGTAAAGCGCCTTTAAAACCGATTTTATATTTGTTTTCAACCACCAATTGCATAAACTTGCCAAGCTGCTCACGCTCTTTTTTGAGATCAGTATTTAACAGTGTTTCGTATCCTTCACGTCCGCCCCAAAGGACATAATTTTGCCCACCTAATTTATGTGTTGCATTCATTGCATGGACAACTTGTGTGGCAGCACAGGCAAATACTTGCGGATCTGGATTCGTGGCGGCACCTGCAGCATATTTAGGATTGGTAAAGCAGTTGGCTGTGCCCCAAAGTAAGTTAACGCCTGTTTGTTGTTGTTTTTCCAACAAAATATCGCTCATTACTGCTAAATTATTGATGTATTCTTTGATTGAATTGCCTTCCGGTGCTACATCGACATCATGAAAAGCATAAAAAGGCACGTTCATTTTATAGAAAAACTCAAAGGCAACATCAGCTTTCGCTTTTGCATTAGCTAAAGGATCTGAGCCTGTTTGCCAAGGATATTGAAATGAGCTTGACCCAAACATATCTGTTCCTGCCCAACAAAAAGTGTGCCAATAACAGATCGATAAGCGTAGATGTTCCGCCATGGTTTTACCCAAAATGATTTGGCTAGGATTATAGTGCCTGAATGCAAAAGGGTTGTCAGTTTGAGTGCCTTCGTAGTTGATGCGTTCTATTTTGTCATAATATTGTTTCATAATATTCTCCTAAATTTGGTTATGAAATTAATGTTGTAATTATTTGTTCCAGAACTGTTCAAGTTCTTCTAAAGATTTTCCTTTCGTTTCAGGTAACCATTTCCATATGAAAATTGCAGCCACTACACTGATAACTCCATATAACCAATAGGCAAATCCATTGTTAAAATGTGAGACAAGGTAGGTGTTTTTATCCATAATAGGAAAGGTCCAGGATACCAAGTAATTTGTAATCCATTGTGCTGCAACAGCGATAGAAAGTGCTTTACTTCGAATGGAGTTAGGGAATATTTCAGATAGTAATACCCAACATACAGGCCCCCATGAGATAGCAAAAGAAGCGATGTAAAACAGCATAGAAGTAAGCGCAATAATTGCTGGTAGTTGTAGAAAGAAAGTTGTTCCTAATGTGATCATGCCAATCGCCATGCCTATAGCACCGATGATCTGTAATGGTTTTCGCCCTAATTTATCAACAGTGAATATTGCAATAGTGGTAAACGAAAGGTTAATAACACCAACAATAATAGTTTGTAATAATGCTGAATCGGTACTTGCTCCTAAGTTTTTAAATACTTCTGGTGCATAGTAAAGTACAACATTAATGCCCATTAATTGTTGGAATGCTGATAATAAAATTCCGATAACAATAACACCAATTCCATATTTTAAAAGTGGACTACTCTTTTTAGTCGAATTAGAAGATAATGAACTAATTATGCTATTAAGAGCTTCTTCAGTTCTTTGACTTCCCAATATACGGGATAGTATATTTTGAGCTTTACTTATTTTATTTTGTGCTGTTAACCAGCGAGGGCTTTCCGGGACGGTAAATAATAAGCCAAAGAAAAGTAAGGCTGGAATAGCTAGTGATAAGAACATATATCGCCAGCCGACAATATTTAACCAATCTTGATCACCTGAACTTGCTATAGCATAATTGACACAATAGACTAGAAGCTGTCCAAAAATAATAGCAAATTGGTTAAAGGAGACGAGTTTACCTCTAATTTCAGCTGGGGCCACTTCGGCAATGTACATCGGAGATAACATAGAAGCTAAACCAACGCCGATACCACCAACGATGCGATAAAAAACAAATTCAGGAACATATCCTGCTAAATAGTAAGGAATTTCTTGAGATTCTACTGAACGAAATCCTAATTCAGGCCAAGCAGATCCAATTGCTGCGATAAAAAATAAAAATGCGGCAATTAATAATGAATTGCGACGACCAAAACGGTTACTTAAATATCCTCCCATTAAACCGCCGATGATACAACCAATTAAAGCACTTGCCACACAAAAGCCTAATAAAGAGTTGGCTGCAGTTTCACTTAGATGTTGAGGTTCAACAAAGACTTTTGAAATAGACCCGACTGTTCCTGAAATAACTGCTGTATCATAACCAAATAATAAACCACCTAAAGTTGCAACTAGAGTGATTCTGAAAACGTATAATGAATTGTAATGCGTACTCATATTTCATTCCTGCTTATCAAGTTAGGTTTAGATAAAAATAATCTAAACTTCTCATTCAATATGCATGAATTATTTAGCTAACAACAATTATTAAATTTCGTAAGCATTTTATGTTTTTTTATTTTTGTGAAGTAGATCAAACTCCATTTAATAAACTACTTGTATAAATTTTATTATTTAAAATATTTTTTAATTAATTGATTTTTAATGAAAATAAGTTTTTGGCCTTATCACTGAAAGTGAATTCTCAGGTGATCGATTTTATTGCTGATAGTTATTATAAGATAAGCAGTAAGGCTTATTTTACTTTATTAGATGATGGCAATTGAGAGATGATCAACAAAATTAGAAAGTTATTTGTTGCTTGATTAGTGGTGAATTTTAACTCAATTTCTTGGATTATTTCTATCGCTTTTCAGCGATAGAAATTTGATGATCAAAATTAATGATGATCGATAAAGATAAATTTTAATGCAAATAGAAGGGCAAAAATAATGACGCAAAGATTTAATTCTTTAAATTTACCAGTTAATGTTTTTAACACAACGTAAGAGATAAAACCAAGTGCTACACCTTCGGTAATAGCAAAAGCGAAAGGCATCATTAATGCGGTAATAAATGCTGGTGTTGCATCAGTTAAATCAGACCAATTAACTTTCATTAAACTTGAAACCATTAAGATTCCTACAAATATTAAAGCACCAGATGTCGCATAAGGTGGAACTAAATGGGCTAAAGGCGATAAAAAGGTCATTAATAAAAATAATAATCCAACTACAACTGCAGTTAAACCTGTACGCCCACCAACTGAAATACCAGCAGAACTTTCAATATAAGTTAGTACTGATGAAGTTCCAAATAAACCACCAAGTGAAGAACTAAAACTATCGATTAATAAAGCTTGACGCATTTTAGGGAAACGCCCTTTTTCGTCAGAAATTCCTGCTTTGTCGGTTAAAGCTAAAATTGTACCGGAAGAATCAAATAGGCTTACAATCATAACTGAAAAAATAACACCCATAATACCCACATTAAGTGAACCAGCTAGATCGACATGACCAACAACACTGCTAACACTTGGTGGAACTGATGCAATTCCTTGATAACTAATATTAGGATCAAGCCAAAGTGCAAGTAAGGTAACAACAAGAATTGAAACTAGTACAGCCGCATGGAAATTACGAGTTGCTAGAATTATTATAATAAAAAATCCTAGTGAACCTAATAATACTTTAAGTGATAAGATATTGCCTAAGGTTAGTAATGTTTCTGGTGATGCGACCACAATTCCCATATTTTGAAATCCCATAAAAGCAATAAATAGTCCAATACCAGCACTTATACCTGCTCGCAAACATTGCGGAATATGTTCAATTAACCAATGGCGAACTTTAAATAATGATAATGCAAAAAAGATTAATGAGCCCCAAAATATTGCCCCCATACCCACTTGCCAAGAATAGCCCATAGCACCGCATATTCCATAGGCAAAGAAAACATTGAGTCCCATAGCTGGAGCTAAAGCAATCGGTAGATTGGCAAACAGCCCCATTAAAATAGTAGCAAAAGCTGTTACGACGCACGTTAGAACAAAAACTGCTGATTTGTCCATGCCAGTTACAGATAAGATAGAAGGGTTAACAAAGATAATATAAACCATGGTTAGAAAAGTTGTACAGCCTGCTATAACCTCTGTACTGATTGTGGTTTTCTTCTCTTTCAGTTGAAAAATTTTTTCGAATAGTGAATTCATAAGTTAAAGCCCAATTTAGTTTGATAGTAATCGATATAACCTTTATTTTTACCTAATTTATTTTGCAGTAAAAATAAAAAAGATACAAAGTTATCACTTCATATCTCAAAAAACGAAAAAACACAGCGCTATTATTGCCTGTAATTTATTTTGGTCAAGCGTTATTCATATTAAGAATATCGTTTAGTAATTGATAGATAATTTTTATAACTTACCTCTAAAATAGTTGTTTAGCTCATCTGAGATGAGCTAAACAATGGGTAGAATATCACTAACCTAGTTCTTTAATATATCTAATTTATTCTTAGTGATTTTCACTTTTAAAATACGGTGACTTTCAATTTCGGCAACTTCAAATAAATAATCGCCAATTTGTATTGTTTCACCGACATTAAGTAAATGTTGGGCTTTTTCCATCAACAATCCAGCAAGAGTATGGTATTCTCGCTTATCATCTATTGGTATAGGAACATACCTTACTAATTCTTCTACAGGGATGTAACCATTAGCAATCCAACTGTTATCATCAATACATTGAATATCGTGTTTGGCATCAATTTCCTCTTCTTCAGTTGGGAAATCACCAGCAATGGTTTCAATAATGTCAGTAACAGACACAACTCCTTGCATTGAACCAAATTCATCAACCACAAACGCAAAATGGGTTTTCGCTTTTTTGAATTGTTCCAGTGCGACAAGTAAAGATACCGTTTCAGGGAAAATTAATGGTTGCTTTATTAAAGAGTTAATATCAATATGCTGTTTATCTTGTAAAACATCTTTCAATAGATCATTAACTTGAATAATGCCTAATGGTTCATCAATTGAAGCATTATCCGTTACGACTAAACGTGAATGAGGATTATCAAATATTTCTTTTAATATCACCTCACGATCATCATTTATATTGACCATATCAACATTTAATCGAGAGGTCATGATGCTACTAACTGAACGTTGAGCCAATCCTAACACTCGCTCGACCATGTTTAATTCTTGATGATTAAATACTGATGTTTTCTTATTATTATCAGAAACAACATCAATATTGTGAGTTTCGGGATCTTCTTCTGCATCGCCTTTGAGTAAATGTAAAATCGCTTCAGCGGTGCGTTCACGTAATGGTTTTTTGTTTAATGCTTTTCGGCGATTGAATATAGCTAATTGATTAAAAAACTCAATCATAATTGAGAAACCAATAGCTGCATATAGGTAGCCTTTTGGAATAATAAACCCAAAACCTTCGGCAACCAAACTAAAACCAATCATAAGTAAAAAACTTAAACATAAAATAACAATCGTTGGATGGGAGTTAACAAAATAGGCCAATGGTTTACTTGCTACCATCATGATACAAATAGCAATACAAACAGCAATAATCATTACTGGAATATGTTCAACCATACCCACTGCAGTAATTACTGAGTCGAGTGAAAATACGGCATCAAGTACAACGATTTGAGCGACAACAGTCCAAAAATGTGAAGTCTTTTTGGGTTTACCATCTTCATGTGAAGCGCCTTCTAAGCGTTCATTGAGTTCCATTGTGGCTTTGAAAAGCAAAAATATACCACCAAGCAACATTATCAATTGCCTAGCATTGAAACTGATTCCGGATATAGAAAATAGAGGGGTAGTGAGTGTAACTAACCAACCAGTAAACATTAATAACAATATTCGTGTAATTAATGCAAAAGCAAGACCAGTAATGCGTGCTTTATCTCGTTCTTGTGGCGGAAGTTTCTCGGCAAGAATGGCAATAAAAACAATGTTATCAATGCCAAGGACGATTTCAAGTACAACTAGAGTGGATAAACCAATCCAAATTGTAGGATCCATGATCCATTCCATATGTCAGGTGATTACCTCTAATGAACACAGCACATGCTGCTTAGTAATTCTGTCTGCAATTGACTAAATAATCAATAAAATATTTATATTTTTAGCCATTTTTCTAAAAAATCCAGGTTTAATACTAAATTGTTAAGTGAAAATTAGCTTCGCCAGAAGGTTGGTGTAAATAAAACCAATAAGGTAAATATTTCAAGTCGTCCAAATAACATGTCCACAACCATTACCCATTTAACCATATCACTTACATGCGCAAAATTATCACTCACACTGCCAAGACCAACCCCCAAATTGTTCAATGATGAGGCAACAATATAAAATGAGTCAGTTGCATCAATTCCAGACGCCATAATGATAAATAGACTAATTAAAAAAACTAATGCATAGGCAGAAAAGAATCCCCATACTGCCTCAATAATTCGTTCCGGTACAACTCGATTATTCAATTTTAAGGTATATATTGCGTTCGGGTGTATAAGACGTTTTAATTCACGTGAACCTTGCATAAATAATAGTAGAACGCGAACAACTTTTAACCCTCCTCCAGTAGAACCAGCACAGCCCCCAATAAATGAAGCACATAATAAAAAGATTGGTAATGAGGATGGCCAAGTATTAATATCATCGACGGTAAAACCGACAGTTGCAGAAACCGACACGACTTGTAACACAATTTTATCAATACCAAGATTTCGTTGTGGTTGATAAAAATAGATAACAAAGGCACAAATAACAATTAAAATAAGAAGGATAAAGATAAACGTTCTGAACTCTTGATCGCGCCAATAAACTTTAAGTGAAATACCATTTAATGCGGCAAAATGGAGTGCAAAATTACAACCAGATAAAATTAGGAAAATAGTAACAATATAGTTAATTGCTGGACTATTAAAATAAGCTAAATTGCTGTCATGAGTTGAGAATCCTCCCATCGATATCGTCGAAAAACTATGCGAAATAGCATCGAAGATATTCATTCCAGCAAACCACAAACTTATTGCGCATAACGAGGTAAGCAAAATATAAATAGACCACAATGTTTTTGCCGTTTCAGCAATGCGGGGACGCATTTTACTATCTTTTTGAGGACCTGGGATTTCAGCTCGATAGAGCTGCATTCCACCAACACCTAATAATGGTAAAATAGCAACTGCAAGTACGATAATTCCCATTCCCCCAAGCCATTGTAGCAATTGACGATAAAATAAAAGGGCCTTAGGTAAATGATCTAAATTAACAATAGTTGTAGCGCCTGTTGTTGTTAACCCAGAAAAAGATTCAAAAAAAGCAGTGGTTAAATTAAGATTGATATGATTATCAAAAAGAAATGGAAATGCACCAATAGTACCTAAAACTACCCAGAATAATACAACAATGAAAAAACCTTCCCTAGTACTCAACTCATGACGCTGATTTCGATTAGGGAACCACAACAATACTCCTAAAATTAATGCAGCGAAGAAAGAACGGACAAAAATTGCGCCAGCACCATCACGGTATATTAATGCGACTAGTGCCGGTATTAACATAAATATCGACAATAATGATATTAATAAACCGATAATTCTTATAATTGAGCGCCAATGCATCATAGTAATAATCTCTATTTGAATCCACGAGATGCTTTTATAAGATCGTAAGCAGCTTGAATTTCTTGTGCTCGCTTTTTGGTTGCCTCTAACATCTCTTTTGGTAAGCCTTTTGATGCTAATTTATCTGGATGATGTTCATTCATTAACCTGCGATAAGCTTTTTTGATTTCAGGAATATCAGCAGATGAATCTATCCCTAAAATTCTATAAGCATTTTGCAAATCTGATTGGTGAGAACTGTTTTGATAATTGCCATAATTATTGCTTTGTTGATATTGACTATTTTGTTGATTATTATAATATTCTTGACGGAAATGAAAGCTTCCCATCATCATCTGAATATATATAACCATTTGTTGGCGAGGAATATGGAATTCTTCAGCAACAATAAACAAAATTTGTGACTCTTTTTCATCTAAATTACCATCAACTAAAGCCGCTTGAATTAATTGTTCACAAAATATATTTAAAACATTTCTTCTAAAACGATATTGAAAGTAGAGTTCTCGTAAACGCGATCGAAGTGGGTAATCACTTGCTTTACCACGATTAAATGACTCTTGGGCTAATTGGCGACCGGCTGCATCAAGTTGTAGCCGATCCATAAATTGCCGAGCAAGATTAATATCATCTTGGGTAACAACACCTTTAGCTTTACTCAGATGCCCCAATACTTCAAAAGCAACAATTAAGTACAAAGTTGGGTTTGATTGTGTCCTTTTTTCATTTAATCTATTGCCAAATGCTTGATACAACATTGGACCTATTAATAGACCAAGTATAAATCCCCATCCGGATTTGAAAACTGAGCTCAGTATTAACCCGAAAATAATGGACCAGATAAAAGACATATTATTCGTTTACCTCAATTCGATCGATTTTTTGTAATCCACGCGGTAGTGATGTTCCTTTACGAGCACGCTCTGCTCTAAATTTTTGTAAATCAGTAGAAGAAAGCGTAAGTTTGCGTTTACCAACATACAACGTCAGTGAGGTTTCAGGCGTTATCAGCATCATATAAGCTAGGCTATCATCGCTGGCAGATAATGAGATAATTTTATTTCCTTTACCTTTAGATAACTCTGGTAAATCTTTCACCGGGAAGATAAGCATTCTACCCGCTTGACTAATTGATAAAAGTAAGCTTTCCTCTGATACTATCTCAATCGGTGCAAGTACATTTGAATTATTAGATAAATTAATTACTGCTTTACCGTTACGATTACGCGCAATTAAATCGCTAAATTGACAAATAAAACCGTATCCGGCACTAGAAGCAAGTAAGAATTTTTGTTCTTCATCGTTTGACATTAAAACATGTTCAATATTTGCACCTGCTGGTAATGCTAATTTACCGGTAATTGGCTCGCCTTGTCCTCGAGCTGATGGTAAAGTATTTGGCTCAATAGCATAACTTCGCCCAGTTGAATCGATAAAGACAACTGGCTGGTTACTTTTACCTTTTGCAGCAGCTTTAAAGCTATCGCCTGCTTTATAACTTAATCCGACGGGGTCAATGTCATGACCTTTAGCCGCTCTTACCCATCCCATTTCAGATAATACAATTGTGACGGGTTCAGAAGGTGTTAATTCTTGTTCAGTGATCGCTTTAGCTTCACTTCGCTCAACGATTGGCGAACGGCGTTCATCGCCATACTTTTCAGCGTCTTCTTGCAATTCTTTTTTGATTAAATTACTGAGTTTTCTTGGTGAAGCAAGTAGAGCTTGTAGTTGATCCCGTTCTTTAGCAAGATCAGCTTGTTCGCCTTTAATACGCATCTCTTCCAATTTAGCTAAATGACGAAGTTTTAACTCTAAAATAGCTTCTGCTTGTATTTCACTTAAGGCAAATCGCTTAATTAATTCTTCTTTTGGTTCATCTTCATGACGAATTATTTCAATAACTTCATCA
The DNA here is from genome assembly GCF_026536805.1 of Gilliamella sp. B3482. Lineage (NCBI taxonomy): Bacteria > Pseudomonadati > Pseudomonadota > Gammaproteobacteria > Orbales > Orbaceae > Gilliamella > Gilliamella sp. B3482. Next base: position 22,210 of record NZ_JAFNNL010000010.1, on the reverse strand, counting down.
ATATTTAGAAACGCAATTAATAAGCCATCTAAAATATGTAATCTTTTTAGGATTTTATCTAAACGATAATTTAATCGACGTGTTACCGTCAAACGTCGATATTCTAACCATTCAGTTAATATTTCAACTAATCCTTTAACTGATGGACGATTATCAAGTCCAATCATATTCATATTGACGCGATAGCTTTTTTCAAGATCCGTGGTAGCAAATAGATGATTCATAACTTGCTCTAAATCCACTCTATTAGATCTTGGGACAATTACTAAACGGGTTGGATTTTCATGGTCTGACTCATCGCGTAAATCTTCAATTAATGGTAATTTTTTCGCCCGCATTTGCGAAGCAATTTGCTCTAAGATTTTAGCACCTGAAACTTGATGAGGAAGATCAGTAATAACAATATCACCCTCTTCTTTTTTCCAAACTGCACGCATGCGGATTGATCCTCGTCCAGTTTGATAAATTTTAGCAATATCTTCTGGCGCAGTAATAATCTCGGCTTCTGTTGGAAAGTCAGGGCCTTGTATGTGAGCCATCACTTCACTAAGTGTTGCTTTTGGGTTATCTGCTAACATAATAGCAGCATTTGCTACTTCACGAATATTATGTGGTGGAATATCAGTTGCCATACCAACAGCAATGCCGGTTGTACCATTCAATAAAATATTGGGTAATCTAGCTGGCAACATTTTAGGTTCTTGTAAGGTACCATCGAAATTTGGCGTATAGTCAACAGTGCCTTGCCCTAATTCGCCTAATAATAATTCTGCATATTTTGATAGACGAGATTCGGTATAACGCATAGCCGCAAATGATTTAGGATCATCTGGAGCTCCCCAGTTTCCTTGACCATCTACTAATGGGTAACGGTAAGAGAATGGTTGTGCCATTAACACCATTGCTTCATAACAGGCACTATCGCCATGAGGATGGTATTTACCTAACACGTCACCTACAGTACGAGCTGATTTTTTAAATTTAGCCTGAGCATTAAGCCCTAATTCTGACATGGCATAAACAATACGGCGTTGCACAGGTTTTAAACCATCACCAATAAATGGCAGTGCACGATCCATAATGACATACATTGAGTAGTTTAAATATGCGCTCTCTGTAAAAGTACGTAGCGACTGAACTTCTACTCCGTCATGAGTTATCTCACTCATTATTGTTCCTCTAAATTATTCTGTATATTAGACATCAAGTTCAACTTGGTCACCTTTTTCTTGTAACCATTCTCGGCGATCTTCTGCTCGTTTCTTAGCCAGCAGCATATCCATTAATGCCATGGTTTCCTCTGCATTATCTAGTGATAACTGAACTAATCTACGAGTATTAGGATCCATCGTTGTTTCACGGAGTTGTAATGGATTCATTTCGCCTAAACCTTTAAAACGTTGTACATTCGGTTTACCCTTTTTACGTTTAAGCTGATCTAAAATCCCTTCTTTTTCTTCTTCATCAAGGGCATAATGCACTTCTTTACCTAAATCAATACGATAAAGCGGAGGCATAGCAACAAAGATATGCCCATGTTCAACCATCGCCCGAAAATGACGAACAAATAACGCACAAAGCAAAGTGGCAATATGTAATCCATCTGAGTCTGCATCAGCTAAAATACAGATTTTACCGTAGCGCAATTGACTTAAATCATCACTATCAGGGTCAATACCTATGGCAACCGAGATATCGTGGATTTCTTGTGAGCCTAATACCTCGTCTGATGATACTTCCCAAGTATTTAAAATTTTACCTTTTAATGGCATTATGGCTTGATATTCTCTATCTCGTGCCTGTTTGGCTGAACCACCTGCAGAATCACCTTCTACCAAAAATAGTTCAGTACGACTTAAATCCTGTGAAGAACAATCGGCCAATTTACCAGGTAAAGCAGGACCACTTGTGAGCTTTTTACGAATAACTTTTTTAGATGCTCGTAGGCGTTTTTGCGCACTTGAAATGACCATTTCAGCCAATAATTCTGCAATTTGCACATTTTGATTTAACCAAAGACTGAATGCATCTTTAACAATTGCCGAAACGAATGCAGCGCTTTGTCTTGATGAAAGACGTTCTTTGGTTTGACCAGCAAATTGAGGTTCCTGCATTTTTACGGATAACACATATGCGCAGCGTTCCCAAATATCATCGGCGGTCAGCTTTAGGCCTCGAGGAAGTAAATTACGGAACTCGCAAAATTCGCGCATAGCATCAAGTAAACCTTGACGTAAACCATTAACATGAGTACCACCTTGTACAGTTGGAATCAAGTTAACGTAACTTTCAGTTAAAAGTTCTCCACCTTCTGGTAACCAGAGTAAAGCCCATTCGACTGCTTCTGTTTCGCCGGTATGACTACCAGTAAATGGCTCTTCAGGTAATAGTGTGTAACCACTAACAGATTCCATTAAATAATCTTTTAGACCGTCCTGATAACACCAGCGTTGTTCAGTATTGTTAATTTTATCTTTGAAAATGATTTCTAACCCTGGGCAGAGTACCGCTTTTGCTTTAAGTAAATGAGTTAAGCGGGGTACAGAAAATCGTGGTGAATCAAAATACTTTTCATCAGGCCAAAAACGTACTTTTGTACCGGTATTTCGACGACCACATGTACCTATTACATGTAAATCCTCAACTTTATCACCATTTTCAAAAGCGATTTGATAAATTTGCCCATCACGATTTACAGTAACTTCTACACGCTTTGATAATGCATTAACAACGGAGATACCAACACCATGCAAACCGCCTGAAAATTGATAATTTTTGTTGGAAAACTTACCTCCAGCATGTAAACGGCAAAGTAAAAGTTCAATAGCTGGTACACCTTCATCAGGATGAATATCAACCGGCATACCTCGCCCGTCATCAATAACCTCAAGTGAATTATCTTCATAGAGTGTAACTTTAACTTGGCGGGCATGTCCTGCAATAGCTTCATCTACACTATTATCAATAACCTCTTGTCCCAAATGATTTGGGCGAGCAGTATCAGTATACATGCCTGGTCGATGGCGGACAGGATCGAGTCCTTTTAGGACTTCAATATCAACAGCATTATAAGTGGATTGTGACATAAGTTTTCTATTTATTCGAATAAATGGGCATATTATACCAATCTTTCTTTAAGATGCATGAAATTAAATTGATAATGAAAATCAAATTAAATTTTTAATTGATAATAATTCTTATTTTATTAATTTATTTTAAGTTAATTTCGATTTTAGCCTTTTTTCTGTTTTATAATCTTATCTATAGTATTATGATAAATACATCCCAAATAAAAAATAAGGGAATAGGATGAGCAAGTCAGAAAACAAAATAACTCGGCGTGATTTTTTGCAAAAATCACTAGCAATTGGTGGTGTGGCAGCACTAGCAAATAATTTGCAATTACCTTTTGCTTATGCAACATCTGAAACAAATCACGATAAAGCATTGATACCTAATCCCACTAATGATGAAAAGATTTTCTACAGCGCCTGTTTAGTGAATTGCGGTAGTCGCTGCCCACTAAAAGTCCATGTTAAAAACGATATTATTACTAAAATCTCATCCGAAGACGGTATTAATGATCCTATCTTCGGTCAACATCAAATTCGCCCATGTTTGCGGGGGCGAGCAGTACGCTGGCGAACTTACGATCCGGAGCGTTTAAAATACCCTATGGTGCGAATAGGTAAGCGTGGTGAAGGTAAATTTAAACGTATTAGCTGGGATGAAGCAATAACTTTATTGGCAGATAAACTTAAATACACCATTAATCGTTATGGCAATGAAGCTATTTATTGTCAATATGGAACAGGTACCACCGGCGCAAATATCGCCGGACGCAGTGCTTGTAGACGGTTTTTAAGTACTATCGGTGGTTATCTAAATTATCATGGCGATTACTCAAGTGGACAGATAACTGCTATTAAGCCTTATATTTATGGCAATGCTAAAGAGTCGCTCATTGATCAAATTAAACATTCAGATTTGGTTGTTATGTTTGGACATAATGTTGCTGAAACGCGAATGTCAGGCGGTGGGCAAGTAACGGAACTGTTTCATGCTTTAGCGCAAAGTAAAGCCAGAGTGATTATTATCGATCCTAGGCGTAGCGAAAGTGTGGTTGGCTATAATGCCGAGTGGATCCCGATTATTCCCGGTACCGATGCGGCGTTAGTTGCTGCAATTGGCTATGCTTTACTGGAAGAAGATAAAATTGATGAGGCAATGCTTAATCAATATTGTGTGGGTTGGAATGCTGACTCATTGCCGGATAGCGCACCCCCTTTTAGTGATTATAAATCTTATATTTTAGGTTTAGGTGATGATAGAACACCGAAAACGCCGGAGTGGGCAGCAAAAAAAACCGGTATCCCCGCTAAACAAATTCGTAAACTTGCCTTGGATATTGTTAACGCTAAAGCAGCATGGATTTCGCAAGGCTGGGGAGCACAACGTTGGCAAAATGGTGAGCATACTACAAGAGCAATTATGATATTGCCTATTATCACTGGTCAATTTGGTAAACCGGGCACCAATATTGGTACTTGGGGCGGAAGCGTGACTTATCCGGTTCCGGGTCTGAATTTATTAAATCCGATTAAAACCAGTATTCCATTTTTTTTATGGACTAAAGCAATCGAATCACCGCAAAGCATGACCGCAAAAAATGCTTATATACTTGGTAAAGATAAATTGGATGTCGGTATCAAGTTTATCTGGAGTTACGCCAGTAATGTAATTGGTAATCAGCATGCCGATCTTAATCGAACGCACCAAATTTTACAAAATGAATCTCAATGCGAATTTATCTTAGTGTGGGATACTCATATGACCGCATCAGCACGGTATGCCGATCTGTTACTACCGGATGTGTCATCTGTGGAAAGTAACGATTTAATTAATAATTCTTATGCATCCGGTGCTTACCATTATGTTATTCGTATGCAACGGGCTATTAAGCCGCTTTGGGAAAATCGATCGTCTTATGATGTGTTAACTGAGTTATCAGAAAAAATGGGCGTTAAAGATAAATTTACTGAAGGGCGAACGCAAGATGAGTGGATAGCGTATAGCTATGAAAGAATGCGCAAGCAAAATCCTGATTTACCGCCTTTTGCTGACACTGACGGTAAGGGTATTGTCGATCGTAAGTTAGCGGATAGCGATGCGCAAATTGCCTTAAAAGCATTCCGGGATGATCCGATTAATCAGCCATTAAATACCCCGTCTGGCAAAATTGAAATTTATTCAGAAGCGCTGGCAAAAATAGCGGGTGAATGGGAGATTGAGCCGGACGATAAACTCTACCCAATTCCTGCTTATTTGCCTGCTATTGAAGGGAGCGAAGATCAACAAAAACGCGATAAATATCCGCTGCAAATGATTGGATTTCATATTAAAGGGCATTGTCACTCCTCTTATAGTAATCTTCCCCAACTACGAGAAGCTGTTGCCAGTAGCGTTTGGATTAACCCAATTGATGCTGAACAAAGACAAATTAAGCATGGGCAATTAGTTGAAGTATTTAATGATCGTGGTCGGCTTTATATTCCGGCTAAAGTAACGCCTCGTATATTACCGGGCGTGATCGCTATACCTCAAGGGCTATGGGCAAAAACTAATGCTGCTGGCGTGGATATTGGTGGTTGTATTAATCGTTTAACCTCATTGCGCCCGTCAGTGTTAGCGAAGTCAAATTCGCAGCATACTAATTTGGTTGAAATCAAACCATTATCAACTATGCCAGCGGCATCATAATTAAAAAGGGAGATGATTAAAATGCAATATGGATTCTTTATTGATTCTTCCAAATGTACCGGGTGTAAAACCTGTCAATTGAGCTGTAAAGACGAAAAAGATAATGCGCTGGGCGTGCATTTTCGCCGAGTTTATGAGTATGGTGGTGGATCGTGGCAACAAGTGGACGGGATTTGGCAAAATGATACTTTTACTTATTATTTGTCAATCTCATGTAATCATTGTGAGCAACCAACTTGCGTGCAAGGTTGTCCAACTGGTGCGATGCATAAACGCCAACAAGACGGCTTAGTGGTTGTCAATCAAGATGTGTGTATTGGTTGCCGCTATTGTGAAATGCGCTGTCCATATGGTGCGCCACAGTTTGATCAACAAAAGCGGGTTATGTCAAAATGCGATGGTTGTTATGAGCGTGTAGCCGAAGGCTTAAAGCCTGTGTGCGTCGAATCTTGTCCGCAACGTGCTTTAGATTTTGACGAGATAGGGAAATTACGTGAGCGTCATGGTGATGAACGTAATATTGCCCCTTTGCCTAATGCAGAGTTGACTAAACCGAATATTGTTATCAAACCACATGCTTTGGCTAGAAGCTCAGGCGATACACAAGGAAAAGTGCTCAATCCGGAGGAGGTATAATATGCATGAATTACCATTGGTTTTTTTTACGGTATTTGGGCAATTATCTGCCGGAATGGTGCTGTTAAGCAGCTTATCTTGCTTAATGAATTGTTCACAAGCTAATCCCATTATTCGTCAAAAAATTAATCTGTTAGCGATGGTTTTTATGGCTGTTGGTATGCTGCTTGCCTCATTCCATTTAGGTCATCCTTTGCGGGCGTTAAATGTGATCTATGGGATTGGACGTTCGCCGATGAGTAATGAGATTTTCACTTTTGGTGTGGTATTTGGCGTTACATTCGCCTCAGTATTAATCCACTACTTTTCTCTCAATCCGGATAGCCAAAAACTGAAATTGATTAAACCGCTTTGTTTAAAGATTAATCGCCTTCCCTATATCAACCAGCTGATAGCCATCATCTTAATCCTATTGAGTTTAATTTTTGTGTGGACGATTGTTTTAACTTACATGCTACCAACAGTGAAAACATGGGATACCACCTATACCGCAATTCAAATGTATACAGCGATGCTGGCGTTGGGGGGAATTGCTAGTGCAATGCTTGGGTTATATCTTTTAGGCAACGCAGCTTTTCTCATTGGTAGTATATTGATTATATTATTAAAAATTCCCTATTATAATTTAATGACGACCATAAGCCCGGAGCTGGCTTGTGCGCAAGCAAGTTGGATGATTGCTGAGTGCATTTTAATCATAGTGGCACTACTATTGGTTGCTTTTAATATTTACCGTTCCAAACATAATGCAATAATTTGTCTTACTGCTTTTACTTGTGTGTTTATTGCTGAAGTTTGTGGTCGTATTGCCTTTTATAATTTATGGATGATACCGCTATAATATAACAATATAACTGACCGACAACAAGTAACGTCAATGAATAAAGAGAAAAGATTCGATAATCTCACTTGTGCTACCCTAGCAAAAGTACTGGGTGCTTTTTTTTATTATCCGCCTAATAGTCAAACCGTTGAACCGTTGCTTGAGGCTCTATTGCATATTGACCAACTGGCGGATTGGCAAAATCCAGAGCTCATTAGCCAGCAATGCCAGATATTGGCAACGCAAATCAGCCATGCCGATCTGGATTATCAATTCTCGTTATTGTTTGAAGGGCAAGGCAAAATGCCGGCCCCGCCTTGGGGATCTGTCTATTTGGATCAAGAAAAACTATTAATGGGGGAATCGCAAGAGCGCTATCGTCAATTTTTACAGCAGCATGGTTTAACGCTTAATACCGGTATGAATGAGCCGGAAGATCAGTTTGGTTTAATGTTAATGGCTTATGCGATATTGCTGGAAAAACAAAAAACGCAAGCGGCGAATCAACTGATTGATGAACACTTAATGACTTGGTCATCAGCTTATCTAGATCAATTAAAACATAATCAAGTTAGCCAATTTTATCGGGCATTAGCCGTGATGGCAGAGCAGTATTTACTTTTGTTGTAACGCTTTATTACCACAATTAATCAATTTAGTTAGATTAACCGTTTTGGATATGACACGATATTAGGTAAATTGACTTGATTGATTACACATGTAGCAGCATCAAATAAAAACGGTATTTATCCGCATTGCAGCTTTAACAAGATCAGGTATAATCCGCCCATTATAATTGAGGATAGATATATGTTAGCTTATATAAAACTGATGCGGTTAGATAAACCAATCGGCATTTTACTGCTACTTTGGCCGACTTTGTCAGCAATATGGCTTGCTGATCCCTATCCAACTGAAAAACTGGTTTTGATATTTACGCTAGGTGTCATTGTTATGCGATCCGCCGGTTGTGTTGTGAATGATTATGCTGATCGCCATTTTGATGCGCATGTAGAGCGAACTCAAAGTCGTCCGTTGGTGCAGGGTGAATTAACAGCAAAGAATGCTAAATGGACATTATTGATATTATTATTAATGGCCGCTTGTCTATTATTATTTTTAAACGCTTTGTCGTGGTTGATTGCTGGCTTTGCATTGTTAACTGCGATGATTTATCCGTTTATGAAACGTTATACTTATTTTCCACAAATAGTGTTGGGAATTGCATTTAGTTGGAGCATTCCAATGGTCTACGCGGCCACAATTGAACAGTTTCCGTTAACCTGTTGGTTATTGTGTTTGGCAAATATTTGTTGGACAGTTGCTTATGATACCGAATATGCCATGGTTGATCGAAATGATGATATCAAAATTGGCATTAAATCGACGGCTGTTTTGTTTGGTTACTATGATAAATTGTGGATAGGCATTCTACAGATAATAACATTGATTTGCTTGATAATTATTGGTCTCAATAATCATTTATCTTTTATTTATTATTGTGGATTATTGGTTGTGTCGTTACTGTTTATTTATCAACAATGGTTAATCAATGATCGTGATAGAACTCGATGCTTTAAAGCTTTTCAAAATAATAATTATGTTGGTTTTATGATGTTTCTAAGTATTTTTATTGTTTAAAAATTATTTGAAACAGTGATGCCAAAAATTGAAAATTCTCAAGCATAAAACAAAAAGGGATTTTTATAGCATTTGTCTAAAAATTCCCTTTTTAATAAAATAATGGCTTATTTTGTTAAAGTTAAACCCCGTTTATTCCTGTTCAGCTAAAGTGGCTTGCACAATTCGCAGTGCATCAAAGGTTTCTTTTACGTCATGAACTCGAATAATCTGCGCACCTTTCATGGCTGCAATTACTGCACAAGAAACGCTACCTAACATACGTTCTTTAGGCGAAACATTTAATACTTGTCCAATCATGGATTTGCGAGACATGCCAACTAATAGCGGTAAATGAAAGTGATGAAATTTTTCAAGTGTTGCTAGTAATCGATAATTGTGTGCCAATGTTTTACCAAACCCAAAACCCGGATCAAGAATAATTTTTTCTCGTTCAATTCCTGCGTTTATGCAACGATTGATATGTTGAGCAAAAAAATGATCAACTTCTTGATAGATGTCTTGTTGATAATGCGGAGCATTTTGCATAGTTTGGGGATCGCCTTGCATATGCATAATGCAAACCGGTAATCCTGTTTGAGCTGCGGCTTCGACTGCTCCAGATTCTGTTAATGCTCGGATATCATTAATTAAATGTGCTCCTGCTTTTGCTGATTCAGTCATAACTTGAGGCTTAGAGGTATCAACCGAAATCCAAACATCAAAATAGCGAGCCACTTTTTCAACTAAAGGCACAACTCTATCTAATTCTTCTTCAACTGAGACGATGGCTGCACCAGGACGAGTTGATTCGCCCCCTATATCAATAAATGTTGCGCCTGCTTGTATCATATTATCAACTCGACGCATGGCATCATCAAGATTGTTATAATTACCGCCATCAGAAAAAGAATCTGGCGTCATGTTTACGATACCCATTACCTGTGGAAAAGAGAGATCCATAATTTGATTGTTGAAACGAATTTCCATGATTATGCCTTATTTGAGTCATCTGTTTTTTGTTATCGCTAAGCTTTGTTATAAGCTAAACAATAGCAAAAACATTCAAGTTTATTACCTGTTTTGAAAATCACTTTTATTTTAGATTTATTTAAATTATCCGATAAAAAACGCGCCGTAGCGCGTTATAAAAATTAAAACAGATTAATCATCAGATTCAGGTGGTGTACCTTCATTCGGAACTTCTTGAGCTGCTATTTCATCACTGGCTGTCCAACCTTCTGGTGGTGTGACTGGCTGGCGATTCATCAGTTCATCAATCTGTTGTTTATCAATTGTTTCATATTTCAGTAAAGCATCTTTCATTGCATGAAGAATATCAATATTTTCAGTTAGTGTTGTTTTAGCTCGTTGATAGTTTCGTTGAAGGATTGCATCAACTTCTTCATCAATAATTTTTGCTGTACCATCAGATATTTTTTTCATGATTCCATAAGAAGATTCTTCATATTCAAACAATGCAGGTGGTAAACGATCTGAGAAACCCCACTGTGTAACCATTGCTCTGGCTATGTTAGAAGCGTATCGTATATCACTAGATGCACCTGAGGTAATTTTATCTTCACCATAAATTAGGCCTTCGGCAATTCTTCCTGCATAAGCTGTAGATATTTTTGACTCTAACTGAGTACGACTTTGACTAATTTGATCGCCTTCTGGTAAGAAGAAGGCTACACCTAATGCCCCTCCTCGAGGAATAATAGTTACTTTATGAAGCGGATCATGATCTGGCATTAAATAACCTACAATTGCATGTCCCGCTTCATGATAAGCTGTATTGGTTAATTGCTCTTTTGTCATGGATAACGAACGACGTTGAGTACCCATATCGATTTTATCTTTGGCCTCTTCAAACTCATCCATCGTGACTAAACGTTTATTACGACGCGCGGCAAATAGCGCAGCTTCGTTAACTAAATTAGCTAATTGAGCACCGGAATAATTTGGTGTTCCGCGAGCTAATACTGCTAGATTAACATCAGAACCTAAAGGCACTTTACGTACATGTACTGCCAGAATTTGTTCACGGCTTTTTAAGTCAGGTAAATCAATTTGAACTTGACGGTCAAAACGACCCGGACGAAGTAATGCAGGATCGAGAATGTCCGCACGGTTTGTTGCTGCAATAATGATAATACCACTGTTAGCTTCAAAGCCATCCATTTCAACTAACATTTGGTTTAGAGTTTGTTCGCGTTCATCATGTCCGCCCATTGAGCCGGCACCACGTTTTCGACCAACAGCATCAATTTCATCAATAAAGATAATACATGGTGAATGTTTACGGGCTTGTTCAAAGAGGTCACGTACACGTGATGCGCCAACACCGACAAACATTTCAACAAAATCTGAACCTGAAATACTAAAGAAAGGCACGTTTGCTTCACCCGCAATGGCTCTAGCTAATAATGTTTTACCCGTACCCGGAGGTCCTACCATTAAAATCCCCTTAGGAATACGACCGCCTAATTTTTGGTATTTGCCAGGATCACGTAAAAAATCGACGACTTCTGTTACTTCTTGTTTAGCTTCTTCACTGCCTGCTACATCTGTAAATTTAGTCTTAACTTGGTCAGGCGTTAACATTTTGGCTTTACTTTTGCCTACCGACATTGGGCCACCTTTACCCCCGCCTTGCATTTGGCGCATAACAAAGAACCAAAAACCAAGTAATAAGATAATTGGAAACCAAGAAATCAAGATACTAACTAATAAGCTTGGTTTTTCATCTGGACTGCCGTAAACAGCAATATCATTAAGCACCAAGTTATCGACTAGTTTTTCATCAAGGTAAGGGATATAAGTAACATAATTACTACTACTTTTAGTTGTAGCAACAATTTCGCGACCATTAATATGTACTTCTTTGAGTTTGCCGCTCGTTACATCCGAATTAAATTTGGTATAATCGACTTGAGGACCGCTATTGGATAACGCGCTGAATTGGTTGAATACAGCAAACAATACTACCGCGATAACGCCCCAGATCAGTAAATTCTTTACCATGTCGTTCAAAAGAAAAACCTCTCATAAAATTAACAGTTACGACTAAAATTAACCAAGTATGGTACTACAAAATTGTACGGCTGGCTACTTCATCCCCATTGCTACAATATATACTTCTCGAGATCGTGCGCGCGAAGCTTCAGGCTTTCGAATTTTGACTGTTTTAAACAGCGATCTAACTGTTTTTAGATATTCTTCAAAGCCTTCGCCCTGGAATACTTTTACAATAAAACTTCCATTAGGTGCAAGAACGTCTTTACACATATCTAATGCAAGTTCAACTAAATACATAGCTCTTGGTATATCAACTGCAGGCTGTCCACTCATATTCGGAGCCATATCTGACATAACAACTTGTACTTTCTCTTTACCAACGCGCTCAAGTAAGGTATTTAATACGGCTTCATCCCTAAAGTCACCTTGCAAGAAATCAACGCCAACTATTGGATCCATCGGTAATAAATCACAAGCAATAATTCGTCCCTTATTACCGATGAGTGATGCAACATATTGTGACCATCCGCCCGGTGCTGCCCCTAAATCCACGACAGTAATTCCCGGTTTGAATAGTTTGTCACTTTTTTGTATTTCTTCTAATTTAAACCATGCTCTAGAACGTAGGCCTTTTTTTTGTGCTTGTTGTACAAAGCGATCTTTAAAATGTTCATTTAGCCAACGAGTAGAACTTGCTGAGCGTTTTTTGTTACTCACAGCGAATAAATCCTTAGTGTATAGAGGTTACTTCAATTGATTACAAATATATATAAGGGTAGAATAGCAAAATTGCAACTTAATGTGATAAAAAATTAATGAATTTATCGAATAAACAAAAACAGTACTTAAAAAGTGAAGCTCATCATTTAAAACCGATAGTGATGATTGGTGCTAATGGATTTACCGAAGGCGTTCTTGCCGAAATCGAAAATGCACTAAATTTCCATGAGTTAATTAAAATTAAAATCGCTGCCGAAGATCGTGAAACGAAAAAATTAATTTGTGAAGCTATTATCCGCGAAACAAATGCATTACCCGTTCAACAAGTCGGATCTATTTTTACGGTATTTAGACCTAGCGAAGATAAGAAAATTACTTTACCCAAATAAAAAACAGGGCAATAGCCCTGTTTTTTTATTGCAGTTGAGTTTTATTAGATATACTCAACTTTAACAATGTCAAATTCTACATTACCGCCTGGTGTTTTGATTTGGACTGTATCACCATCTTCTTTACCAATAAGACCTCGAGCGATAGGTGAGTTAACCGAAATTAAATTTTGTTTATAATCTGCTTCATCATCGCCAACAATTCGATAAGTTGTTTCTTCATCGGTATCGATATTAATTACAGTCACTGTGGCACCAAAAATTATGCGTCCAGTATTTTTTACCTTGGTAATATCAATAATTTGTGCTTGAGATAATTTGCCTTCGATTTCTTGAATACGACCTTCACAAAAACCTTGTTGTTCTCTTGCTGCATGATATTCCGCGTTTTCTTTTAAATCTCCGTGCGCTCTGGCTTCTGCAATAGCAGCAGTAATTTGAGGTCTTTTTATATTTTTAAGTTCTTCAAGTTCTGCTCGTAATAATTCGGCTCCCCTTACTGTCATTGGGATCTGTTTCATCTCGATTTTTTCCTGTTTATATGGTCAATAAAAAAGAATTTTTCTCCCTAATCAAAGGATGAAGATTAATTCCGTGAATATGTTATTCTAAAGTCATAATTGGCTATATATTAACGTTAAAACTAGTTTAACAACAAATCATTTATATTAAAATCAAGTGCTATTTTACCCAAAATCAGGTATTGTTATATAAATTTTAATCCATTTTTATTACTATACTGCTTATTTATGAGACGGTTACGATCTTGTTTAATTTTGCTCTTTTCGATTATCTGGTTGTTAATTGTAGTTAGTTATTTTGCCTTGCAAACCAATTATGGAGCAAAAATACTGAGTCAACAATTATCAAAGCTTGGAACATACACTATTTCAATTGGTAAGATAAATCATTCATTAGCTAATTTTTATGAGTTAAGTATTGATAATTTATTGGTAATAAATGATAAGCAAGAAGTGACTAAAATTGGAAAGTTAACTATTGGTTTTGATAAGAAAAATTTATGGCAACTTCATCATTTTAATTATATTAATGTGATTGATGGTGAATTTAATGGTGTTGATATTACTAGTTTTTCGGCTAATGTATTAAAGTTTTATAATTCTACAATAAATTTTTCGTTTAATGATGAGCAATATTCTCTTTCTTTAAAAGGCGTTGATGGCCGTATTAAACCTTTTGATTTAAGTAGTAAACAGCCATATCAATTTGATTTCACTTCACAAAAAGCATCATTTAATCAGATACCGATAAACAAAATATTGTTACAAGGATATTATCGTGATGGGGTTACAGCAATCACCAATTTAGGCGGTAATATGGATAATGGTTTTTTTGTTAGTAAATTAAAAGTATTAGCCGATGGTAGCTTAGATATAGCCCAATTAAGATTAAATAATATCCGTTTTCAACCAGATGATTATACTGAATTAAATAAGTATTTGCCTAAATTTCCAAAGTTTAGGTTAGAAGAACTTTTAATTTTAGACAGTAATATTCAATTACCTAATTTAATTATTGCTAAGGGAAATTTTGAAATAACCAATATTAGCTATGATAATCAGTGGAATCTGAATGAAACTTCCTTTATTTTTAATGCAGATAATGTGGTTTGGTTTGATCAAATATATTCTTCTTTATTGCTTCAATTGTCTTTTAAAGGTAATGAAATTGATATCAAAAAAGCGGTTGCTCGATGGCATAACGGTGATGTTCATTTAGATGGTAGTTGGAAAAATAATTCATTACATTTGAATAAGTTATTGTTGACAGGCATCAGTTATGAATTATCTGATGAAGCAAAACAACCGTTATTACCAGATATATTTAATCGTGTTGACGTTGATCAGTTAATCATATTGCAAAGTATGTTAACCAGTATTAAATCTGATTATCCTTTTAACATTGCAAACTTTGATGTTTCGGGGAAAAATGTGAGCTTAGTTGAAGACAACAAATTTGGGTTATATTCGGGCTCACTATTTCTTAAAGCTAATAATGCTTCAGTTAATAAAGTAAGTATTAAATATCCTAGTGTGTCGGTAGATATTGATCTTCAGCATCGCACATTATTAAGTTTTAATGCATTAGTTAATGGCGGAATAATTGACTCAACTGCAATAATTAATCCTTTGCATTCTGAATTTGAATCATTCCACCTCATTAGCAAAGGTACCACAAGTGAGCTGCTTAATCGATGGAAGTTAGTACAGAATCCTCCAGAGTCGTTAAATTATCGAGCTGATTTGCGCGGTAAGATAGCTCCATTTAGTTTATCTGGAATTTTTTCGACAGGTGGCAATGATTATTCAATTCATCCACAACATTGATTTTAATAAAACGATACTTATATTAGTTATAAATGTATTAAGTCTTAAACGAGGAAACAATGCATCTCGTCAGATTAGATAAATGGTTATGGGCCGCGCGGTTTTATAAAACGCGTTCGATTGCTCGTGAAATGATTGAAGGTGGAAAAGTTCATTATAATGGCCAACGAGCAAAGCCAAGCAAAATAGTTGAAGTTGGGGCGATGATAGTGCTTAGGCAAGGTAATGAGCAAAAGACAATTCGAGTTTTAGCCATTAATGACCAGCGTAGAGCCGCAAGAGAAGCGGAATATCTTTACCAAGAAACCCCAGAGAGCATTGAAAAACGTGAAAATATTGCTCAGGCAAGAAAACTTAATGCATTAGCCATGCCGCATCCGGACCGACGACCTGATAAAAAAGAGCGGCGTACATTAATTAAATTTAAATATGAAAGACAACAAGGCAATTAATATGGATACTTTAAATCGGTTTTTATTTGATAATCATCCTGTTCGAGGGGAAATCACTCGACTTGAAAAAACATACCAATCTATTTTAGAAAACCATAATTATCCTATTCCAGTACAGAATTTATTAGGTGAATTATTAGTAGCCACCAGTTTATTAACCTCTACATTGAAATTCGATGGTGATATTGCTGTGCAATTACAGGGGGATGGGCCATTAACATTAGCAGTGGTAAATGGCAATAACCTACAAGAATTACGTGGTGTTGCGCGAGTAAATGGTGAAATTGCCGATAATGCTTCTCTTAAGGAGATGGTTGGCAACGGTTACATTGTAATTACCATAACGCCTAAAAAAGGCGAACGTTATCAAGGCATCGTTGGATTAGAAAAAGAAACGCTAATTGGCTGTATTGAAAATTATTTTATGCAGTCTGAACAACTGCCAACTCGTTTATTCGTTAAAACTGGAGTGCATAATAACACACCGATGGCTGCAGGGATTTTATTGCAAGTGTTACCTGCAAATGAAAATACTCAAGAGTCATTTGAGCTTCTAAGCACATTAACTGAAACCATCACTAGCCAAGAGTTGTTTCAACTTCCTACTGATGAAATTTTATATCGTCTTTATAATCAAGAAGAAGTTCGCTTATTTGAAACTCAACAAATTGTATTTAAATGTGGTTGTTCACGACAACGTTGTGAAGATAGTTTAATGACATTACCAGCCAGGGAAATTGATGAGATTCTTAATGAAGACGATGGCAAAATTGACATTCATTGTGATTATTGTGGAAAACATTATCTGTTTGATGCGATAGATATTGCTGAATTGAGAAATAAGAAAAATAACAATTATCATTGATGCAAATAAAAGGTGCCACTAAAATTATTAAAACTTTAGTGGCAAAGTGAAATATAGGGAATTAAACCCTCATTTAATTTAGCAGAATTAAGCTCTCTTACCAACCTATATTATCGGTATTATGTAACTCTTTTGTAAAGAATTTTTACAAAAAAATATTTAATTACATATCTCATTGTTTTGTAAATTTATCGTTTAAATAAATTAACATTACCGTTCAATAATATGTATATTTTCAATAACGGCTAAGCAGCCTATCACCTTCCATTTAATATTAAAATGATATAGTGAGATTGCATAAGTTTGCTCATGGTTGTTTTTTTGTTTATAAGCTGGTCTTGGATCTTGAGATATTACTTGTTCAATTAATTCGGTTAGTTGTGGATAATCTTGTTGGGATTCAATAAATAATTTAGCGTTAGCTGAGAATGAAACTTCAAGTTTCTGTTCTGGAAGCATTTGAGCGTAACCCGCTTTTGCATCAGGATGGCTATCACAGTAAGGTAAGTAGGGTTTTATATCAATTATAGGTGTGCCATCTACGAGATCTAATCCCCCTAACTTTAAAATCACCTGATTTTTTTCAACAATAATATCTATTAATTCAACAACTGAAAGACCAATATTATTAGGTCTATATGGAGATCTTGTTGCAAATACGCCTAAACTTTTGTTTCCTCCTAAACGAGGTGGGCGTACCGTTAATCTCCTCTTAGTTGGCTCAATATGGTGGAAATGAAATAAAAGCCATAGATGAGAAAACTGTTCTAATCCTTTGACACTGATAGGATTGTTATATGGTGTAAGTAAATGTAGTTCACCTTGAGCAGCTTTGACCAGATTGGGTTGACGAGGCACTGCAAATTTTTCAACATAAGGTGACTGGATGATACCAATTGGTTCAAATTGATATGTCATTGTTGATTCTTTATTTAATTATTTTAATGATTTCCGTCGACGAATGCCGACGGAATATAATAAATTATAGCTTGCTAATTTACCAACCACGAATTGCGCCACCATTAAAAATTTGGTCAGCTTTTTGCGCTACTGCATCAGTTTGGTAAGCTTTAACAAAGTTTTTTACATTTTCATTATCTTTATCCGCTTCACGCGATACGATAATGTTAACATATGGAGACTCTTTATCTTCAACAAAAATACCATCTTTGCTTGGTGTTAAATTTGCTTGTCCAGCAAATGCATTGTTAATAATAGCAAGATCGACTTGCGAATCATCTAGCGAACGAGGTAGCATCGGAGCTTCTAGTTCGATAATTTTATATTCATATGGGTTACTTGTGATATCAAGTACAGTTGGCAATAAACCTTTTGTCTTATCAACAGTAATTAAACCTTCATGTTGTAATAAAAGTAATGCACGACCTAAATTTGTAGGATCATTAGGAATGGCAATTGTTGATTTAGCTGGAATAAAGAACGTTTCGCCTCGAGGTGAGTTTACTTTTACACCTTCCCCAGTTTCACTGTTATTCTCAATCGGTTTTAATTTGTGTGAGTAACTTGCAATAGGGTAAACAAATGAGTTACCAACAACAGTTAATTTATAACCTCTTTCTTTGATTTGTTCATCTAAATATGGTTTATGTTGAAAAGCGTTAATATCAATTAATCCATCATTTAATGCTTGATTTGGAGTAACGTAATCATTAAAAATTACAAGTTCAACATCAAGATTATAAAGGCTTTTAGCTTGTTGTTTGGCTTCTTCTGCTACTTCTTGTTCAGGACCTGAAATTACACCAACTTTAATAGTACTTACTTTTGCTGGTTCTGCTGGTTTGTTATCAGTTACAGACGATTGTTTATTATCACAACCTGTTAAAAAAAATGCACTTACCAAAGTAGTGGCTAGTGCTAGCTGTTTAATTGACATAATTTTCTCCAAAATTAATGATGAGTAACATACCTTACAATCCTATTGCCAATAGCTTGGATTAGGAATACTAATATAACTAATAAAATAACAACTGTATTCATTATAGCGGGTTTGTAACTATTATAGCCATATTGAATAGCCAATTGCCCTAAGCCTCCAGCCCCAACAGCTCCACTGAGTGCAATATAGCCTGTTAATGTTATCAGTGTTATTGTCATGCTATTAATAATAATAGGTAGAGATTCGGGAATAAGAACTTTATATATAATCTGTAATGGTGTGGCTCCCATTGAACGAGCAGCTTCAATTAAACCTTTAGGAATATCCAGTAAAGCATTTTCAATCATTTTTGCAATTAAAGGTGCAACACCTACACTAAGCGGAACAATAACACCTTGTCTACCTAAAAAGGTGGCTTGGCCGGTTATAATGTCCATTACTTCTACTGTGAAAGGTTTTATCCATAAAATTAATATAATAAAAGGAATTGCTCGAAATATATTTGTGAGAAAAGAGAATGTAAAATTTACAATGTCATTTTCAAGTATGTTTCCTTTTCGGGTGACATACAACAATATACCTAACGGTAATCCAATTAACGTTCCATAAAAACCTGATAACAACACCATATAAATAGTATCATCGGTTGCTTGTGCCATTTTGAATAGCATTGCTTCACTAAAACCATTAAATGAAGAACAAAAGGTAACAAAATCTTCCCAGAAACCATGTTGAGCTAAATAGCGAAAAATCGATTCAAATGGTTTAAATGAAGGAATAAAATCAAACATAGCCTAAAACCTCAACTTTAGTATTATTTTTTTCTAGAAACGCAATTGCTGATGCAGTACTTTTCTGTTTTCCTTTCATTTCAGTTAACATCAAACCAAATTTAACGCCACCCGCATAATCCATCTGAGCGCTGATAATATTACTATCAACTTCGAATTCTTTAGCTATTTGAGACAGTAAAGGTAAATCTACCGATACACCAGAAAATTCCAAACGAACAAGTGGATTAAGTCCTTCTTTATGTACTGGTGTTAGTCTAGCTAAATAATCATCTGGAATAGTAAGGTGTAATGTTGATTGAATGAATTGCCTTGCAATATCTGTTTTAGCATGCGAAAACATTTCACCGACTGAAGATTGTTCAACTAATTCTCCGTTACTAATAACTGCTACTTGGTCGCAAATCTGTTTAACAACATCCATTTCATGAGTGATTAATAAAATGGTTAAACCTAGTTTTTGGTTGATATCTTTTAATAATGCTAAAATAGAACGTGTTGTTTCAGGGTCAAGGGCACTGGTTGCTTCATCACATAATAATACTTTAGGATCACTTGCTAACGCTCTAGCAATAGCGACGCGTTGTTTTTGTCCACCCGATAAATTAGCTGGATAGACATCAGCCTTTTCACTTAAACCTACAAGTTCAATAAGCTCATTTACTTTTTGCTTGATTACCTTTTTAGGTGTTTTATTTAGTTCAAGTGGAAAAGCAATGTTATCGAATACAGTTCTAGATGATAACAAATTAAAATGCTGAAAAATCATGCTAATCTTTCGGCGTACTTCAATTAATTTTCGATTAGATAAATGGGTGATATCTTGGTTGTCAAAAAATATTTTTCCACTGGTTGGTTTTTCTAATAGATTGACACAACGTATTAATGTGCTTTTACCTGCGCCTGACTTGCCAATAACACCATAAATTTTACCTTGAGGAACATTTAATGAAATGTCCTTTAAAGCATGGATAGTGGTTTTATTGTGCTCAAAATTTTTTGAGATGTGTTCAAGTTTTATCATGATATATACTAATAAAAAGGAATGGATAAATATTAAGACGTCTAGACATCTATGTCAATCGATAATATCCTATATAAAGCTAGATAGACACCTCTATAAAAGGAAGATGATTAAACATGAAGCCTGCTATATTTTTAGATCGAGATGGTACAATTAATATAGATTACAATTATGTACACACTATTGATAAATTCCACTTTATTGATGGTGTAATTGATGCAATGCGAGAACTCAAAGAAATGGGTTTTTTACTTGTTATTACAACTAACCAATCTGGTATTGCGAGAAACATATTTACTGACGAGCAATTCAATACCTTAACAGAATGGATGGATTGGTCATTACAAGACCGAGGTGTTGACATTGATGGTGTTTATTATTGCCCACATGATCCTCTGGTTGATGACTGTGAATGCCGAAAACCAAATCCCGGTATGATACAAACAGCAGCGAAAGAGTTAAAAATTGATATTGCCAACTCTTATATGGTCGGTGACCGAGTGTCTGATTTATTGTCGGGGAAAAAGGCCGGAGTTAAAAAAACGGTTTTGGTGAAAACCGGTGATGCCATTACTGAAGAAGCATTAGCGCAAGCTGATTGGGTAATTGACAGCTTGGCGGATTTACCCAATAAAATAAAAGCAGAGTCATAATTTTCTAAAAATACTATTGTTATACGGCATTTAAAATTAATGCCGTATAATTTTCACGATAAGAGGTGATAATATTAACCCTAAAAATAGTGCATTAATAAAGTTCACCACACTTTGACCAAAGGTATGAATAGTACTGGCGAAAAAAAGAGAAAAACAACTTAAAAAAATCAAAAACACTGTCCCCCAATATAGAAAGCTAATTTTATTTGTCTTATCAACCAAGATCGGTAATCTGAAAATAAAGAGACATATTAAACTAAATCCTATCAAAGTACTTCCATGTTGGAGTAATTGGTAGATAGGAATATTAGTATTTTTTAATGAAATTGTCTGTTGTAAAAAAGATAGGTGTTGTACAAAAAAGCCCGTTAAGTGGGTAAAACTATCCCAAACTAAATGAGATAGTGCGCCAATTAATGCAGAAGTTATGACAATAAACCAGTGATGGTAGCAATATTCACGCCAATTAAAATTTAGATAATGAGCAAACCGTTTATAAAGAAAATGGGGCAAATTCTTGATCAATTCATTACGAATAATAAAGTGAAAGATAAAAGCAACCATTAATGTTATTGGTAGATCAAAATAAAAGATACCCAATAAAGTATGGCTCATATCACTTTTTATTTTCATTCTAAGAAAATATTCAAAGTCAGGTGACATACTACCTATAATTAAGGTTGTCATGGAAAAAAATTTAGGCTTTTTGTAAAAAGGTAAAACAATTGCTGGATGTGCAAAAGTGAAAGGCATAAAAAATCCACTTAAAAAGTTAGACTGAAATAGAAAAAAGCAATTATATAATCAATAGTAAATTAAAGAAAGTTTGTAAAATTTGTATAGAATTAGTTTATTTTCACAGCGTCATGTGTAAAAAAAACACAAACGGAAATAAATTTGCAATAATCGCTTGCATGATTTTTCTAAGGCTCTATAATGCGCATCCACTGACACGGCGTCAGCGAAAGCAGGCGATAATGAAGTTGGTGAACAAGATCAAAAATATTGAAAAAAGATCTTGACGAATAAAAAGGTGTAGCGTAGTATACGCAGCCCTTGAGACAGCAAACTGAAGCAAGAAATTGTGAAGTTAACTTAAAGCTGTCAGCTCTTTAAAAAAAAGAAACAGACAATCTGTGTGGGCACTTGCGAGACGAAAAATTAAAAGTCTACGGACTCAAAAAATTAAGTCTTGATAAGTGACA